>CAZMBS010000007.1:0-35472 GCA_964564295.1 uncultured Streptomycetaceae bacterium
GGGTAGGTCTGCGCGAACGCGGCCGCGGTCGCGAGCAGCGTGAAGCCAAGTGCCGCGGCGCACAGGCGCGGCAGATACGTGTTGGGCATGGTTCTTCTCCTGTCGGGGGTGATGCCGCGGCCGGAACCGGCGGGTGGCGCATGATACACAACAGCGCGCGCCTTCCACAACCCGGACGCCGCGCTACTTCGCGAGTCCGAGATCGCTCAAAACTTCCCTGAAAACAGCATGTTGCGATTCGAAATGGCGTACGAGGTCGCGGCTGCCCATGAAATTGCCGACGCCACCCGAGCGCGCGAGCTCGGCGCGCCATTCCGGGGTGCTGCTGAGCCTGGCAAGCACGTCTTCCCAGTACGCGACCTGCGATGTCGACAGCCCACGCGGGCCGATCACCGGGCGCCAGTTCGCGACCACAGCATCGACTCCCTGGTTGCGCCACGTGGGCACGACTGCGAGCGCGCCCTCGAGCCGCCGGGGCGACGCGACGCCGAGAATGCGCATGCGCCCGGCCTGCATGTGCGGCAGCAGGTTGGCGGACGGCGTCGCGACGACGCCGACGTGGCCGCCGAGCAGCGCGGTCATCGCCTCGCCGCCGGAACCGAAGACGACGATCTTGAGCCGGCGCACGTCCGCGCCGGCCGCTTTCGCGATCATCGCCGCGGTGATGTGATTGGTGTTGCCGGCGCTCGTTGCAATGCCGACGATCGGCGTCTCCGGGTTCGCCTTCCAGGCCTCCAGCAGATCGCGGCCCGACTTGAGCGGCGAATCCGTGCGCACGGCGATGCCGATGTACTCGTCGTACAGCATCGCGATCGCGGAAAAATCACGGTAGGTGAATTTGGTCTTGCCGAGAATATCGTTCGTCAGCAGCGACGTCGCCGAGATCTCCCAGTAGTGGCCGTCGCCCGCATGCTGATTCATGTAGGCTTGCGCGATCGTGCTGCCGCCGCCGGGTTTGTTCACGACCGAGACCGGCACTTCGACGAGCCTGCGTTCCTGCAGGAGCTTCTGGACGAACCGCGCCGTGCGGTCGATGCCGCCGCCGGGCGAAACGCCGACGATGATCTCGATGGCCTTGGCGGGCCTCCACTCCGGCATCGTTTGCGCGTGCGCGAACGATGCCGCGGCGAAACCGTACAGCAACAGCATGATGGTTCGGTGCTTCAGCATCCGCGTTCTCCTTCGCGCAGCCGCGAACCGACACGATACCGCAACTCGGCGGCGGCCTGCGAAATCCCGTCGCGGGCTCGCGGGCGTGCCATCCTGTGCACGCTCCGGCAATCGCGCTACGATACGACTCGCGTGTTTCCAGGCAGCGGCGGACCTCACGGGGGAATTGCGATGATTGATTTTCGCGCGATGTCATGGCACGCCTGGTGGACCAGAAGCTTGCCGATGCCTGAGGTAGGCTGGTGATGATGGACAACTGCCCCGGCGCCGGACGGCTGCACACTGCTCCTTGGACGGACCAACCTGAAGGTGCTGCTGTATGTTCAGAAGATGGGAGCCCCTTCAGTTGGCGCCATAGAATTGTAAGGTTTGGTTATGAGGTCAACGCTGACCAAATGTCTTCTATTGAAGCCCTTATTTCACGCAATCAAGAGTAAGTATGAAGCTCCGCAGCCCGCATATACTTCTGGCGTCATCAAATGTTCGACGTATGTTGGAGAATATTCGTCATTTATTGAGTAAGAAATCGCAGGCGGCCCTACAGAAAGAAATAGATCAAAATGTTATTCAACTTTATCGATTGGGGGTTGAACACTTTGAATTCGCGAAAAGTTGTTCATCGACCCACTGGCGACAAAAAGTATCGAGGTACTACTACGCAGCATATTGCTTTTCGCGTTCAGTTCGTTTGCATTGCGATGGGATTTTTACAACTGATCCGACTGACCATCAGCAGATAGGTAATATTCCGGCTGGTTTTCCAAATTCTGCAACATACAGCAACAAGCTTAAGACGCTACGCGAGGATCGGAATCTTGCCGACTATAGTCACTCGTCTGCTGAGCGTGATTTGATCCTCACGGTGTCTGATGCCCATGCTTTAGTTGGCGAATTCATGAAAGATACGAAAGCATATTTTTCGGGTCGAGGTCTACGGATATGACTAACGCTAGCGTCGCTGCAAAAAATAGTTCTGATGTGCAGGAAGTAGTTCGCATGCTTGCTCAGAAACTGAATTCAGTTGAGTTATCGTATGAGGTCCGGGATCGATCGGATGGCGCCTACTTGATTTTTCAAGTTGCTGAGCCAGCGGAGCGTTTCTATCGCCTTCTTGAGCAGACTCTAGAAAGTCTCCCGGAGAAAAATATATTCAAGGAGCGAACGACATTTGTAAGGCGCCAGAAAAAGCCAGCAAATCGCTTGGCAACTCCAGAAGCGGAACTACTTGTCGCAACTATTTCCGAGAGTCTGACAATAGATAGGCATAGCTTCGAAGATGATTTCTTTTCGCGTTATACGAAGTCAGTAACAAATTTGGAGCATCAGGTTACTGCGAATGCGAATTTTTTGGTTTATGGGAGGCGCGGCTCAGGAAAATCTAGCCTCTTAGCATATGCGATGAATGGGTTGAAGCGAAACAGACAACCTTTTGCCTGGGTTGCATTGCAGACCTATGCAGGTAGAGCAGATGATGCTGTCATCGCGAGTGTACTCGCCGAGTGTGTAGATCAACTGTCCCCTTTTGTTGTCGACCCTAACAACGAGAAGAATGCACTGGCAAGGGCGCTAAATGATCTCGCGAATGTTAAGAGTGGATCCATCTTGCGCCACCTTTCTGGCATCGTGCCAAGAATTCGCAGTTTCTTTTCTAGATCAGTCCGAACTGGTTCGGCATTCTCCATATTTCTCGATGACTTACATGTATTGAGCGCGGAGCAACAACCTCGTTTATTGGGGGCCGTGTACTCAGCAACGCGTGGAAATAGAGGATTCATTAAGGCATCGGCGATTGAGCAATTGTGTAGACCCTGGGACAGTGCCTCTCGCACGGGGTTAGAGCCCACACAAGATGTGCAGCTACTGAAGTTGGATTACAACCTCACGATGCCAGATCGCTCTAAAAAGCATATTCTTGGAATTTTGGATGCCCATGCTCGTTATTGCGGGATGCCGGACATTTTTTATCTCGCCAATGATTTGGCGCTTTCTCGACTTGTTTGGGTTGCGGCGGCAGTGCCTAGAGATGCGATGAGCTTGTTTTCGCTCGCGCTGCAGAAGGGTTCGGCGAAAGGGGAGCGACAAGTGTCTGCGAGTAGCGTGAATGCGGCTGCGTCAGAGATGGCCGAAGCAAAGCTCCGAGAGATTGATCTCGATGCTACCTCTGGGCGAGAGCAAGTTGCTAGGTCTTTAGATCGTGTTCGAGACTTTTGCGTCACCGAACAGCGCAAGAACGCTTTCTTACTTGAGATTAAGAATTCAGATCCTCTTTTTCAAAGTGTCCAAAAACTCATTGCTCTTCGGCTTGTGCACATATTGCACGAGGGTATTACTCCTCATGAGGCGAGTCGAAGGTATATGGCATTAATGCTCGATTACGGTTTCTACGTTGGTATTCGCGCAGCAAGGAGCGTGGATCAATTCCAGCGAGAACCAGGGCGAATTCTTGCGAAGGATCTTCGTAAGCTGCCTGTGTTACCACTGGATACCTAGTTTGTCGATTAGTTGGGCGTTGCACCGCCGTAACGAAATGCACTGACTTGGTCCTACCCTCCTTTGCAATTTGCTAAGAGAGAACCCTGAATGAATCCGAGTTACCCACAGAAAGTAGACACCTGTTTTGAAGCAAACTATCTTGCTCAGAGAGGTGTTGAAATGTTGCGCACGACCATCGCGGGCAAGTCTCCGGAGGTATGATTCCCGAAGCTTGGGGAATATCGTTGCCTCGAACTGTAGCGGGAGGCTCCCAATGATTGATTTTCGCGCGACGCGTGTCGCCGTCACGCTGGCCTGCGGGCTCGCTGCGTTCGCTGCCGGTGGCCCGGCGTGGTGCGCTTACCCGGAGAAGACGGTCCGGCTGATCGTGCCCTCGCCGCCGGGCGGCGGCAACGACATCATGGCGCGCGTCGCGGGGCAGAAACTCTCCGATGCCTGGGGCAGGCAGGTCGTGGTCGACAACCGCCCCGGCGCCGGCGGCGCGATCGCCTTCGAGATGGCGGCGCGCGCGGTGCCGGACGGCTACACGCTGCTGCTCGGGAGCACCAACCTGACGGTGTTGCCGGACATCCAGAAGGTGAACTTCCATCCGATCAAGGACTTCGTGCCCATATTGCTCATGGCGAAGTCGATGAATCTTCTGCTGGTCCATCCCTCGGTGCCGGTGAAATCGACGAAGGATCTGATCGCACTCGCCAGGTCGCGGCCGGGCAAGCTCAACTATGCGACGACGATCGCGACGTCGGTGCATCTTGCCGCCGAGCTGTTCAAGGCCAAGGCCGCGGTGAACATCGTGATGGTGCCGTACAAGGGCATGGGCCCGGCCCTGTTGGATCTTGTCGCGGGCCACGTGGACGTCTCGTTCGCCAATCCGGCCGCGTCGCAGCCCTACGTGCGATCCGGCCGGATGCGTGCACTGGCCGTGACCGGCGAGAAGCGTTCCGCAATGCTGCCGGACGTGCCGACGATCGCGGAGTCGGCGATCCAGGGATTCGAGGCGAGCACCTGGTGGGGCATACTGGCGCCCGCGGGAACGCCGGTCGCCATCGTCGCGGAGGTCAACGGGAAGCTGGCGGCAGCACTCGCGCAGCGCGACGTGATGGATCGGATTGCCGCGCTGGGCGCGGATCTGGCCGGCGGGGCGCCCGAGCGCCTGGCCGAGCACCTGAACGCCGAGATTCCGAAGTGGCGCGACGTGGTTCGCGCTGCAAACATCAAGCTGTAGAACCTGTTTCGATTTGGGGAGAACACCGAAATGAGCATAGTGCGACACGATATCAGCGGGCACCTGAGCAAGGCGGTCGAGCACAACGGCACCGTGTACATCGCCGGCACGACGGCGGAGGACCGGTCGGTCGGCATGAAGCAGCAGACCGAGCAGGTATTGAAACGGATCGATGCATTGCTCGCGAAGGCGGGCACGAACAAGTCCAGGCTGCTGTCCGCCACCGTCTATATTTCGGACATGGCGCAGAAGGCGGCGATGAACGAAGCGTGGCTCGCCTGGATCGATCTCAAGAATCCGCCCACGCGCGCCTGCGTCGCCGTCGAGCTCGGAAGCCCGGAGACGCTCGTGGAAATCGTCGTCACGGCCGCCAAGTAACGGTTGCCCGTGCGCCATGAATGAAACGAACGGATTTCGCCATGCGTAGTTGCGATCTGGGTCTTTGCAACATCGAGGATCTCCGGCTGATGGCGAAGCAGCGTCTGCCGCGCGGCATATTCGAATACATCGACGGCGCCGCGGAGGACGGAATCGCCCGCCAGCACAACCGCGAGGTGTACCGGTCGCTCAAGATCAGGAACCGGGTCCTGAAGGATGTCTCGAAGCGCTCGACCGCGATCGAGATCTTCGGCAGGAAGATCGCGATGCCGTACGCGATTTCGCCGACGGCATCGGCGGGATTGATGAGCGACCAGGGAGAGATCGCTCTGGCGAAGGCGGCGGCGCGGATGGGCGTGCCGTGCACGGTGGCCACCAACTCGCTGACGCCGATGGAGGAAATTTTCGAGGCGGCCGGCGGCAATCTCTGGTTCCAGCTTTACATGTGGGTGGACAAGAAGCTTCGGTTGGCTTTCGTCGAGCGCATCAAGTCGGTCGGATTCAACACGCTGCTCGTCACCGTCGACGGTTCGGTAGGCGCCAATCGCGAACACGACCGCAAAAACGGTTTCTCGATGCCGCTGCGCTATACGCCGAGGCTGATCGCGCAGGTCCTCGCCAATCCCGGCTGGTGCATGCGCGTGCTCGCGCCGCAGTATCTGAAGCGCGGCGCCTTCACGAAAGCGAATTATCCCCCGGAAATCGCGAGCAAGCTCACCGACAAGCCCACCGATCACGAGCTTACCAAGTCCGACGCCCAGTGCTGGGACGACATCAAGCGCATCCGCGATATCTGGCCGGGTCACATGCTGGTCAAAGGGCTGCAGAGCTGGGAAGACGTCGTGCTCGCCGCCGATAACGGCATGGACGGCGTCGTCCTGTCCAACCATGGCGGCCGTTACCTCGACAGCGCGCCGGCCCCGCTCCAGGTGGTGCCGGAAGTCCGCCGGGCGGTCGGCGACCGGTTGAAAATCATCATCGACAGCGGCGCGCGGCGCGGCTCGGATCTCGTGAAAGCCATCGCGATGGGCGCGGACATGGTGATGTCAGGCCGTCCGACGCTTTATGGCGCCGCCGCCGCCGGTGAAGCCGGCGCCTATCGCGCGCTCGAGGTTTTTCAGACCGAAATGGACCGTATCATGGCGCAGCTCGGGCTCAATCGCGTCGACGAAATCGGCCCGCACATCTTCTGGAATCCGCCCGACTGGGTTCCGAGGCCCGCGAAGACCCACGTTACCGGAGTGACGGCGCGCCGCGTGCAAGACTGACGGGCACGCGATCAACGCCCCGTTCCGCCTTCGAGCAGCGGCGGGTCGACACGATAGCCGTACTCGGCGGCGCCCTGCGTAATCCAGTGCCACAGCGACCGCGCGGTGCTGCGCGCGCAATAGAGGTCGTATGCGTCTCCGTCGCCGACTCGGTGGATCAGCACGTTGATACGGGCGATCGCCGTCTGCGCGCAGGCGTTCGCGGCAAATGCGGCAGGGTGGACATCGAGCGCGCAGCCTTTTGCGAGCAGCCTGCGCGCATCGTTGCCGGAGATGCGCAACACCGTTCGCCCATGGCTCACGTCGACGACCACGCACGCGTCGAGCGCGGGCGTGGCACCGTTTTCCGGTGACGACACCATCCATTCTCCCGGCGCGAGCGCGAGAGCGAGCACGGTGACGGCCGTGCCGGCTGCGCCGGGATCGCCGCGGACCACACGCAGCAGCAGACCGCGGCGCTCCCGGATGACGATGCCCGGCGCTTCGCACGCGGCGCCGTACACGCCTTCACGGTACACGGGTTCGAGCGCGCTGACGCGCCGCAGCGTGATTTCAGCCACGCACCCGCACCCCGTCCGGGTCGTAAAACACCGGACTCATGATCCGGACCGCGACGCACGCACCGGCGAGCGGCGCGGCGGCGTGCAGCGTTTCGCCATGGCGCGAACGACCGTCCGCGAGCAGCGCGAGCGCTATGGGCCGCGCGAGCACCGGGCTGTAACACGTGGCGGTCACGTGTCCGAAAATCGGATTGGGCGCGGCGCGGTGCGGGTCCGCCACGAGTTGTGCCCCGCGCGGAATCGGTGTCGCGCCGTCCACCGGCATCAGTCCTACGAGTTGCCTGCGACCCGGGCCGGCGAGCGCCTCGCGCCGCAACGCGCGCTTGCCGGGTCCATCCTTGTGCGGACTCACCATGCGCGCAAGTCCCAGGTCGTCCGGCGTCGTGCGCCCGTCGAGTTCCATCGCCGCGACGTGCCCTTTTTCGATGCGCAGCACGCCCATCGCCTCGGTGCCGTACGCGGTGATGCCGCGCGACTTGCCCGCGTCGAGCAGCGCTTCCCAGAGCGCGACGGCGTGGTCGGAAGGCACGTTGATCTCGTAGGCGCGCTCGCCTGAAAAACTGATCCGGAAGACGCGTGCCGGGATTCCGGCCACGCGGCACGCGCAATAACCCATGTGGGGCAGCGCGCCGTCGCCGATGTCCCCATCCGCAAGCGCGGCCAGTATCTCGCGGGAATGCGGCCCGGCCAGCGCGACGCCGGCCCAGTGCTCGGTCACGGACACCGCATGCACGTCGAGTTCCGGCCAGTGCACCTGCAGCCAGTACTCGATCCACGACATTACGCGTGCCGCGTTTGCGGTGGTCGTCGTCATGAGGTAGTGGCGTTCGCCGAGCCGTGTGGTCGTGCCGTCGTCGAACACCATGCCGTCTTCTCGCAGCATGATGCCGTAGCGCGCCTTCCCGACCGGCAGCGTGCGCCACGTGTTGGCGTAGATGCGCTCCAGGAATTCGGCCGCGTCGCGGCCCTGGATATCGATCTTGCCGAGCGTCGATACGTCGACGATGCCGGCGCCGTTGCGTACCGCGAGCACCTCGCGGTTCACGCAATCGAGATCGGATTCGCCGGGGCGCGGGTACAGTTGCGCGCGCCGCCACAGGCCGGCGTTGATGAAGCGTGCTCCAGCCTGCTCGTGCCAGTCGTGCAGCGGCGTCAGCCGCACGGGATCGAACGCCGCGCCGATCTCGCTTCCCGCGATCGCGCCGAACGTGACGGGCGTGTAGGGCGGGCGAAACGTCGTGGTGCCGACATCCGGTATCCGCGCATCGAGCAGCCGGGACAATATCGCCAATCCGTTCACGTTGGAGAGCTTGCCCTGATCGGTGCCCATTCCGAGCGTCGTGTAACGCTTCAGATGTTCGACCGCGCCGTAGCCTTCGCGCGCCGCGAGCGCGATGTCGTCGGCGGTGACATCGTTCTGGAAATCGACAAATCGCTTCGCCGATCGCCTGCGCGGCAGCGACACATCCCATACCGAAAGCATATCTTCTTGATTTTCTTCAACTATTTCTGGAGCGCGCCAGTGTGCCGGCGTACCCAGGCCGGCTGCGCTCGCCGCTGCGGCGCCGCCGGTATAGCCCTCCGCCAGACACGCGCCGAGTCCGAACGTGCCGTTCGCAGCGCCCACAGAGCGCGACGCCCGGACCGTGCCGTCGGGAACGAACGCGGCGATTCGCGCGTCGAAGCGCAGTTTTCCCCTGGCCTGCGAGTGCAGGTGCACCGCAGGACTGTAGCCGCCCGACAGGCACACCACGTCGCACGGCACCGTGCGTATCGCCGTGTCGTCCGCGCGGCCGTCGTACGGCGCGATGTCGACGGCATGCACGCGCCGCGCACCGCGCGCGCGCACGACGACATGGCCGGCCTGCACGTCGATACCCTGCGCGCGCGCGCGCCGCGGCAGATCGCCGGCAGGATCGGGACGCGCGTCGATCACGCTGACCGAGATGCCGGCATGATGCAGGTCGAGCGCCGCGGCATAGGCGCTGTCGTTGTTGGTGAATACGATCGCCGTTTTCCCCGGGCACGCCGCGTAGCGGTTGACGTACGCGCGCGCGGCGGACGCGAGCATGACGCCGGGCCGGTCGTTGTCGGCAAACACCAGCGGGCGCTCGATCGCGCCGGTCGCGAGCACGACCTGCTTTGCCCGCACGTTCCACAGGCGCTGGCGCGGCGCGTGGCGCGCCGGATTCGCGACCTGCTCGGCGATGCAGAGCAGATTGTGATCGAAGTAGCCGAACACCGTGCCGCGCGGCAGCAGCGTCACGTCGGCATGCGAACGCAGTTCCGCCATGGTCGCGGCGATCCAGTCGCTCGCGGGCCGGCCGTCAATCGCCGCGCGCCCGGCGAGCAGCGTGCCCCCGAACGAAAATCCTTCATCGGCGAGCACCACGCGGGCGCCGGTGCGCGCCGCCGCGAGTGCGGCCGACAGGCCGGCAGGACCGGCGCCCGCGACGAGCACGTCGCAATGCGCGTGCACGTGTTCGTAACGATCCGGGTCGGGCGCGTCCGGCGCGCGCCCCATGCCGGCCGACCGGCGTATCCAGTGCTCGTAGCGCAGCCACCACGACGCAGGCCACTTGAACGTCTTGTAATAGAAGCCGGCGGGAAGCAGTTCCGAAAGGCGGTCGTTGATGCCGCCGATGTCAAAGCCCACCGAGGGCCAGCAGTTCTGGCTGCTTGCGACGAGGCCATCTCGGAGTTCGATCTGCGTCGCGCGCAGATTGGGTTCCGTGCGTGCGCCGGTGTCGAGCTGCACGAGCGCATTCGGTTCCTCGGCGCCCGCCCCGACGATGCCGCGCGGGCGGTGATACTTGAAGCTGCGTCCGACGAGGGTGACGCCGTTCGCGACGAGTGCGGACGCCAGCGTGTCCCCCGCATATCCCGCAAGAGGCCTGCCGTTGAACGCGAAGGCGAGCGGTCGCGAGCGGTCGATCAGCCCGCCGTTCGCGAGCCGGAACGGTTGATTCGTCATCGCGGCGGCAACGCGCCCGGCGCGGCGGCGGCAAGAATTTCATGCGTCAGTGTGTCGCGGCGCACCGCGATCCAGCGCCGGCAGCCGGCCGTGTGTTGCCACAGTTCGTCGTGCGGCCCGCGCGGATTGTCGCGAACGTACAGATGGTCGGCCCACTGCGCGTCGGTGCACGCATCGGGGTCGGGCGGGCGGTGCAGGTTTGCGTCGCCGCCGTAGCCGAACTCGGTCACGTCGCGAAGACCGCAGTGCGGACAGGGAATACGCATCATGATCGCAATCCTAGTGCAGCCACGGGTACGGCCCCGCGCCTTTTTCGTCGAGCGTGCGGCCTGTCGCATAGCGGTCGAGGCGGAACGCCGCGTTCAGTTCATGGGGACGGTCGTTGGCGATGGTGTGCGCGAAACACCAGCCCGACGCGGGCGTCGCCTTGAATCCGCCGTAGCACCAGCCGCAATTCAGATACAAGTTGTCGATCGGGGACTTGCCGATGATGGGGCTGCCGTCCATGCTCATGTCCATGACGCCGCCCCAGGTGCGCAGCATGCGCAGCCGGCTGAAACAAGGAAACAGGGACACGAGCGATTGCACGGCATGCGCGACGGGCGGCAGGTTGCTGCGCTGGCCGTACGAGTTGTAGAAGTCGATGTCGCCGCCGAGCACGAGTTCGCCCTTGTCGGACTGGCTCACATAGAAATGCACGGCGCCGGACGTGACGACGGTATCGAGCACCGGCTTCACGGGTTCCGACACGAGCGCCTGCAGCACGTGGGTTTCAATCGGCAGCCGCAGGCCCGCCATCGCCGCGACGTGTCCCGTATGGCCCGCCACGGCGAGTCCCGTTTTCCCGGCGCGGATCACGCCGCGCGTGGTTTCGATTGCGTCGATGCGATTGCCGTTGCGCCGCAAACCGGTGACCTCGCACTGCTGGATGACATCCACGCCCAGCGCGTCCGCGGCGCGCGCGTAGCCCCACGCCACCGCATCGTGGCGCGCGGTGCCGCCGCGCCGCTGCAGCAGTCCGCCCATGATCGGGTAGCGGGCGCGCGGAGAGCAGTCGAGCAACGGCACCATCGCGCGCACCGCGTCGAGCGTCAGCAGTTCCGCGTCGATGCCGTTCAGCCGCATCGCGTTGCCGCGCCGCGCGTAGGCGTCGAGGTCCGCGTACGAGTGCGCAAGGTTCAGCACGCCGCGCGGACTGTACATCACGTTGAAATCGAGGTCCGCCGACAATCCTTCCCACAGCTTGAGCGCGTGTTCGTAGAAATGGGCGTTGGCATCGAGAAAGTAGTTCGAGCGCACGATCGTCGTGTTGCGCCCGGTGTTGCCGCCGCCGAGATAGCCCTTCTCGAGCACCGCGACGTTCGTGATGCCGTGGCGGCGCGCGAGGTAGTACGCGGTTGCGAGCCCGTGTCCGCCGCCGCCGACGATCACGACGTCGTACGACCGCTTCGGCTCCGGATTGCGCCACGCGCGCGGCCATCGACGGTGGCCGGTCAGCGCGTTGCGGGCGAGGGACAGTATCGAGTATTTCAAACGGCGGTCCGGAGAATGCTAAACTGAAATCATACAAGAACTTCCGGAGCCCGAAATCGCATGACACAGGCAACGCCCGCCATCGGGGACAGCGCGCGCGCTTTTCACGCGCGCGCGCTGGTGCTGGATTCGCTGACGCCGTACTACACGCTCGACGAGCCGTACACCGCGGGCCTCATCGAAGGCGGTGTGAACGCGGCGTTCCTGAGCGTGGTGTCGGACGCCACGTGGGACGCGACGCTGCAGCGCACGGAGATCGCGCTCGAAAAAATCGCCGGCAGCCCGCATCTTGCGCTCGCGACCACGGCGGCGGAAATCCGCGCCGCGCGGGAGCGGGGCCGGATCGCGATGGTGCTCGTCACGCAAGCCGCCGAAATGATCGAGAAGGACCTGAAGCGCGTCGCGCTGCTGCATCGCCTCGGCTACCGCGTGCTCGGGCTCGCGTACAGTTTCGGCAACCTGCTGGGCGACGGCTGCGCGGAGATCCGCAACGGGGGGCTCACGTTTCTCGGGCGCGAGTTCGTCGACGCCGTCAACGAATTGCCGATGATGCTCGATCTTTCGCATGCAGGGCACCAGACGACGCTCGAGGCTGCGCAACGCGCGCGCGCGCCGTGCGTCACGCATGCCAACGCCTATTCGGTGGTTGCGAACGACCGCAACAAGAAAGACGAGGTGCTGGCGCTGCTGAAGGAGAAGGGCGGCGTCATCGGGCTCTGCGGCCTGCCGCGATCGGTGAAGCATCCGGCGCCGACGCTTGACGACATGCTCGCGCATCTCGACTACCTCGTGCGCGCGATCGGCGCCGAACACGTGGGCCTCGGGCTCGATTACGTCGAAGGCTACAAGGACGCCGGCACGATTCTGCCGCAGTCGCGCCGCAACCGCACGCTGCGGCCGGATATTTTCGGCAGCGTCGACGACTTCCTGAATCAGCCGTATCCGCGCGATCTCGAAACGATCCGCAAACTGCCGAATCTCACGCAACGGCTGATGGATCGCGGCTGGGACGAATCCGACCTGCGCCTCGTGCTCGGCGAAAGCTGGTTGCGCGCGTTTGCTCGCAACGTCGGTTAGCGATTGACTGTCCATCGGTATCGAGGCTGCGGGCCTACATTTTCAGGAGTGCGACCATGATGCTGCTGAAGCGTGTTTCCCGATCCCTGTTCGTTGCCGGCGGGATCCTGCTGCCGGCCGGTGCGGCCTGCGCGCAGGGCGTGCCGCCGGCGCCGGATTACCCGAGCCGCGTCGTGCGTGTCATCGTGCCGCGAGCGCCGGGCGGCCTCGTCGACATCGTCGCGCGGGTGTACGTGGAAAGCCTCTCCAGCCGTCTCGGGCAGCAGGTGATCGTCGACAACCGGCCCGGTGCGGGCGGCACCATCGCCGGGGAGGCTGCCGCCCGCGCGACGCCGGACGGCCACACGCTGTTTGTCTCGACGCAGGACAGCCAGGTGTTGACGCCCATCCTGCGCAAGAAGCCGCCGTACGACGCGCTGCGGGACTTCTCGCAGGTGTCGCTGCTGTTCACGACGCCGCTGTACCTGTTCGTGCATCCGTCGGTGCCCGTGAAGACGGTGCAGGATCTCGTTGCGCTCGCGCGCGCGAACCCGGGGAAACTCACCTACGCCTCGCTCGGCGTCGGATCGACACAGCACCTGGCGGCCGAGCTGTTCAAGAGCCGCATGAAGCTCGACATCGTGCATATTCCGTACAAGTCGACCGCGCAGGCCTCGATCGAGCAGCAGGCGGGGCAGGTCGACATGAATTTCACGGCAGGACCGAGCCTGTTTCCGCATGTCGCGACCGGCAAGCTGCGTGTGATCGCGTCCACGGGGCTCAAGCGCAGCAGCCTGCGCCCGAATCTGCCGACCGTCAGCGAGTCCGGCGTGCCGGGATACGAGACGGAGCCGTGGTACGGCCTGTCGGGGCCGGCCGGCTTGCCGCCGCGCATCGTCGACCGGCTGAATCGCGAGACCGGAGAAATTCTGCGCTCGGCGGCGATCCGCGACCGGTTTGCGGCCGACGGGCTCGAAGCGCGGCCGGGCACGCCGGCCGAATTCGATGCGCGCATACGCGCCGACGTGCCGCTGTGGACGAAAACGATGCGCGGCGCGGGACTGCAGCAGGAGTGACGCGCGACGCCGGCGCGGCGATCAGGCGAGTCCGACCATGACGTGCGTGCGGTAGGCCGGACGCTGTTGCAGTTCGCCGTACCACCGTTCCAGGGCCGGCAGCGGGTCGCGCGCGATGCCTTCGAAGGTGTACCACCGGTACGCGTAGATGCCGACCGGAATGTCGGCAACGGTGAACGCATCACCGGCAACGAACCGGGAGCCCTGCAGGTGCCGGTCCAGCATCGCCAGGTGGCGCTGGGTGCTGGCCCGGGACTTCTCGATGCGGTCCGCGTCGCGATGCGCCGGAAGCTCGCGCACGAGACCGTGAAACATCGGCGTGAAGGCGTCGTTCAGGCTGTTCAACTGCCAGTCCATCCACTGTTCGCCGGTCGCGGCGCGCCGGGGATCGCCGGGATAAAACTCCGGCTCGCCGTGGCGCTTCGCGAGATACCGGATGATCGCGTTCGACTCCCAGACCACGAAGCCGTCGTCCTCGACGATCGTCGGCACGAGGCCGTTCGGATTGAGCGCGAGATACGGCGCCTCGCGGTTGCCGCCGAACTGGCGGCCCATGTCGATGCGTTCGTAGGCGAGCCCGATCTCGCCGCAGCACCACAACACCTTCTGCACGTTGGACGAATTGGCGCGACCGTAGATCCTGAGCATGTGGGTTCCCGGGGCGGCGTCTGCGGTCAGCGATTGACCGTGGCGATGAGGTCGAACGCCGCGCGGCGTTCCGCGTCGGAGGCGCCGACGTTGATCAGCAGTTCGTCGATGCCCGCATCGAAAAATCGCCGCACCTTCGCGGTGCATTGCTCGCGCGATCCGGTCACCGCGAACGCGTCGATCGCTGCGTCGGAGACAAGCCGCGTGGCGGCATCGAGGTCGCTGCGTGCGACGCAGTCGATGATCGCGGCCTGGTCGACCGCGAGTCCGGACAGGCGGATGTTCTCGGCCATCAGCCGGTTGCGAAACAGGTACGCGAGTTTGCGACGCACCGATTCGATCGATGCACTCTCTCCGGTGCCGAAATAGGCGAAACCGGCGCGCGGGCGCGCCGCGGCATCGCGCCCGGCATCCGCCGCACCGGCATCAAAGGCATCGATGCAGGCGCGTGCGAATTCGGGCGAAAAGCCCGCGGAAAGCTGCACGCCCGCCGACGTCGGTCCTGCGCGACGCGCCATCGCAGGTTCGAGCGCCGTCACGTAAAGCGGCAGCGGCGCGCCGGGCGCGATTTTCATGCGCGCGCCGTCGAGCCGGAACGTGCGTCCGGCGAATCGGACCGGCTGCTTTTCGAACAGGCGTTCGAGCGCGGCGAGAAAATCACACACCGCATCCTCGGAAGCACTGGGCGCCGCGCCGGACTGGCCGAGGTCAAGCGGATTGCCGATGCCGATCGACGCGGCGACGCGCCCCGGCGCGAATTCGGCGAGCGTCGCCAGCATCATCGCCGTGGTGGTCGGATGCGCGATGAACGGCGAAAGATTGGACGGCGCGACGCGGATGCTGCGCGTTCCGGCCAGGATGATGGCGGCCAGCGTGACCGCATCGCGCCCGCCGAGATGCTGGGTCATCCAGATGCTCGACGCGCCCGCCGCCTCGGCTTCGGATGCGATCGCGCGCGCTTCGGCGAGGCTCTCGAATCCCTCGAAGCGGATGCCCAGTCGTTTCGTGCGAGCGTTCAACGGCCGCCTCCCCTTGCACAGACTTCGCGAATCACGTCGAGCGCGAGGCGGCGCTGTTCTGCCGTTCCCGTGACTTCGATGATCGGCTCGTCGAGGCCCGCGGCCAGATATGCCGCGAGCCGGTCGCGGCATTGCGCGGGGGTCCCGGCGACCGCGAACGTGGTGGCGGCCGCCTCCGGGAGATATGCAACCGCGGCATCCGGATCATGACGCGCGTAGCAATCCATGATCGCCTGGTGATCGATGTCGAGATTCGCGCTTGCGATGTTCGCGGCGTGTCCCTTGCTGCGAAAAAGATAGGCGAGCTTGCGCAGCATCTCCTGCCGGGCAACATGACCGTCGGTCGCGATCGAGAACAGGATGAATCCGGCCTTGCGCACCGCCTTCGGATCGCGCCCGGCAGCCGCGATGCCGGCATCGACGGGTTCGAGCATGCGGCGGCACGATTCCAGCGTCAGCGCGCCGGACAGCAGCACGCCGTCACCGATTTCTCCGGCGAGCCGGAGCAGCCGCGGGCCGGTCGACGCGACGTACAGCGGGCAAGCCGTGCCGCGCTCGAAGTTCATGCGGGCCCCGCGCAACCGGTGGATCTCGCCTTCGAACCGGACGGGTTCGCCGGCCCAAAGCGCCCGCAGACTACCGACGTACTCGCGCATGACCCGCACGCGCTTCGCAGGCTCCACACCCGACTCGGCAAGATTCAGCAGGTTTCCGACCGACACGGCAAGCGCCGTGCGCGGTCCCGCGTACTCGGCGAGCGTGGACATCGACATGGCTACCGGCAGCGGAGGCCACAGATACGGACTGATTGCCGTGGGCACGAGCCGGATCGTGCGCGTGACGCTCACCGCCGCCGTTGCCCAGATGAGCGCCTCGCGAAAACCCATGTGCTGGGCAAACCACAAACTGTCTGCCCCGGCCGCCTCGGCGTCGCGCGCGACCTCCAGCATCTCGCTTGTCGGACAAAATCCGTCGAAATAGATACCCAGCGACATTCCTGTCTTTCCATCACGTGCCTGCGACCGCGCCCGGAATCCGGAACCGGATTCGGAGCCGGGCACCACGAATTATAGGGCCGTTTCGTTCCGGATCAGGACGCCTGTGCCGGATCGCGTTGTCACGGCGGGCACGGATGATCGTAGAATCCGGTGGATTCATCCCGTGACGAGGGCTTCCATGCGTATTGCATTCCCGATTTTTGCCGCAGTGGCGCTGCTCGCCGCGGTGACGGCAGGCGCGCAGGGGTTCCCGTCGCGCCCGGTTCGCATCATTGTGGGATTCACGCCCGGCACCACGACCGACATCACGGCGCGGCTGCTCGGCGAGCGGCTGTCGGACCGGTTCGGCCAGAACGTGGTCGTCGACAATCGGCCCGGCGCGAACAGCGGGCTCGCGAACCAGCTCGTGGAAAACGCGACGCCGGACGGTCACACGCTTTTGATCGGCACGCTGAGCCTCGTGACGGGACCCATGCTGTACCGCGAACTGCCGTTCAATCCCGCGAATCTCGCGCCGGTGAGCCTGCTGGTGCTTGCGCCCAACGTGATCTGCGTGTTTCCCGGTCTTCCGGCGACATCGATCAAGGAGTTGATCGCGCTCGCGAAGGCGCAGCCGGGGAAGCTGCGCTACGGGTCGTCCGGGCGCGGCAGTTCGGCGTTTCTGACGCTGGAACTGTTCAAGGCCATGGCGGGCATCAACCTGCAGGAGATTCCGTACAAGGCCACGTCGCAGGCCGTCGCCGATACCATCGGCGGGCAGATCGAAATCTATCCGCCCAACCTCGTGTCGGCGTTTCCGATGATCAACTCCGGGCGGCTGCGGCCGCTCGCGGTGACGAGTCTCAAGCGCGCAACCAGTCTGCCCAACATACCTGCCGTGAGCGAAACGGTGCCCGGTTACGACGCGACCACCGGCGTCTACGGAATCCTCGCGCCGCTGAAAACGCCGCCTGCGGTCGTCGAGCGGCTCGCGCGCGAGATCGTTGCGGTGTCACGCGAGGCCGGCTTTCGCGAGAAAATGATCACCGGCGGGGCCGAGGTGGTCGGCGGAACGCCGCAGGAATACGTGGCGTTTTTGCAGTCCGAGCGTGCGAAGTGGGGCAGGCTGTTCAAGCAGCTTGCGATCAGCCCCCAGTGAAGGTGTCGCTCACGTTGGAGCGCGGTCGCGATTTGCGCGGCGCGTTGCCGGAAACGCACGCGTAGCGGTCCCGCGAACCGACGTGCTAGTCGTCCCGGTAGCTCACGTGGGCCGCGACGATGCGCCAGCCCTCGGGCAGACGCGCCCAGGCCTGGCTTTGACGGCCGTTACGGCCGCCGCGCGTGAATTCGACGTTGGTCGTCGCGTAGTCGGCGCCGTAGCTCGTCACGGTGGTTTTCGTGATGACGCGCGCGACGCTCGCAGGATCGCGCGCGCCGCGAAACGCCGCGATGGCCGCGTGGCCGTAAAGATTCTCACCCGTGCCGTAGCGGATGGTGTGTTCGCTGTTCCAGAACAGTTCGTTCAGCACGGCGACATCGTTCGCGATGATCGCGTTCTGGTAGCGGTCGAATGCGGCGGTCACCGCCGCAAGCGTCTGAGGGTCATTGATTTTCATGCGAGCTCCATGGTGATCGTTCCCGTATATGAACGTAACCGGTTGAAATGAATGGCATTGTCAGCTTCGTTTGCGTTTTCCCGCGAGCGTACCGAGCAGGGCTCCGGCAAGCGCCGGCACGAATCCCATACCCAGAAACAGCGCAATCTCGAACGGCCATAACGTGCGGCTGCCGCCGAAGATCGACGCGTGCACGATGACCTGGACCGTATAGCCGGCGACCGCGCCGCCCAGCACGGCGCAGAGCGCGGCGAACCAGCCGCGCCGCGCCGTGTACGCGGCGGCAAAGCACGCGACGAACAGCAGCGGTCCCGACACCAGCGCCCATGCAGAGAACGGCGGGTCCTGCGTGCCGGAAACGAGGACCGTGCCGCCGATGAGTGCCGCGGCCGCACCGTAGGCGAAAGCGGGCCACAGCGTGCCGGGTGAGTCGGTGGTCCCGTCTGGTGCATCAGTCAAGCGAATGAATCTCCGCCTACCCGCCCACCACGGCGCGATGCACGTTGCCGAGCAGCTCGGCCATGTCCTTCAATCCGTTTTCCCGCCCGGCGATGGCGACGTGCGGCGTGGAGATGACGTTCGGCAGGCGCAGGAACTCGTCGTCTTCCGTGGTGGGTTCGGCCCACAGCATGTCGAGGCCGGCGGCGGCGAGGCGGCCCGACTGCAGCGCGAGGAGGCACGCGGCGCGGTCGACGAGTTCGGCGCGCGAGGTGTTGATGAGGATCGCGCCGGGTTTCATCCGGGCGAATTCGCGCGCGCCGATGATGTTTTTCGTGCCGGCATTGCTCGGCAGCAGCAGCGCCACGTAATCGCTCGTCGCCAGCAGTTCGTCGAGCGCGACGTGGCGGATCCGCAGCGCGGACTCCCATTCCGGCTCAAGGCGGTTGCGCTGATGGTAAATCACGTTCATGTTGAACGCCGCCGCGCGCTGCGCGAGCGGACGGCCGATTTCGCCCATGCCGAAGATGCCCAGCGTCGCGCCGTTCAACGTGCGCAGCCCCGTGACGCGGCCCCAGTTGGAACGCGCAGAATGCTTCGGGTCGAGCACTTTGGGCCGGAAACCGGCCGCGCGCAGCCGGTCGAGCGTCATGCAGCCGTTTACTTCGGTGATGCGTTTCGCGAGCGCGAGAATCAGCATCATCGCGTGCTCGGCGCACGCGACGTTGACGCGCCGCGGCTGTGCCTTGACGGCGACGTTGCGCGCTGCGCAGGCGGCGAGATCGATGTTGCGCAGGATCGCGCCGAACTTGTGCGCGATTTTCAGGCGCGGCGCAGCGGCAAGCTCGGCGGAGCCAAACGAAAAGTCCTGCAAAATCAGTGCATCGGCGTCACGCAACTTGGCGCGCAGATCGTCCTGATCGAAAGCCATCACCACGCGCGCGGGGTAGAGTCCGGAAATGGCCTCCCGCGTTGCCTTGAGCCAAGACGGAAAGTCCGTCCCGTCGGCGGTGTAGTACGCATGGATGCCGTTCTGCCGCGCGGGTTCGGTGTCGGGGTCGAGCGCAACCTGCGCAAGGCGCGTGATGGTGTCGTCTTCGATGACGACGAGTGGGCGGGTCATGACGTTACTCCGAGCGGATGTTTGCGGCCTTGATGACCCGGGCCCATTTTTCGCGCTCGGCACGCAGAAACGCGCCGAATTCTTCGGGAACGCTGCTGATGATTTCGGCCCCCATCGACGACAGTCGCTCGACGGTCTCCGGCTGCTTCAGCGCGCGCGCGGATTCGGACTGCAGTCGGCCCACGATGTCGCGCGGCGTGCCGGCAGGCACGATGAGCCCGAACCACGCGGATACGGCAAAGCCCGGCAGACCCGCTTCGCCAACCGTCGGCAGTTCGGGAATCACCGGTGCGCGGCGCGCGCCCGTCACGGCGAGGCCCCGCAGCTTGCCGCCCTTCACCTGCGGCACCGAGATCAGCATGTCGGTGAATCCGGCGGCCACTTCGCCGCTGATGACCGCCGTCATCGCCGGCGCCGAACCGCGATACGCGACGTGCTGCAGGTTGAGCCCGGTCATGTGCTTGAACAGTTCGCCCGCGAGGTGTTGCGTGCCGCCCGCGCCGCCGGACGCGTACAGCAGTTCGCCCGGGCGCGATTTTCCGAACGCGATCAGTTCCCGGATGGATTTCACCGGAACCGACGGATGCACGACCACGATGTTCGCGACCGCACCCATCAGCGTGACCGGCGCGAAGTCCTGCACGGGATCGAACGTGAGCTTTGCGCCCATCGCCTGTGACGTGGCGAACGTGATACCCGCGGTGCACAGCGTGTAGCCGTCCGCCGGTGCTTTCGCGACGAGCGCCGTTCCCGCCATGCCGGCCGCGCCCGGACGGTTCTCGACGACCGCGGGTTGCCCCCATGCTTCGGAATAACGTTGGGCCACGGTGCGCGCGAGTATGTCGGTCGGTCCGCCCGGCGTGTACGGCACGACGATGCGGATGGGCCTGGCCGGAAAAGTCTGCGCCAACGCGGGGATCGCGATGGCGGATGCGCACGCGAGAACACAGCGGGCGGCGATTCGGATGGGTCGCGGCATCAGGGATCACTATGCAGGGGTTTACGGTACAGGGTTCACAACGTGGTCGATGATGATTATACGGCCGCACGCCCCTCGACTTCACGGCTGCGCCGCGCTGTTCCGGCGCGAACGGTGGTTTTCGACGCGATGCGTTGGGACTACAATGCCCTGACAACCTTTCGTTCCCGCAGGAGAAGCGTCATGAGCAGCCGTATGACCATCATGGGCACCCGCCACGTCATCTCCGCGGGGCATTATCTTGCGGCGCACGCGGGGTTCGAGGTTCTCGAAGCCGGCGGCAACGCCATCGACGCCGGCGTTGCTGCGGGCATCGCGATCGGCGTGCTGCAGACGGACAAGGTGAGCTTCGCCGGGGTGGCGCCCCAGATCATCTACACGGCGAAAAACCGGAAGGTGCATTGCATCGACGGACTCGGCGTGTGGCCGCAGGCCGTGACGCCGGACTACTTCATGAAGAAATATGGCGGCAGGATACCGCCCGGCGTCGAACGCTCGGTCGTGCCGGCTGCGCCGGATGCGTGGATTACCGCGCTTTCCGAATTCGGGACGATGGGGTTCGGCGATGTGGCATCCGCGGCGATCCGCTTCGCGCGCGACGGCTTTCCGATGTACCCGCTGATGTCGCGGTTCATCAAGAAGCACCGCGCGTCGTACGCGCAGTGGCCGACCAGCAGGAAGATTTACCTGCCGAAAGGCCGGCCGCCGGAAGCGGGCGAAGTGTTCGTGCAGGCCGACCTCGGCCGCACCATGCAGTTCATGGCCGACGAGGAGCGCCGGCACGCGCGCCGCCGGGGACGCAAGGCCGGACTCAAGGCCGCGCGCGATGCGTTCTACAAGGGCGACATCGCGCGCGATACGACGCGCTGGATCGAGCAGCAGGGCGGCCTGCTGCGCTTCGACGATTTCGCGAACTTCCACGTCAATTTCGAGCCCACGGTGAAAACCCGCTTCGAAGGCATCGACCTGCATGCCTGCGGTCCGTGGTCGCAGGGGCCGTGCCTGCCGATGGCGCTCAACATACTCAAGGGCTACGACCTGCGCGCGATGGGCCACAACTCGCCCGATTACATACACGTCGTCACCGAGGCGCTCAAGCTCGCGTTCGCGGACCGCCATTATCACTTCGGCGATCCGAAGTTCGTGAACGTGCCGATCAAGGGGCTCATGTCCGACGCTTACGCGGACTGGCGGCGGCAGCACCTGAGCCTGGAGAAGGCGTACACGCGCATGCCGCCCGCGGGAGATCCCGCGAAGCGCGTCGAACTCGCGCAGATCTGCGTGCCGGACCCGCAACCGGGCGACGCGCCGGGTCCGGGCGATACGTCGTACGTGTGCGTCATCGACCGCGACGGCAATTCGTTCTCGTGCACGCCGAGCGACGGTTCCAACAATTCACCCGTGGTCGCCGGCATGGGTTTCGTGTGTTCGGGTCGCGGCACGCAGTCGTGGGGCGATCCCGCGCACGCAAGCTCGGTCGCACCGGGCAAACGCCCGCGGCTGACCCCCAATCCGGCGATGGCGTTCCGGAACGGAAAGGTGCTGATGCCGTTCGGCACGCCGGGCGGCGACGTGCAGACGCAGGCGATGCTGCAGGTGTTTCTGAACATCAACGTGTTCGGCATGGCAACGCAGGACGCGATCGAGGCGCCGCGCTTCGCGGGATACAGCTATCCGGGCTCGTTCGAGCCGCACAAGTATTTTCCGGGGCGCATCCAGCTCGAGTCGCGCATTGCGAAGGAAACCGGCGAGGAACTCGCGAATCGCGGACACGAAGTGCACTGGTGGGACGACATGACATGGCTCGCCGGTGCCGTCTGCGCGATCGTCAACGATCCGAAGAACGGCGTGCTCCACGGCGGCGCCGATCCGCGGCGGCCGGCTTACGTGCTCGGGTGGTAGTTCCGACGACTGTTCGGATGCGATCCGAATCCGGGTTGCCGGCGGGGCGTGCGGATGATTTCAAAGTCACTCCGGGAATGACGTTTGTGGCCGTGTCGGCGCCGTAGCACTCAGGTCACGGACCGACATTGCGTTCCCGGCTGCTCGTCGTTGCCTGCCTGCTGTTCAGCGCCCCGACGCAATCGGCGAACATCGCCGTCGACGTCGGCCACTTTCTGGAAAAACCCGGCGCGATCAGCGCGCGCGGCGTCACCGAGTTCGAGTACAACCGCACGCTCGCGATCGACATCGCGTCCGCGCTGGAGCGCGCGGGCCACACGGTGATGCTGATCGGCGCGGACGGCACGGCATCGGATCTTGCGGCACGCTCGCCGCGTGCGCGGCGCATGGATCTCTTCGTTTCCGTACACCACGACTCGGTGCAGCCCCGGTTTCTCGAATATTGGGAGTTCGGCGGCGAGCGGCGGCACTACAGCGACCGGTTCGCCGGGTATTCGCTGTTCGTGTCGCGGCGGAGTCCGCGACTGCGGGAAAGTCTCGCGTGTGCGTCCGCGATCGGCGCCGCGCTTCGCAAAGCGGGCTTCACCGCGTCGCGGTATCATGCGGACCCGGTGCTGGGCGAGAATCGCGCTTTCGCGGACGAATTGAACGGCGTGCATTATTTCGACAATCTCGCGGTGCTGAAAACCGCGGCGATACCGGCGTTGCTGTTCGAGGCCGGCGTGATCGTGAATCGTGAAGAGGAGATGCGCATGCGCGACCCGCTCGTGCGCACTGCCATCGCGAACAGCATGGTCGAAGCGGTCGCGGCGTGCCTGCCGTCGCGCGGGTCGCCATTGGAAAGGAGTAAATGTCAAGTAAAATCAATGTGTTAGCGAAATCCGTCACGCTGGTGATGTTGGGCGGAATCGGCGCCGGCCCGGTGTTCGCGCAGGGCGCGGCGGCGTATCCGGGCAAACCGATTCGCTACCTCGTCGGCTATACCCCCGCAGGCACGGCCGATCTGCTCGCGCGCGCCGTCGGGCAGAAGCTCACCGAGGCCTGGGGGCAGCAGGTCATCGTCGAGAATCGTCCCGGCGGCGGCACCAACATCGCGACGGAAATGGTTGCGAAAGCCGCGCCCGACGGCTACACGCTGCTGATGCCGACGGTGGCGAACGCGATCAATCCGACGCTGCTCGCGAAAATCAATCATGATTTCCTGCGCGACTTCATCCACATCACGAACTTCGCGAAGGTGCCGGGCATCGTCGTATGCCATCCGTCGCTTCCGGCGAAAAATGCAAAGGACCTGATCGCGCTGGCGAAAGCGAAACCCGGTGCGCTGCGGCACGGCTCGACCGGCATCGGCAGTCCGCATCATCTCGCCGCGGAAATTTTCAAATCGATGAGCGGCGTGAAAATGATCCACGTGCCGTACAAGGGCGCGACGCCCGCGCTGGCCGATGTCGTGGGCGGGCATATTGAAATTTATTTCGGCGCGATGGTGTCGACGATACCGCACGTGAAGAGCGGGCGGCTGCGCGGCCTGGGCGTCACGAGCCTCAAACGCGTCGCCGCGGCCGGGGACACGCCCACGCTCGACGAGCAGGGTCTCAAGGGATTCGACACCGGCTCCTGGTTCGGCATGTCCGTGCCCGCCGGCACGCCGCGCGACATCGTCATGAAACTGCACGCGGAGGCGACGCGCGCGATCCAGGCGCCGGACATCCGGGATCGCATGAGCGCGGAAGGAGCCGAATTCGTCGGCGACTCGCCCGAGCAATTCGCGGCCTTTCTGAAGGCGGAACTGGCGAAGTGGGGCAGGGCCGTGAAGGCGTCCGGGGCGAAGCCGGAATAGCGGCTGGCATGCGCGCGAAACGATGCATCCGGGCAAGCGCCGTCGCGGCAGCGCTGCTGGCGGCCGGTGCTGCCGGTGCGCAGGGTTATCCCGACCGTCCGGTGCGTCTGGTCGTCGGATTTCCGCCGGGCGGAGCCGCGGACATACTCGGCCGCATCGCCGCGCAGCAACTCGGCGAGCGGCTCGGGCAGCAGGTCGTGGTGGACAACCGCGGCGGCGCGGGCGGGCTCATCGCAACCGAGATCGCGGCCCGCGGCAATCCCGACGGCTACACGCTGCTGTTCACGTCGATACCGCACGTCATCAATCCGCATCTGTACAGGAAGGTCCAGTACGATGCGATCCGGGATTTCACCGCCGTCGTGCAGTTCGTCGTCGTGCCGCTCATGATGGCCTCGAATCCGTCGCTGCCGGTGCGCAGCGTCGCGGACCTCGTCGCGCACGCGCGCGCGAAACCGGGACTGTTGAACTATGCATCCGGGGGCAGCGGCGCGTCGAGTCATCTCGCGATGGAACTGCTGAAGTCGATGGCGGGCATCGAGCTCAATCACATTCCGTACAAGGGCACGGGGCCGCTGATCACCGATCTCATCGCAGGCCAGGTGAGTCTCACGATCGCGAGTGCGGTGCCCTTGGCGCCGCACGTGAGGGCCGGCAAGCTGCGCGGGCTCGCGGTGACGAGCCCGGGACGCTCGCCGTCGTTTCCCGATCTGCCGGCGATTGCCGAAACCGTGCCCGGCTACGAAGTCGTCAACTGGTTCGGCATTCTCGCGCCCGCGAACACGCCGAGGACCATCGTCGACCGCATCAACGCCGCGCTCAATGCGTCGCTCGGCAGTCCGCAACTGAAGCAGAGTCTCGGCGCGCAGGGCGCCGACGCCGCCGGCGGAACGTCCGAGGCGTTTGCCGCCATGATCAAGGCCGACTTTCCGAAGTGGGGGAAAATCGTCAAGGCCTCGGGCGCGCGCGTCGATTGAAAACGCCCCTTCTTCCCGATCCGCGCGCGAATGCGGCGGCGCTGCCTGCGTGGCGCACGGCGTGGGACGCCGATTGTGCGGCCGCCGAGGACGTTTCGGCGAATCCGGACACGATTTGCGCCCGTGTTTTTGCACTGCCGTTGCTGATCGTGGCCGGCGCACGGGCGCGGGCGATGGTGCCGGGAGTGTTGCCGGATGCCGGCGCCGTCTCGTTGCTGCTCGCGGAAAAGGGTGTGCTGGGAGCAACGCGCAACTTCGGCCTTTGCGCGAGTCTCGTGCCGCTCGATGCCGTCGACCGCGTGACGCCGGCGCATGTTCGCGACTGGACGGCCGGCGGTATCGATGCCGTGCCGCGCGATTTCGTGGGCGCGCCGATTGCCGTCGATCCCGGCCGCGAGCAGGTGCATCTGCGATTCCTGATCGGCGCGGGCATCACACCCGCCGGCGCGCCGTCGTTTCTGGAAACCGCATCCAACATCGGCGCGTGGGGCATGCCGCTCACGCAACTTCTTGCGCGCGCGTTGCGAACGCCGGGCGTGGACCTGCTGCCGATGCCGCGGCCGCCGCTCGCGCTGCTGCGCGCGGGTCACGCAGGGCGCAGCGCGCAGCTTGCCGCGGCGTTCGATCTCTTTCTCTCGAACGCGCTGCGGCGATTCCGCATGGCGGTCGGGGAACCAACCGCCGTGGTGTCGGCACACGCGCTGCCGGACGGCGGCGGTGAACTGCGTGTGAGCCTGCACACGGTGCTCGATGCATCACTGCTGGAGGGTTATGCGTGGCCGCTGCATCCGCTCGACGACGTGTCCCGCATCGCGGGCGAAATCGCGGCGGCACTCCAGCAGTGCCGCGTGCACGACGTGCGCTGGTTCGATTCCGTGCTGCCGGACGAACTGCCGCGCGGCATGCGCTTTTTTGCCGCGGGCGCGGATCCTCGGGCCGCCGGGTTGCACTAGGCGTGTGATACCGTGACGCCATGGCTCCGTACTCCACACTGACGCCGGAGCTCGTTCTCGACGGCGTCGACTCGTGCGGCTACCGTTGCGACGGGCGGCTCGTCGCGCTCAACAGTTTCGAGAACCGCGTCTACCAGGTCTGGCTGGAGGATGACACGTCCCTGGTCGCGAAGTTCTACCGGCCCGGGCGCTGGAGCGACGCGGCGATCGGCGAGGAGCACGCGTATACGCTGGAATTCGCGGAGCGCGAGATTCCGGTCGTGGCGCCGCTCGTATGCAACGGCCGCACGTTGCACGTGCATGGCGGGTTCCGGTTTGCCCTGTATCCGCGCCGGCCGGGCCGCCCGCCCGAGCTGGAGGACGAGGAAACGCTCATGTGGCTCGGCCGGTTCATCGGCCGCATGCACGCGGTCGGCGCGCTGCGCGCGTTCGAGCATCGTCCCGCGATCGATGTGGAAAGCTTCGGGCGCGAACCGTCGCGCTACGTGCTGGAACACGACTTTGTGCCTGACGACATTCGCGACGCCTACGAAAGCGTGATCGACGACGTGCTCGCACGCGTCGAACGCGGCATGGCAGCGGTGCGCGTGCGGTCGATACGGCTGCACGGCGACTGCCATGCCGGCAACATGCTGTGGACCGACAGCGGGCCGCATTTCGTCGACCTCGACGACGCCCGCATGGGTCCGGCGGTGCAGGATCTCTGGATGTGCCTCGCAGGCGAACGGGCCGTCGCAAGCCGGCAGATCGCGGCACTCGCGGAAGGTTACCGCGAATTCAACGACCTCGACGTCCGGGAACTCGCGTTGATCGAACCGCTGCGCACGCTGCGCATGATTCACTATGCCGGCTGGATCGCGCGGCGCTGGACGGACCCCGCGTTCCCGGCGGCGTTTCCGTTTTTCAACTCCCAGCGCTACTGGCAGGATCACATCCTGTCGCTGCGCGAGCAGGCCGCCGCGCTCGACGAGCCGCCGCTGGAGCTCATGGGCTGACCGCACCCTTGCGCATGGTCTGGAATCTTCTCGTGTCGACCGCGATCGCCTATGCGATCGTGGTCGTGCTCGTCTTCGTATTCCAGTCGCGCCTCGTGTTTTATCCCGAAATGGGCCGGGCGATCACTGTCACGCCGCAGGCCTACGGCCTCGCATTCGATCCGGTTCGCATTCGCACGGCGGACGGAGAGACGCTGGCGGCCTGGTGGGTGCCTGCGGCTACCGGGACCATGCCGGCGCGCGGCACCGTGCTGTTCCTCCACGGCAATGCGGGAAACATTTCGCACCGCATGGACTATCTGCAGATGTTTCATCGCATCGGTTACGCGACGCTGATCGTCGATTACCGTGGCTATGGCGAGAGCACGGGTTCGCCATCGGAGTCCGGCACCTATGAAGACGCGGCGGCGAGCTGGCGCTGGCTCGTTGAGGCACGGGCTGTCCGGCCTTCCGACATCGTCGTGTTCGGCGAATCGCTGGGCGGCGCGGTGGCGAGCTGGCTCGCCGCACGCGAGGCGCCGCGCGTGCTCGTGCTGGCGTCGACCTTCACGTCGGCGACCGAACTTGGCGCGGAAATCTACCGGTTCCTGCCGGTGCGCTGGATCAGCCGGATCGGCTACGACAGTCTCGCGCGCCTGCCCGAAATCAGCGCGCCGGTGCTGATCGCGCACAGTCCGCATGACGAAATCGTGCCGTTCGCGCACGGCCGGCGGCTGTTCGCCGCGGCGCGCGAGCCGAAGCGGTTTCTCGCGCTCGACGGCGGGCACAACGACGGGTTCATTTTCATGCGCCCGGAGTGGGTGCGCGCGCTCGCGGAATTCCTCGCGCAGTCCGAGCCCGCGCGGTGACGCGGCGTCCCGCCGGTCAAAGGCCCAGCACGCCCTTCACGGTATCGGCCATCGCCGCCGTGCCGATCGGCTTGTTCACGTAGGCGTTGGCGCCGTACGCGAGCGCCGCGACCACGTCGTCGTGCGTGACGTTCGCGGTCGCGACGACGACGGGAACGGTGGTGAGATTGGGGTGCTCGCGCAGCTTGCCGAGCAATTCCAGGCCGATGGTGTCGGGCAGATCGACATCCATGACGATCACATCGGGCATCGGTTGCCGGTTGAGTTCCGCGACGATTTCGACGCGGGTCACGGCGCTGCGCACGTCGAAGCCGTCGACCATGAGATTGCGCGCGAGGGCGAGCGCGGCAGCCTGGTCGGCGTCGATGATGAGCGCGCAATGCCTGCCGCCTTCGCGCGGCTCGATGCGGTACGCCGGGCGGTTGAGGATACTTACGTGATATCCCGGCTTGCTGCGTTTTGCGCCGGCGAGCGTGGCTTCGGCATGGCGACGCTGGTGCACCGTCGGCTCTTTCACCGGCCGCGCGAGATAGCGCGTGAAATCACTGTCCGGCTCGGGCGCGGTATCCTGGGACACCGCGAGGATGTAGCCGCGGCGCACGAGTCGCCTGAGCGCTTCCGCCAGTTTTTCCTCCGGTACCTGGCGCAGCCGTCGCGACAATTCCGTGGCCGGCGTTTTTTCGCCGATCATGCGCAACAGCGTCTTGAGCCCGTCGGTCAGCCGGCCGGGTTGCGCGGCCAGTTCCTCGATGCCCTTCGCGGTCCGGGTGTAGCACTCGTTGTCGGACATGGTTCGGATTCCGGGGCAGGCAGTCCGGCGTCTACTTCAGTCCCAGCACCGCCTGCACGCTGTCCACCAGCGTCTTGCCCTTGATCGGTTTGGTCATGTAGCCGTTGGCGCCGCGCGCAAGCGCCGCCACGACATTTTGCTGGTCGTGCTTGCCGGTGACGATCACGACCGGCACCGACTTGTAGAGCGCATGTTGCCGCAGCTTGGCGAGCATGCTGAGCCCGCTGAGCCCCTGCAGTTCGGTGTCCATCAGCACCGCGTCCGGCAGCGGCGGCTTGTTGAGTTCCGCGACGATGTCCTGCTGCTTCGACGCGCTGCGCACGTGAAAGCCGGCGAGCAGCAGTTCGCGCGCCACCATCAGCGCATGGCCTTCGTCGTTGTCGATGATGACGATGCTGTGCTTGCTGCCGCTGCGGGGCGGCATCGGCTTGCCGGGCTTGCTGAGGATGTTGACGTAAAAACCGGCTTCCTTCAGCGTGCGCATGCCGGCGATCGTCTGCTGTTCGGCCTGCGCCTGGGCTTCCGGCGTGGGCGCAATCGTCGGCGCGAACAGAACCTGGGTGAAATCGAGCGTGCGGCCGTCGGGTTCCGGTTCGGTGTCCTTCAGGTAGCCGCGGTCCACCATGCTGCCGACTGCGGTGCCCAGCTTCTCGAGCGAGATGTTGCCCAACTGTATTTGCACTTCACCCAGCGTCGCTGCGCCGTCGATGAGTTCGAGCAGCTTGCGCGCGTTCGGCCCGAGCGCGCTGTCTGCCTTGGCGAGTTCGGATATCGCCTTCGCGGTGCGCGTATAGATTTTCGACGAATCCATGAGGAACCGTAATACCCGCGGGAGCTGAAAAATTAGATATTAATAATCAATAATTTATCACGCTTTCTACATATTCTGCAATAGCTATTGACGCCGTGAGTCCCGGTGATTCGATACCGTACAGATTGACGAGCCCCGGGACGCCGTGGTCGCGGGCGCCGTGGATTACGAAATCCTGGGCCGCTTCTCCGGGCCCGGTAATGCGCGGGCGGATGCCGGTGTAACCCGGTTGCAGCGCGCCGTCCCGCAATCCCGGATAGTAGCGGCGGATCGACTCGTAAAACGCCTGTTCCCGGCGCATGTCGAACGTATAGTCGATGCGGTCTATCCAGTCGAAATCGGGACCGAATTTCACGCGCCCGCCCAAGTCTATCGTCACGTGCACGCCCAGCCAGTCGGGGCGGGCAACGGGATATACGAGGCGATGAAACGGCGTTGCGCCCGACAGCGTGTAGTAATGACCGATCGCATAGTACGCAGGCGGGATGGTCGGCGCGGGTATGCCCGCGATCGCACGCGCGAGTTCGGGAGCGCGCAGCCCGGCAGCATTTACGACGCTGCGGCACAGCAGGGTGGTCTTTTCCGCGCCGCCGATTTCGAGAACGATGCCATCCGTCGTACAGCGGCCGCCGGTGACCGGGCTCGCGAGCGCGAGCGCCGCGCCATGCGACTCGGCGTCACCGAGATACGCGAGCATGAGTCCATGGCTGTCGATGATGCCGGTCGACGGTGAAAGAAATCCGGCGACGGCCTGCACTTCGGGCTCCATGTCGCGCAGTTCCGCGGCCGACAGCATGCGCAGGTCGTCGACACCGTTGCGTTCCGCCTGCTGCCGGTACTTTTCGAGTCCCGCCAACTCGGTGTCGTCGGTTGCGACGACGACCTTCCCGATGCGCCGGTGGTTGACGGCATGTTCCTCGCAGTACCGGTACAGCGCCTGCCGGCCCGGCACGCAGCAACGCGCCTTGAGCGAGCCCGTCGCATAATAGATGCCGGCGTGGATGACCTCCGAGTTCCGGGCGCTGGTGTGGGTGCCGAACGCGGTCTCCGCCTCCAGAATCACGACTTCGCGTCCGGCCATGGCCAGCGCGCGCGCGATCGCGAGACCCACCACGCCAGCGCCGACGACGGCGCAATCGATTCGTTCCGCCATGTTGCTTCTACAAAGGGCGCGATTCTAGCATCATGTCCGCCATGGAATATCCGCAATCGGGCGCGCGTTCGCCGATGTTCGAGCCGTTGCGGCTCGTCGGTTCCGGCGTGCTCGATCGGAGCGCCCCCGACCTCGCGGCGCTGCAGACGCTGCTCGCGCGCCGCGAACCGCCGCTGCGTACGCGCGGCGGCGCGCCGTTGCGCTTCGTGCCACAGGGCCGCGCAGGGCGGGCGTTCGAGGCGCGGTACGAACCGCGAATTTATCAGGCGGGCGAGGTGCAGGTGGACGTGGCGCGCTGGCACGACACCATGAACGCGCTGGTGTGGCTTGCGTTTCCGCGCGCCAAGGCGGCGTTGAACGCGCGCCACGTGGCCGCATTGCGGGAACAGCTCGCGCGCGGGGCGCCGAACCGCGGGCGGCTGCAGGACGCGATGACGCTGTTCGATGAAGGCGGCGTGGTCGTCGCATCGTGCGACGACGAACTGCTGCAGGAACTGCGCGCGTTTCGGTGGAAGGAACTGTTCTGGGCGCGGCGCGAAAGCGTCGGGCGCGCCATGCGCTTTTTCGTGTTCGGCCACGCGCTGTACGAAAAGGCACTGCATCCGTTCGACGGCATCACCGGGCGCGGCATCCTGTTCCGGGTCGATGCGGATTTCTGCGCGTTGCCGCTCGCTGCGCAGCTTGAACAGATGGATGCGAGGCTGGAACACGTGCTGCTCGACGATCACGCGATCCGCACGCCGCGCGATCTCGCACCTGTGCCGATATTGGGCGTGCCGGGCTGGTTCCCGTCAAACGAAAATGAAAGCTATTACGACAACGCGCGTTATTTCCGGGCCGGCCGCGGCCCCGGGCCTAAGCGATCGCGGCCGCCGCGCCCGAAATCGTGAGCCGGTTCCTGCCGCCCGTCTTGCTTGCATACATGGCCTGGTCGGCCTTTTCCATGACGTTCTGCAGCACATCGCCGTGGTCGGGGTACGCGGCGAGTCCGATGCTGACCGTGGTCTGGACGCGGTTGCCGTCGACCATGAGCGGCGTCGACTCGATGGTCTGGCGAATGCGGGCGGCGACGCTCATCGCATGGTTGCATGTGGTCTCCGGCAGCATGACCACGAACTCGTCGCCACCGTAGCGCGCGACGATGTCGGTGTCGCGCAACTGGCTCTGGATGCATTGCACGGCGAGACGCAGCAGCCGGTTGCCGCATTCGTGCCCGAACTTGTCGTTGACGCTTTTCAGACTGTCCGAATCGATCATCAACACCGCGAACGGCCGCTGATAGCGCGTGGCCTGTTTCGACAGCCGGTCGGCGATCCCTGAAAACGCGCGCATGTTGAGCAGCCCGGTCAGTTCGTCGGTTTCCGCCAGTTGCTTGATTCGCACAAGCACCCTGCGCATATCGGTCGACAGCATGGTGGTGATGTAGGCGACGAGCAGCATCGGCGCAAGCTGCGCCACGATTTCCGCCGTGAAGTGCACCGCGGTATTGTGGCGCCGGGGGGCACCCAGCCACAGGTAACATCCCGCGATGATCGCGATTTCGATCGCGGTGGCGGTTTTTCCCAGTGCGAGCGCACTGGTGACGACGACCAGCAGGTACAGATTCAGCAGCGGACTGTCGAGCCGGCCGGTAAAGACGAGCACCCACGTGATGAAGATGATCATCACGATGGTCTCGAGGCCGATCTGCCACGGCGTGACGGTGCGGTGCAGGTTGGCGTAATGAAATGCGAGGATGAAAGCGGTGAAAAACAGCATCGCCATCGCGAGCGCGGCGGACGCTTCCTGGTCCGGGACCAGCACCGTCTGGAACAGCAGCACGAGGATCAGCATGAGCCATTCGATTTCCGCGACGGTGCGGGAGAATCCGCGCAATTCTTCCTGCGACAGCGTCGGATCGAACAGGAGCTTGCTGATGGCCATGCGTCGAAATGCAGTTCTTTTCGTTTTTTTGACTTTCGAGGGCGAATGCTAGCCGAAAACAGGCCGGACCGGAATCCCGGGGGGCGAAATTCGCCGGCTCAGCGGTCGAAGATGCGGCGCGTTTCGAACACTGCCGGGGCGAGACGCCTGCCGCCGGACGCCAGTTCGCGTTTGAGCACGAAGTCGAACAGCAATGGATTGTGCTGCCGGATCGCCGTGAGCACGGGCGCCGCGCGGGCCTGCAACAGACCGAGATCGACCAGGTAGTCCACCGAGTACAGCGGCATGATGCCGGGCAACGGATAGTCGGTTCCGTTGACGAGGCGCGGATGCCAGTCGGTGCGTTCGATGATCGTGGCAAGCGCCGGTCCGGCGCGGTTCGTCTGCGTCACGGCGGACAGATCGCCGTAGAGGCTCCTGCCGTATCGCGGGTCGTCCATCAGCCGCGCGAACAGCGCAAAGCTTTCCACCGGAGAGCCGTTTTCGCCGCGGTCGAGATCGTGATCCATGCCCATCGTGGCGCAATGCGCGACGATGACCCGCACGCCGTGCTCGAGCGCGCGTCGGAGCCTGAGCGGATTGCCGAGACCCTGCCGGTCGCCGACTTCGACCGCGCGCTCCTTGCCGGCGTGTGTGATCAACGGCATGCCCATGCGCGCCATGGCGGCGTAGAAGGCATCGCACCGCGCCGCCGCCGGGTCGATGTTCATGGCGGCGGGCAGCCACTTCACCGCACGCGCGCCATCGCGCCGCGCGGCCTCCAGCGCCGCAACGCCGTCGGCCCGGTAGGGATGAACGGAGGCGGCCCATTCGAAATATCGGGGGTGCCGCCGCGCGGTGTCGCGCGTGTAGTCGTTCGGCACGAAAAACGGTGTTTCGTCCGGCAACGGATTGCCCCGCGCGTCGTGCGTGCGGTCGAACGCCAGCAACAGCAGTTTGCACCCGGGCTTCATGCCGTCGAGCAGGTTGTGCATGCGCTCGACGTAACTCGCGTCGACCTGCCCTGGTGCGCCGTGCACGCATCCTGCATTGAGGTAAAACAGCCGCTGTGCGTACGGTACCACGTGCCGGGGGTTCGACATGCGCGGATTCAATTCGATGCCGCTGCCGGAGTCGCCGGTACCCACGAGGTGCGCGTGGCAGTCCCAGACGTTCGCGGGATCGATGCCGTCCCATGCGGCGGCGACGATTTCATGGTTCGCCAGCGCGGCGGGCAGGGCGGCGCGGCACGGGTTGACGACGCCCTGTTCGGGCCAGTGGCGCCATAGCGCAATAGCGCCCGTGCCTGCGGCGGCGAGCGTGGCAAGGAGGAGCCTGCGGCGTGAGTGGCGCGTCATGTTGGGATCGCCGGCGTCGGCGCTTATCATAGCGGAATGTTCTCGACCGTTACGATGCCGCTGTGGCTGTTCGCGATTGTCATCGTGCTTGCGTTGGTGGCGGCGCTCGATCGCCTGCTGCTGCCGGGCGCGCGCTGGTTCTTCAGGCGACGGATGAACCGGGTCATCGAAGAAATCAATGTCCGGCTCTCGATCGAATTACCGCAGTTCAAGGTGACGCGCCGCCAGGTGCTGATCGACCGGCTGTTCCATGATCCGAAAATTCAGGCGGCTGTGGGCCAGGTCGCCGAAGCGGAGCGCGTGCCGCGAGCCGTGGTCGCGCAGCGCGTGGATCGTTACGCGCGCGAGATCGTGCCGGCGTTCAACGCCTACCTGTATTTCCGGATCGGTTACTGGATCGCGAAGGTCGTGGCCCGGTCGATGTACCGCGTGCGGCTGGGTTACACGGACACCGCGGCGCTGTCCGCGATCCATCCCGGATCGAGCATCGTGTTTGTCATGAACCATCGCAGCAACATGGATTACGTGCTGGTGGCGTTTCTCGCCGCGGAAAAAGTCGCGTTGTCCTACGCGGTGGGGGAGTGGGCGCGCGTGTGGCCGTTGCAGAGCCTGATCCGGTCCATGGGCGCGTATTTCGTGCGCCGCAATTCCGGCGACCCGCTGTATCGCATGGTGCTCGCGCGTTACGTGCAGATGGCGACCGAGGGCGGCGTGCCGCAGGCGGTGTATCCGGAGGGCGGACTGTCGCGCGACGGCAGGTTGCGGGAACCCCGGCTGGGACTGCTCGACTACATGCTGCGCGCGTTCGACCCCGCCGGCGACCGGGACCTCGTTTTCATACCGGTCGGCATCAATTACGACCGGGTGCTCGAGGACCGCACGCTGCTGCGCGCGCTCTACGGCACGGCCCCGCGCACCGGCGTCGGGCGGGCGCTCGCCAACACGCTGCGGTTCGTGGTGAACAGCCTTTGGCTGCGTCTGACCGGACGCTGGTTTCGCTACGGCTACGCCTGCGCCAATTTCGGCCGGCCGCTGTCGATGCGCGACCACGTGCGCGCGACCGGTATCGATTTCCGTGCGCTCGACGAATCCGCGCGCCACGCGCAAGTCGGCAAGGTTGCGGCTGACATCATGGATGCGATCGGGCGCGTCGTCCCCGTATTGCCGGTGTCGCTGGTTGCCACCGTCATGATCCGCGGCGGCGCGCGGCAATGGTCCGAGCTCGAACTCAAGTCCGCCGTATTCGAACTGATCGGCCGGCTCACGCGGGCCGGCGCCCACGTTTACGTGCCGCGCGGCGACATGGACTATGCCATCGGCGTCGGGTTGCGCATGCTTACGTTGCGGCACATCGTGCAGGAGCGCGACGGGCTCTATGTCGCGAATACATCCGAACGGATGCTGCTCGAA
>CAZMBS010000008.1:0-2660 GCA_964564295.1 uncultured Streptomycetaceae bacterium
AGGGTGGGGGTGAGAAGTCGCATGACACGCAACGGTATCACCCCCATCCCAACCTTCCCCCGTCAAGGGGGAAGGCGTTTCACCGGTAATTGGCAACACGGTGCAACTACTCGACCTTGAGTCCGGCCGCGCGAACGACGGCGGCCCAGTCCTTGATCTCGGCGGCGACGTAGGCCTTGAACTCCTTCTGCGAGAACGGCGCGGGCTCCGCGGAGTTCGCGACGAGCAGATCGCGCAGCCGCGGCTGCTGCACGGCCTTCATCGCCTCGTCGTGCAGCTTCTGGACCACGCGCGCGGGCGTGCCGCCCGGCGCGAAAAAGCCCGTGTTGCAGCCCATGACGAATCCGGGCAGCGCTTCGTTGACCGCGGGCACGTCGGGATACAGCGGCATGCGCTTCGGCGACGTGATGCCCAGCATCAGCAGCCGCCCCGATTTCACGTGCGGAATCGCGGCCGAGATGCACGAAAAGTAGAGGCCCGCCTCGCCCGCGACGAGCGCCGCCGTCGCAGGGCCGCCGCCCTTGTACGGCACGTGCAGCATTTTCACGCCGGTGTCGCGCATGAAGCGTTCCGCGGTGAGATGCGTGATCGAGCCCGGACCCGACGACGCAAACGCGATCTGGCCCGCGCGCGCTTTGGCCTGGTCGATCAGTTGCGGAATGGTTCTGGTGCCGAGCGACGGATTGACCACCAGCACGAGCGGCGAGCGCGACGGCAACGCGAGCGGCTCGATCTCCTTGACCGGGTCGTACGGCAGCGACTTGTAGAGGCTCGCGCTGATCGCGTGACTCGGCACGTCGCTCATCATCAGCGTGTAGCCGTCCTGCGGCGATTTCGCGACGATGCCCACGCCGAGCGTGCCGGCCGCGCCGGGCCGGTTGTCGATGACGACCTGCTGCCCCATCGACTCGCCGAGCACGGCCGCGAGTCCGCGCGCGATGACGTCGGTCACGCCGCCCGGCGGCCACGGCACGACCATGCGGATCGGGCGCACGGGATACTGCTGCTGCGCCAGCGCCGGCGCGAACGCCGGGATCAACACTACGGCGGACAGCACACCTGCGGCTCTTTTCAGATCGACGTGCATGGCTCCTCCATGGCCCGGGGGCGCATCGCGTTACGACCGCTTCATTATGCCTTAAGATGCGGCGTGGGAAACCGCGGGGAAAACGCATGAAACTGCTCGAAGGAAAGTCCGTCGCGATGACCGGCGGCGGCGGCGGACTGGGGCGCTGCTACGGTCTGGCCATGGCCGCGCACGGCGCCGCGGTTGCGGTGGCCGACATCCATCTCGATGCCGCGAAAGCGACCGCGGACGCCATCACGCAGGCCGGTGGCCGCGCGATCGCGGTGCAGGCGGATGTCACGCGGGGACCCGAATTCGAAAAGCTGCTCGACCGCACCGAACAGGCGTTCGGTCCGCTCGACGTGCTGCTCAACATCGCGGGCATGTTTCCGCGCCGCGCGCTCGTGGACATGGAAGAGTCCGAATGGGATGCGGTCATCGCGCTCAATCTGCGCAGCGTCTATCTGGGCTCGCGCGCGGCGATCCGGCGCATGCTGCCGCGCAAGCGCGGCGTGGTCGTGAGCACCGCGTCGGGAACCGGCATCCGCGGCCAGGCGAAGGGCTCGGCCTACGCCGCGTCGAAGGCGGGCATCATCGGATTTACGCGCGCGGTGTCGCTGGAACTCAAGGATACCGGCGTGCGCATCAACTGCTTCGGACCGGGCGCGACCGACACGCCGCTGTGGCGCGTGGGGAAAAGCGCGGCGGACGTGGAGCGCCTGCTCGCGGCGGGATTCGTCTACCAGCCGGACGAGTTTTCCAACGTCGTGGTGTTTCTGGCGAGCGACCTGTCCGCGCCGCTCAACGGCGAATTCATCAGCCGCGACCTGCACCGCTAGTCAGTGGATGACGTAGCCGCCGTCCATGACGAGCGCGTGGCCGACGACGTAGCCCGCGTCCTTCGACACCAGAAACGCGACCACGCCCGCGACCTCTTCGACGGTGCCGAAGCGCCCGATCGGCACGTCGCGCGCGCGCTGCTCGAGCTCGCCGGGATTGCGGTTCGCGATGAATCCCTCGGTCGACACGGGCCCGGGGCACACCGCGTTGACGCGGATGTTGTCGCGCGACAGTTCCAGCGCCATCGACCGCGTCAACTGGATCAGCCCGCCCTTGGTCACGTTGTAGACCGAGCCGTAACGCGACGCGACGAGCCCGAGCTGGCTCGCCATGTGAACGACGTGCCCGCCGCCCTGCGCGCGCATGATCGGCGCGACCGCCTGACTCGCGAAAAACGGCGCGCGCAGATTGATCGCGACCATGCGCTCGAACTCCTCGTGCGTGAATTCGCCGAACGCCTTGCGCACGCGGATGCCGGCGTTGTTGACCAGAATATCGATGCGATTCATACGCTTGTGCGCGGCGGCGATCATGGCCTCGGGTTCCGTCGCGCGTGCGAGATCGTGCAGCCCCCACGCCGCGTCCGTCACGCCGGCCTCGCGGCATGCCGCCGCGACGCTTTCCAGTTCCTCCCGCGTGCCGTCCGCCGCGAGATAGATCGACGCGCCTTCCGACGCCAGCCGCAACGCGATGGCCTTCCCGATGCCGCGCGACGCGCCCGTGATCACGGCAACTTTTCCCGCGAGATTTTCCG
>CAZMBS010000008.1:2760-20913 GCA_964564295.1 uncultured Streptomycetaceae bacterium
GGATGCGGATTGCCGGGCACCTTGACGCGCAGCGTGTAGACCGACGTGTGCGCGCAGCAGAGCAGCGTGCGCAGATCCGGTCCGCCGAACGCGAAGTTCACGGCCTGCTCCGGGAATTCGATGATGCCGACGCGGGTTCCGTCCGGCCGGAACACCCAGATGCCGCCCGGGCCGGTGCAGTACACGCGCCCCGTGCTGTCGACCTTCAGTCCGTCGGGAATGCCGGGGCGCGCGCCCTCGTTCATGTCGGCGAAAATGCGCCGGCCCGTCATGTTGCCGGCCGCGTCGAGCGCGATGGCGTGGACGTATTTCGACGAGCGCGTGTTCGCGACGTACAGCGTGCGCTCGTCCGGAGAGAACGCGAGGCCGTTGGGGTACTCGCAGTGCGCGAGCACGCTCACGCGGCGGTCGGGCGCGACGCGATACACGCACGCGCCGTCCCACAGATTGTTGACGCCCGCGGGCCCCGGAATTTCGCGCGCCGCGTACGGCATGCGCTTGTCCGGGTCGGTGAAGTAGAGGCTGCCGTCCGAACGGCACACCACGTCGTTGGGGCGGTTGAACCGCCCGCCTTCGTACCGGTCCGCAACCGTTTCGACCGCGCCGTCCGCGCCCATGCACGTGACGCGCCGGCCTTCGCCCTCGCACAGGATCAGCCGACCCTGCAGATCGAAGGTCGTGCCGTTGCCGCCGCCGGTCTCGCGAACCAGTTCGGGCGGATGCCCCGGCTTCATGCGGTGCAGCCTGTTGCGCCGCAGATCGACGAAGTACCAGTAGCCGTCCGGGTGCCAGAGCGGGCCCTCGGTGAACAGGAATCCCGTCGCGACGCGCTCCGCGACGGTCGTCTCGAGGATATCGGGCAGCTGATTTGCTCCGGTCATGTCCGTGCCTTTCATATTGGAGAGTCGGTTGGAAAAGTGTCGAAACCACCCGCGGCACAGAATCGGCCGCCGGATTACTCCGGCCGTATGCTCGTGTCGCGGATGAGCGCCTGGTAGCGCAGGTACTCCTCCTGCATGTAGCGCATGAACGCCGACGGCGTGCTGTCGGGCGTCGATTCGGCGCCCTGCCGCAGGAACAGCTCTCGCAGCTTCGCCTTGCGCAGGCCCCGCACGATGTCGCCGTGCAGTTGCTCGATGATGCGCCGCGGCGTGCCCCGCGGCACGACGATGCCCGACCAGCTGTCGAACTGCGCCTCGGGCAGCCCGACTTCCGCTATGGCGGGCACGTCCGGCAGCGTGGGGCTGCGCTGCGGCGTCATGACGGCCAGCGGGCGCAACCGCCCCTCGCGCAGCGTCGCGAGCGACGCCGGCAGCGTGAGCACCGCGTAATGCACGCGCCCGAGCCCCATCTCGACGAATGCATCGGTCAGGTTCCGGAACGGGATGTGCACGGCCCGGATGCCGACGGCGCGCGTGAACACCTCGCCCGCAAGGTGCGACGCCGAACCGATGCCGAGCGACGCGTAGTTCAACTCGCCGAAGCGCGGGCGCGCGTAGCGCACGAATTCCGGCGCCGTGCGCACCGGCAGCGCGTGCGATGCGACGAGCACGTTGGTGATGGAGGCGACGTGCGCGACGCCGGCGATGTCCGCGAGCGCGCGGTACGGCGGCTGATCGCGCATGAGTTCGGTGATGAAGCGCGTGACGCCGATCATGCCCAGCGTGTAGCCATCGGCATGCGCGCGCGACACCAGCGTATTGCCGATCAGGCCGCCCGCGCCGGCGCGATTCTCGACGGTGACGCGCTGGCCGTAGAAGGTTTCGAGTTCGCCGCCGATCGAGCGCGCGAAGAAGTCATCCGCCGCGCCGGGCGGAGACGCGACGAGAATGCGAATGCGCTTGGACGGAAACGCCGTCGTGTCCGCGGACGCTTCCGCGCGCACGGGCACGGCGGCCGCGATCGCGACAAATGCCGCGAGCGCCACGGTGCGTGCGTGCCTGAACTGAGTTGCGGCTGCCAAGCGTCGTCCTCGGCGCAGTTGCCTCTACTGCTTCATTTACCAGCATCGGCAGAGGCTTCGCAACACCCGCGCGCGAAGCCCGGACAGATGATTTATTATGTCAATAAAATCAATATGTTATGGTTCAGTCTGCGCGGATGCCCGCGGCCTTCACGACGCGCGCCGCCATCGGCGGGCCGACCACCAGCATGTTCGGCAGCGAGGCGATGATCGTGATCGGAGCGAAGTCCGCGATCGGGTCGTAGTTGCGCCTCTTGTACAGGCTCTGGTTCACGACGATCACGCCGCTCGTGGTGGCCATGAACGTGTAGCGATCCGGCGCCGCCTTTGCCGCGAGTTCCGCGCCGATTGCGCCGCGTGCAGCGCGGCGCCGCCGGCGAGCAGGATCGCGGCAGACAATCTTTTGATGTTCGACACTGCTTTCTCCCCATGTCCGATCACGCGTACTTGCGCCGCAGCGCCGCGAACGCGCCGTCGAGCCGGTTGCGCGCCGCCTCGATCGCGCCGGCCTTTCCGGTGACGAACCGGCGGTCGCGCGCGAGGTTCTCGCGCGCCGCCGCGATGTGCTCGACGACGCGCCCGGGCGCGGCTCCGGCGCGGTACTTGCGCGCCCGCACGCACTCCATCGCGTCGAACAGCCGGTCGAGCGTCTGCTGCGTGACGCCGATGCGGCGGCCGGTGTACTGCTCGACCGCGGCTTCCAGCATGTCGGGCGTGACTTGCGACGGCGGAATGTTGTTGTCGGCGACGCGCTGCATCATGTGCGCGAGGACCTGGTGGCCGGTGCGGTACGACATGCCGTGCTCCTTCACGAGGTAACCCACGACCGTGCTCGCCTGCGACCAGTAGTCGTTCGCGCATTGCGCCATGCGCTCCTTGTTCACGTTCATGTCGCCCAGCGCATCGACCATGGCATCCATCGCGCGCCGCGACTCGTCGGCGCATTTCCAGAACTCGGCCGGAAGCATCGTCGCCATTTCGAGCTGGTCCGACGCGGTTTTCGTGATCGCCAGCGCGCCCATCAGACGGCCCGCGATGAGGCCGCTCGTGCCGTGGATGAACTCGAGCACGTACGGGATGCGCATCTGCGGGGATATGCTCGACGTGATGCTGAGGCGGCCGGGCAGCTCGATGAAATCGAACTCGCTGCTGTGCCAGATCAGAAAATCCATCGCAATACGCCCGAGCGTGCTGTGCATCAGCGCGAGCGCCATGTAGGTCTCGATCAGGTAGTCGTAGTTGCGGATCGAGTCGCGCGCGTTCCACGGCGCCGCGTCGAAGCCGAGCAGCGCGTCGAAGCGTTCGAGATCCAGCGGGAACTCGATGCCGTACGCCGCGCCGGTGCCGACCGCGCTGATGTTGGTGTTGCCGTAGGCGGCCGCGAACCGCTGGTAGTCGCGCTCGAACGGCTCGACGAAGGACATCAGATAAAAACCCAGCGTGCAGGGTTCGATGTGCTGGATGTAGCTGTAGCCGGGCATCAGCGTCTCGACGTGCTGTTCGGCGACGTCGATGATTTTCGCGCGCAGGTCGAGGGCCGACGCCATGATCTGCAGTTGCAGGCTGCGGAACGCGATGCGCGACGCGACGACCCGTATGCTCGGACTCGAGCGCCCCACGTGCAGCCAGCCCGACTTGTCCTCGTCGCAGTGTTTGCGCATGTACTCCTCGCCGCCGTGGATGACGTTCCACAGCGCCTTGCGCGCTTCCACCACGCCCTCCTTTTCCATCTCCGCCACTGCGTTCAGCAGGCAGCGCATGGCGTCGGGCGGCGCGATCTCCTGCTCGCCGAGTACGACGACCTGCGCCTTGTCCCACTGGTGCAGCGCTTCGAGGAACAGCGGCTCGCGCATGGTTTCGGCGTAGTAGTGCTTCAGCAGGTCGCTTGGTTTCTCGCCCAGCCGCCCCTTCCAGAAAAAACTCATGCCGCATCTCCGTTCACAGTATGAACGCACCGCGAACGCGGCGCGCCGGGGCATGGTAGCACCGCGTTCCGTCTCGCCTCCATCCGGAGCCGCCCCGGAACGGGACGGGCCAAGCCGCATTGACACCCGCGGAGGCGTCGCGTGTAATGACGCGAACCCGCCGAGGATCGACATGACCTATCTCACGCATCTCGAGTGCACGAAAACAGGACAAAAGCTCTCGCCCGACGCACCGCGCAACGCCGCGCCCGGCGGATTGCTGTACGCGCGTTACGACCTGAAACGCCTGCGCGCCGAAGTGCGGCCGGAATCGCTGCAATCGGGCCCCGGCAGCCTCTGGCGGTATGCGCCGCTGCTGCCGATCGATGCGACGCGGGCCGTGACGCTGGGCGAGGGCTACACGCCGCTGCTGTCGACGCCCGCGCTGGGCAGGGCGCTCGATTGCGCGAACCTGTGGGTCAAGGATGAGGGGCTCAATCCGAGCGGCACGTTCAAGGATCGCGGGGCGTCGGTCGCGCTGTCGATGTACCGGGAGTTCGGCGTAAAGACGGTGGCGCACAACAGCTCCGGCAACGCGGGCGGATCGTGGAGCCTGTACGCGGCCCGCTCCGGCGTGCGCTGCGTCAACGCGCTGCCGACGGACGCGCAGGTGTCGAGCCGCCAGCATTGCCGCGTCGCCGCTCAGCCGACCTTTCTGGTCGAGGACTGGCACACGTCCGGTCCCATGATCGCGGAAGCCTGCGTGAAAAACGGCTGGTTCAACATCTGCACGTTGAAGGAGCCGTATCGCACGGAGGGCAAGAAGACGATGGGGCTGGAGATCGCGGAGCAACTCGGCTGGAGTCTGCCCGATGCCGTGTTCTACCCGATGGGCGGCGGCCTCGGCGCAATCGCGATCTGGAAGGCGTTCGCGGAACTGCTGGAACTCGGCTGGGTCAAGGGACCGATGCCGCGACTCTACGTGACGCAGTACGCGGGCTGCGCGCCCGTCGTGAAGGCCTACGACGAGGGGCGCGAGACGTGCGAGGCGTGGGGCAAGCTCGACGTCCTGCCCGGCGGGCTGAAATCCGTCAATCCGCCCGGCGGGGCCGCGGTGCTCGAGATCCTGCGCACGCACGGCGGCGCGGCATTGTCCGTGACATCGGCGGAGGCGCTCGCGGCCGTCGAAACGCTGGCGGGCTCGGAGGGCATCTTCTCGTGCCCGGAGAGCGCGACGACGCTGGTCGGACTCCGGAAAGCGCGCGCGAACGGCATGGTGAAGGCGAGCGAACGGGTCGTGCTCGTGAGCACCGGCTCCGGCCTCAAATCGATACCGCTGATGCCGGCGGCGCAGTTTCCGACGATTACCCGCGCCGACGAACTGCGCGCGTGATACCGGTCACAGTCATTCGCCAGAGGGCCGCAACGCCATGAATACCATCACAATCTTTGTCGGTGTCGCAGTTCTCGCGCTTGCCGCCATCGTTCCGGCGTCGTCGGTCGCAGCGGAGTGGCGTCCGGAACGCAACGTCGAAGTGATCGTCGGGACCGCGCCCGGCAGCAATCAGGACCGCACGGCCCGCCGGATGCAGAAAGTATGGCAGGACAACAAGCTCATTGCCGTTGCGCAGATCATCGTGAACAAGCCCGGTGCGGGAGGCGAACTGGGGTGGACGTACTTCGCAAACTATCCCGGAGACGGGCATTACCTCTCCATGACCAGTCCCTCGATGCTCTCCAATCAACTGCTGGGAAAAAGCAGGTTGTCGCTGGCCGACGTCACGCCGCTCGCGCTGATGATCCGCGAGTACGAGTCTTTTTCCGTGGCTGCCGACAGTTCGCTGAGGTCGCTGAACGATCTTGCCGAACGGCTGCGAAAGGATCCGTCGTCCGTGAGCTTCGCATTCGGCGTCACCATCGGAAATGCCCAGCACGTGACCGGCGCGCTGTACGGAAAAGCCCTGGGCATCGATACGCGCAGGATGAAAATGGTGGTGTTCAACGCCTCGGCGGAAGCGATGACCAGCGTGATGGGTGGGCACGTCGACGTGCTCATCACGACGTCGTCGGGCATACGCAGCTCCGTGCAGGCCGGCAAGCTGCGCGTGCTGGCGATGGCGGCGCCGAATCGGCTCGCCGGCACGTTCGCCGAAGTGCCGACTTTTCGCGAGAGCGGCATCGACCTGGTGTTCTCGAACTGGAACGGCGTCGTCGGCGCCAAGGGGCTCAATCCGGCGCAGATTGCCTACTGGGACGGCGTGTTCGCGAAGACAACCGCCGATCCCGCGTGGCGCAGGATACTGCTCGATCTGCAGCAGGATCCGACTTATCTCGGCAGCGCCGCCATGAAAAGCCACATGGAGCGCGAGCGCGATCAGTACCGCTCGACCCTGACGGACCTCGGCCTGATCAAGTAAGAGGCGGATCGCCGTGTTCACGGGAAACGCCGCCACATGTGGAAATTCCGGCCGTGTATGACGTTCTGATCGAAAAGGGTCTGCTGGTCGACGGCACGGGAACGGCGCCGAAGACGGGGGACCTCGCCATACAGGGGGACCGGATCGCCGCCATGGGAGATCTGGCCGACGCGCAGGCGCGACGCCGCATCGAAGCGTCCGGCAGGGTCGTGGCCCCGGGCTTCATCGACACGCACTCGCATTCCGACATTTCCGTCATCGCGCGACCGGATTCCGCGCCGAAGATCCGGCAGGGCGTCACCACCGAGGTTATCGGCAACTGCGGATTTTCGCCGTTTCCGTTGAGCGCCCGGACGCGCGAGATGACGCGCAATTATGCGCGGCCGATTCTGGGTCACCCGCACGTGGAATGGCCCTGGAGCACTTTGGGGGGATATTTCCAACTGCTGGCGGAGAACGGCACGGCGGTCAACGTCGCCGCCCTGATCGGTCATGGTGCCCTGCGCAGCGCGGTACTCGGATTCGACGACTGCCTGCCGACCCCGGCGCAACTCGGCCAGATGCAGGCGCTGCTGGATCAGGCGATGCAGGACGGCGCATTCGGGCTGTCGACCGGGCTGTGCTATGCGCCCGGTGTCTACGCGTCCACCGATGAGCTCATCGCGCTGTGCCGCGTCGTGTCGGACCACCGTGGGCTGTATGCCACTCATTTGAGGAATCAGTCGGACCTGCTCGTCGAGTCGGTTACCGAGGCCTTGTCCATAGGGCGCGCCGCTTCGGTTCCGGTGCTGGTTTCCCATCACAAGGCGGCCGGCCGGGGAAACTGGGGCAAAGTGAAAGACACCCTCGCGATGCTCGATGACGCGAATTCGAGCGGGGTCAGAACCTGGTCGGATGTGTATCCCTACGTGGCAGGCCAGTCGACGATGCTGTCTACACTGCCGCCGTGGGCCATCGACGGCGGGGTCGAGGAAATGCTGAAGCGTCTCGTCGACCCGGTCATACAGCAGAAAATCAAGCGGGACTTCGCGACGGGACTGCCGGGCTGGGAAAATCGCGCGGGCGCCATCGGCTGGGAGAACATCATCATCAGCAGCGTGGGCAGCGCCGCGAACAAACGCCTGGAAGGCATGAGCCTGGGCGAGGCGGCAAGCCGCGCGGGCAAGGAGCCGGTTTCGTTCCTGATGGAATTGCTGGTCGAAGAACGCGGTGCCGTCGGGCGCGTGAGCGTGCAATGCTGCGAAGCGGATGTCGAAACCGTGCTCTCGCACTCGCGGACGATGATCGGCAGCGACGGGCTCGATGTGGATAATCCGCATCCCCGCGAATACGGGTGCTTTCCCCGCGTGCTGGGGGAATACGTGCGCGAGCGAAAGACGCTTTCGCTGGAACGCGCGATACACAAGATGACCGGCCTGCCGGCCGCCACGTTCGGATTCGCCGAAATCGGGCTTCTGCGGCCGGGCTTGCGCGCGGACGTCGTGGTTTTCGATCCGCGCGCGATTCGCGACGTTGCCACGTTTGCCGACCCGTGCCGGCATCCCGAGGGCATCGATTACGTGTTCGTCGGCGGTACGGCAGCAGTGGACAAGGGGCGCGCCACCGGCGCGAGAAACGGCATGGTGCTGCGCCACCGTCGCGCCGGAGAGGCGTAACGGAACGCAGCCGACGCCGGCTTCAGTTGAGCGCGCTCGCGAGCCTGCGCCGGTACTCGGACACGAGATCCGCCTCGCCGGACGCAAGATTGAAAATCGCCAGCATCTGCCTGCGCGCCGCGCCGTCGCGCCATTTCCGGTCGCGCTCGACGATGGCGAGCAGTTGATCGAGCGCATCGCGCCAGGCCTTGCGCGCGGCGTACGCGCCCGCGAGCGCGAGCCGCGACTCCAGATCGGCGGGATTGCCGGCGACGCGTGCCGCGAGTTCGCTTTCGCTGCCGCCCGCGCGCGCAAAAGCGATGGCCTGCCGCAGCGCTTCGACGCGCGCATCCCGGTCCGCGTCCGCATGCACGGCGTCGAGTTCCACCGCCGCCGCATCGTGGCTGCCGCGGTCGATCAGCAGTTCGGCAAGGTCGATGCGCGCGGGTTGGTACGTGCCGTCGATTTCCAGCGCCCCGCGCAGCGCGGCGATCGCGCCGTCCGGATCGCCCGCCGCACGCAGGTCCGCCGCGCGCCGGCGCGCCACTTCCGCGGGTTTCGGCACGACGCGGTCGATGAAGGCGCGCAACTGCGATTCCGGCAGAACGCCCATGAACTGGTCCACCACCGCGCCGTCGCGAAACGCCCGCACGTCCGGAATCGAGCGCACGTCGAATGCGCGGGCAAGCTCGACGTTTTCGTCCGAATTGACCTTTGCGAGGCGGAACGCGCCGGCGTATTCCGCCGCGAGCTTTTCCAGCAGGGGTCCGAGCGCGCGGCACGGGCCGCACCATGGCGCCCAGAAATCGACCAGAACCGGCGCGGTCTTCGATGCCTCGATCACTTCCTGCTCGAACGTCGCGGCGGTGACATCCACGGCATGGGCCGACAGCATGGAAACCTCCGCGCCGGCTATTTCGCGAGCCCGAGATCCGAAAGCGCCGCGCGCAGGCGCTTTTCCTCGGCGTGCAGGTGCTTCACGTACGCCGCGCTCGCGAGATACTCGGGTTCCCACTGATTCGATTCCACAAAGGCTTTCCACGACGGCGTCGCCACGGTCGCCGCCAGCACGCCGTCCCAGAATGCCACCTGCTGCGGCGTGAGCCCCTTCGCCGCGAACACGCCCGCCCAGTTGCTGACGAGCAGATCGAAGCCCTGCTCGCGAAAGGTGGGCACTCCGGCGAGCGCACCGGCGAGCCGTTTCGGCGCCGCCACGCCGACCATGTTGAGCCGCCCCGATTCGACGTGCGGCAGTATGTTCGACGCCACCGTGACGATCGCATCGACGTGCCCGCCGATTCCCGCCGTCATGAGTTCGGCACCCTGAAACACCGTGATGCGCGCCTTGCGGGGGTCGCCGCCCGCGGCGCGCACGAGCATCGCGGCCAGGATGTGCAGCGTGCCGCCGGCGCTGTTGATGCCGAGACTGAACGTATACGGGTCGCGTTTGAGGCGCTCCATGAGGTCCCGCCCGGTTTTCACGGGGGAATCGGCGCGCACTGCCGCGCCGAGATACTGGTTGCCGAGCAGCGCGAGCGGCGTGAAATCGGTGAAATTCATCGTGCCGAGCCCGGTGATGTAGCGGGCGAGCAGCGTCGGTGACGCGATCTGCAGATAGTGCGCATCCCCCGCCTGCTGCGCGAGCGCGGTCCACGCAACCTGACCGCCGCCGCCCGGACGGTTGACGACGTTCACCGGCACGCCGACCGACCCGCTTTCCTGCCAGACCTTCTGCAGCGCGCGCCCCGTTCGGTCCTGCGAACTGCCCGCCGTGAGCCCGATCAGGATTTCGATGTTCTTTTCCGGTTTCCAGCCCTGCGCGCAGGCCGGCGCGCCCGCCACCGACAGGATCCACAACAACAACCAGCCGTATTGTCGCTGCATCATGTTCCCTCCTCCCGTAGCCATCACACCGCGACGGCACCGCATGTTGGCGCGCAACGCGGCAAACGCTCGCCGCCGCCTATTCCGCCTTGATGCCCGTCGCGCGCACGACTTCGGCGTATCGCTTCAGATCCGCGACGATTATCCTGCGAAAGTCCTCCGGCGAGGACTTGCCGTCCGGCTCGTAGCCCGCGGCCCGGACGAAATCCTGCACCCGCGGCGCGCGGATCGCGGCCGCCACTTCGGCGTTGATGCGCGCGACGATTCCCGCGGGCGTCTTCGCGGGCACGAACAAGCCCTGCCACGAGCCGCTCGTCCGGTAGCCCGGCACGCCCGCTTCGTCGATGGTCGGCACGTCCGGCATCAGCGGCCAGCGCTGCGCGCCGGTGAACCCGAGCACGCGCAGCCGTCCGGCCTTGATGTGCTGCACAATAATCGCGGGCGGCGCGAACAGCACGTTCACTTCCCCGCTCAGCACCGCGCTGACCGCGGGCGGCAGGCCCTTGTACGGCACGTGCAGGAGTTTGGTGCCCGAGCGCAGGTTGAAGAGCTCCGAAACAAGGTGCTGCGTATTGCCGATGCCCGGCGTGCCGTACGTGAGCGGCTTGCCGGAACTCCGGGCGAGCGCGACGAGTTCCCGCACCGACTTCGCGGGCACCGCCGGATGCACGACGAGCAGCGAACCTTCGCCTATTCCCACGTTCGCGGCCGGAACGAAATCGCGCAACACGTCGTACGGCACTTTGCTGTAGAGGATCTGGTTGATGATGATCGCCGGCGGGCTGAACAGGATCGTGTAGCCGTCGGGATTCGCGCGTGCGACGATTTCCGCCGCGATCATCGCATTCGCGCCCGAACGGTTGTCGACGATGATGTTGCGGCCCCACTGACTTTCCACCTGCGTCGCGACGGTGCGCGCGAGCGAATCCGGCGTTCCCCCCGCCGGAAATCCGAGCACGAGCCGCACCGGCCGGTTCGGATAATCGGCACCGGCGGCGCCGACCGGCGCCGCAGCGGCAACAAATGCCGCGAATCCCGCTTCTATGATGCGACGCATGCAGCCGGGACTCCTGCGTTGTCCGCGATCGCCGTGTGGACGGGATTTCGACAGTAAGTACATCAGATGCCGCGCGTTCGCCCGCCGTCGACGTTCACCGCGCAGCCGGAAATCATGCCCGCGCGCGCGGAGGCAAGAAACACCGCGAGGCCGGCCACGTCCTCCGGTTTCACGACGCGGCCCATCGGCACGTCGGCCGTCAGCGCCGATTCCGCCGCCTCGCGCGACACGCCGCGTTCGCGGGCGGCGATGGTCACGAGTTCGGTCCAGCGCCCGGTGTCGGTGGAGCCCGGACAGATGGCGTTCACCGTGATGCGGTCCTTGCCGAACTCGTTCGCCATCGCCTTCGTGATCGAGAGCGTGCCGAGGTTGATCGGGCCCGACATGACCTGCACGCCGTGCGGTTCGCGCCCGCGTGTCCCGGAGATGTTGATCACGCGGCCCTGATCGGACCGGCGCAGGTACGGAATCGCCTCGCGCGTCATGCGGATGAGCCCCAGCGGCTTGATCGCGAAATAGCCTTCCCAGAGTTCGTCGGGGATTTCCTCGAGCCGGCCGCGGTACGCGCCCCCCGCGCAGTTGACGAGGATGTCGACGCGCCCGAGTTCGGCGATCGCGCGTTCGACGGCAGGCTTGATTGCATGGCGTTGCGCGAGATCCAGTTCGACCACCGCCGTGCGGACATCCGGATGACGCGCGCGCAACTCCTGCGCGACGCCGTTGCAGCGCGGCACGTCGCGCCCGAAGAGCCCGATGCTCACGCCCTCTGCCGCCAATGCCGTCGCGATGGCCTTGCCGATGCCGCGGCTCGCGCCGGTGACGAAGGCCGTGCGGCCCTTGAGGTTCAAATCCATGTGTCGCTTCCTGTTACAAGCCGTTTACCCGTCGCACCATACTTACTGCGGCTCGATGTTCGCCGCGCGTATGGCTTTTTCGAAAAACACGAAATCGCGCTCGATGAACGCCGCGAATTCTTCCGGCGTGTTGCCGATGGGCCGCAGCCCGGTGTCGCTGATGCGCGCGCGCATGTCCGGCGTCCTGAGGATGCGCACGATCTCGGCGCCGAGGCGCGCGATGCGCTCGGGCGGCGTTCCGGACGGCGCCCAGAATCCCTGCCACCCGGGCGTGTCGACCGGCGCATAGCGGAGCTCGGCGAACGTGGGCACGTCGGGCAGCGCCGGGGCGCGGACCGGGCCGGCGATGGCGAGCGCGCGGATGCGCCGCGCGTGTATGTACGGGCCGGCCTGCGACAGGCTCGGAAACAGCAACTCGATGTGACCGCCCAGCAGGTCGTTCATCGCGGGCGCCGCGCCCTTGTAGGGCACGTGCGTGAGCTTGATCTTCGCCGCCGCGACGATCATCTCGACGCCGACGTGCGTGATGTTGCCCACGCCGGCCGACCCGTAATGGAGCTTGCCCGGCCGCGCGCGCGCGAACGCGATGAACTCCTGCAGGTTCCGGACGGGCAGAGACGGATGCGCCGTCAGCACCTGCCCGTAGGACAGCGTAGCCTGCGAGATCGGCGCGAAATCGCGCCGCGCGTCGTACGGCAGCTTGCGGATCAGCAGCGTGTTGGTATTGTGCGATCCGGTGGTGTAGAGCAGCGTGTAGCCGTCGCGCGGGCTTTTCGCGACGATGTCCGTGCCCAGCGTGCCGCTCGCGCCGGGGCGATTGTCCAGCACGAACGGCTGGCCGAACGCCCTGGTCAATTCCTGCAGCAGCGGCCGCCCGATGATGTCCGGCGGGCCGCCGGCCGAAAACGGGACGACCACGCGCACGGCGCGCGACGGATAGTCGTCGGCACGTTGCGCGTGGGAAACGGCGGAGAAACCCAGTCCGGCAGCAAGCAGCGCGGCGATTCCCGACCGGATACGCATGTCACGGATCCTCATGTTCGACGCCGCAGAGTATCCGCCCAATTCCGCATCACGACAAATTCCACGGTGTGGGTTGCGATACTTGCGAAGGCCGCCGACAGCGGTTACGGTTCGGCTTCCGCCGACACTATCCACGATCAAGGAACGCCCGATGACCAGCCCCGATGCCGCACAACGGTTCAAGAAGATTCCCGTCGACAAACTGTCTCCGGAGCAACGCGTGCTCGCGGACGCCATCCGTTCGGGACCGCGCAGCGCGCTCAAGAACTCGTCCGCCGCCAAGCCCGGGCCCATCGGCGGGCCGTTCAACGTGCTGCTGCGCAGCCCCGGCGTGGGCCACATCATCCAGAGCCTCGGCGCGGAGATCCGGTTTCGCAGCTCGATTCCGCCGAAGCTGAACGAACTCGCGATCATCATCACCGCACGCCACTGGACCGCGCAGTACGAGTGGCACGCGCACCACCGCCTCGCGCTCGACAACGGGCTCGACCCCGCGATCGGCGAGGATATCGCGCACGGGCGCCGGCCTGCCAACCTGTCCGCCGACGAAACCATCGTCTACAACTTCTCGCGCGAGCTGCACGAGACGCACGGCGTATCCGACGCGACCTACCAGGCCGCGCTCGACCGTTTCGGTGAACGCGGCGTCATGGACCTCATCGCGGTCAACGGCTACTACGGGCTGATCTCGATGTGCCTCAACGTGGACCGCACGCCGCTGCCGGAAGGCGTGAAACCGCCGTTGCCGATTCTGTAGGCGCGCACCGGGCCCGGTGGCCGCACCAACGCATGGTAATTATATGAATATATTCAATGAATTACGATCGATACTGCGCGGTGCAGTTGTGGGCGCGCTGCTCGCGGCGCCGGCGTGGGTTGCGGCGCAGGCTTTTCCGGCGAAGCCGATCCGCATCATCGTGCCCGCGGCGCCGGGCGGCGGCACCGACATACTCGCGCGCCTGCTGAGCCCGAAACTCACCGAGCACTTCGGACAGACCATCGTCGTCGACAATCGCGCGGGCGGCGCAACGACGATCGGCACGGAAATCGTCGCGCGCGCCGCGCCCGACGGCCACACGCTGGTGATCGCGACCACGCCGCATGCGATCAATCCGACGTTGCTGCCGAAAATTCCGTTCGATCCGATCCGGGATTTCACGATGGTGAGCCAGCTTGCGCTCACGCAGACGGTGCTGGTCGTGCATCCGTCGCTGCCGGTGAAAAACGTGAAGGAGTTCATTGCGCTCGCAAAAGCGCGCCCCGGTCAGCTCACCGCGGGCACCGCCGCCGGCAACTCGGCGTTTCTCGCGGTCGAGATGCTGAAAACCATGGCCGGCATCGACGCGCTGAACATTCCGTACAAGGGCGCCGGCCAGGCGCTCAACGACACCGTCGCGGGCCAGGTGCAGTTCCAGGTCAACACGCTGCTCGCGGCGCTGCCGTTCATCCAGTCCGGGCGCCTGCGCGCGATCGGCGTCTGCGGCGCGAAGCGCGCGGCGGCGCTGCCCGACGTCGCCACCGTCTCGGAAACGATCAAGGGGTTCGAATCCAGCGGCTGGTACGCACTGCTCGGTCCCGCCCATATCCCGCGCGACACGGTCAACCGGATCTACGACGGGTTCGGCAAATCGCTGCGCACGCCGGAAATCACGAAGCGGCTTGCCGAGATGGGTGTCGACGTGCTCGCAAGCACGCCGGACGAACTCGCGCGCGTCATGCCGCTGGAAATCCGCAAATGGGGCGCGGTCGTGAAATCGTCCGGCGCGAAACTCGAATAGCCGCCGTCAGGCTCGGAAGTCGCGGTATTTTTCCGTCGCGAGCAGGCGGGTCATCTCGTCCCGTAGATCCGCGGCGTCGTCCGCGCGCAGCGGCTCGAGGTCGCCCATCTCTGCGACGAACGCCTCCCGGGTCGGCGGAATCCGCAGGAAATGGCCCCACGGCTGGATCGTGGCGTTGCGCGCGCGGCCGTACAGATGCACGTGCAGCTCGTGACGCCAGTTGCCGTTGTCCTGATAGTTGATGCGGCCGATGGCGATGCCCTTGCGGCTGAGTACCGTGCGCATCGCCGCGCCCGCGACCATCGTGAGCTTCACGAGTTCGATCGCCTGTTCGCGCGTCAGATGCGTGCGGTCTTCGACCGCCACCCGGGGATTGATGATGAGGTGCCCGCCGTCGCCGCGGGAAACATGCGGCTGTTCCGGCGCCATGATCGTGAAATGGCGGGCTTCGAGTACGAGCATGCGAATCCTTTCCGTGGCTGCGCGGCACGCGCGATTTTGGAGTAACGTATCACGCCGCGGGAAACAGCATGACTCGATTCGCGAACATGTTCAACGCATTCGTGCTGCAAGGCACGAAACGCGAGGCCGGCGTCGCGCCGGCCCTCATCCATCACCATGCAAGGAGAATGCCGTGACGCTGAAACTGAATCACCTGCACCTGAAGACCGCCGATCCCGGGAAAACCGCGAAGTTTTATGTCGACGTGCTCGGCGCGACCATCACCAGCCAGACTGCCATCGGCGGCTATCGCGTGGATCTGCACGGCCTGTCGCTCAACATCACCGATCTGCACCCGAAGCAGACGCGCGAACAGAAGTACGGCATGGAGCATCTCGCGATCGACACGGACGAACTCGACACCGTCGTCGCGAAGCTGAAGGCGCGCGGCATCGGCATCCTCGAGGAGACCGTCGTCTCCGGCGGCCGGCGCGTGTGCTTTTTCGAAGGTCCGGACGGCGTTCAGCTCGAGTTCATCGAGATGAAGGGTGCAGGTCGGGCCTGAAGAACGGCCCGCTGTGCCGGCAGCACACGGACCTGCGATGCGCAGGCACGACCCCCTGACCGTTCGCGTGGCGGTCGTGTTTTTCCTGCCGCTCATCCTGACGACCGAACTGCATCAGCTTTCGCATGCGCTGGTGCACGCGTTTCTCGCGCGGCTCGGGGACCCCACGACGACGATCGCCGCGTTCAGCGTCGCGTTCGCATTCAATACGACCTTCAGCGGTGTCATCTCCATCGGTGTCCAGGCGGGCATCTCGTACATCACCGACAAGCGCTCGTTCTGGCGCGTGGCGCGGTTCTATTTCGCGGTGTCGCTGTTTCCATTCGTCATTATCGAAACGGTCGCCCTGACGCCGCTCGGGGACTGGGTGTTCGGCACGCTGATCGGCGCCAGCGCGGAAGTCACGCGGCTCGCCAGGGCGGCGGCGGCCGTCATGGGACTCTGGATATTTCCGAATCAGATCCGCAACCTCACGACCGCGCTGTGCATGCAGCAGCGGCGCACGCTGCTCATATCCCATGCAACGATCATCCGCATCGCGTCCCAGGCGGCGCTGATGCTGGTGCTGCCGTTCTGGATGGAAGGGGCCGTCGCCGGCGCCGCATCCCTCGTGGGCTGCATGACGGTCGAGATGATCTACATGGTCGTCGTCAGCCGGGTGTTCTACGCCGAGCTCGCGGCGGGCGGCGGCGAGCAGGCCTCGTTCCGGCAGTTGTGGACCTTCTCCTGGCCGCTGATGATCACGCAGATCACCGAGAACGGCGTCATGCTGGTCATCAATTTTTTCCTCGGCCGCCTCGCGAACCCCGACCTCGCGCTCGCCGCGTTCGGCGTGGTCAATGCGATCAAGTCGCTCGTGGCAGCGCCGCTGCGCAATCTCGCGCAGACGGCACAGGCGCTCGTGCAGAGTCGCCGGGACATGCACGTCATCCTGACGTTCGCACACCGGCTCACGTTCGTCTACGCGGCGCTTGTCGGATGCATGTTTTTCACGCCGATGCGCGACGTGATCCTGGGATCGATCATGGGATTGCCCGCGGATCTGGGCGCCTATGCGGTGCCCGGCGTGCAGATGATCCTGTTGGTGGTGATATTCTGGGGGTATTCGTCGTTGTTCCGCGGGCTGCTCTCGGCCATGCGCCAGACCCTCGCCATCGCGGGCAGCGCGGTGATCCGGCTGCTCGTGATAATCGCGGTGGGCAGCGTCACGTTCGCGGCACCCGGGCTGAACGGCGCCGCCGTCGGTGTCGCAGCCATCGCCGCAGCGTATTTCGCCGAGGCGCTGATACTCGGCTGGCGCCTCGCGCAGCACCGCCGCGTTGCGGGTCCGCTGTTTCCCGGCGAGAGAGACGGCACGCGACGCGCGGGATGACGCGAGATTAACTATATGATTCTTTTGATATTTTCACGACGGCATCGCAGCAGTGGTCCACCGCGCTTCGACAATCGCCATCGGCAGTAGAATCGCGTTCGCGTTTCACGTTGTTCCCGCAACCGGCAGCACACCCACCCGAAGGAGCCGGCAGATGCCGTCCAGCGAACGATTGCGCGTAGGCCTTATCGGAGCAGGCGGTCGTTGGGGCCCGCGCGCGCATGCACCGGCGCTGCAGCGTCTTCCCGAAACCGAACTGTACGCCGTGTGCACCGCGCATGCGGATACGGCGCAGGCCGCGGCGGAGAAATACAAAGTAAAGCGCGCGTACGGCGACATCAAGGCCATGGGCGCGGACGCGCAGGTCGAAGCCGCGCTGGTCGCGGTGCGCGTTCCGGCGCACTACGAACTGACCAGGGCCGCGCTGGAGGCCGGCAAACACGTGTACTGCGAATGGCCGCTCGGCAGAACCACGCAGGAAGCGGAGGAACTCGCGGCGCTCGCGCGCCGGCACAAGCTGCGCACCATGGTCGGTCTGCAGCGGCGCGCATCGCCCGCATACTTGTACCTGCGCGACCTGGTGAAGGAGGGCTACGTCGGGCAGGTGCTTTCGGTCAACATGACGCATTTCGGCAGCGGTGTGCTGACCCGCACCGCAGACCGCACGTGGCAGCGCGACGTCACGCTCGGCGCAAACACGCTGACCATTACGTTCGGGCATTCGATGGATGCGCTGTGCATGGTCGTCGGTGAGCTGGCCGAGGTTTCGGCGCAGGTGAGCACGCAGGTGCCGCAGTGGTTCGAGACCGATACCGGAAAGTACGTGGATGTGACCTCGCCCGACAACATCATGCTGACGGGCCGGCTTCATGGCGGCGCCGTGGTCGGCGTAAATCTCGGCGTGCACCCGTATCACGGCACCGGCTTCCGGTTCGAAATTTTCGGCAGGGAGGGCACGCTGGCGATGATCGGCGGCGGCGATGCCGGGCAGGAAGCACAGCGGAAAATCATGGGCGGAAAGAAGGACGACAGCACGCTGCAGGAACTGCCGGTGCCGGACCGCTACAAGTGGGTGCCGGAAGAAGTCCGCGGCCTGGGGCCGTCGTACGACGTGGGCCAGATGTGGGTCAAGTTCGCGCAGGCCATCCGCACGGGCGCGGCCATCGAACCCGATTTCGATCACGCGGTGCGGCGTCACCGCATGCTGGATGCCATCGTGCGCGCGTCGCAGACGGGGCAGCGGCAAAAGGTGGCGCCATAA
>CAZMBS010000008.1:21013-32999 GCA_964564295.1 uncultured Streptomycetaceae bacterium
GGATGCCATCGTGCGCGCGTCGCAGACGGGGCAGCGGCAAAAGGTGGCGCCATAAACCGTACTGCCGACGACGACGACACGCGGCAACATCCCTACTGGCGCCGCAACATCTGGATCTTTCCCGTCGCCAACCTGCTGTGCGGGATCGGATTCAACATCGCGTGGCCGTTCGTGCCGCTCATGGTGCGCGGCCTCGGCGTGCGCGACAACCTCGAGACGTGGGTCGGCGCCATGCTGCTCGTGTTTTACCTGGTCAGCACGGCATCCAATCCTCTGTGGGGCAGCATAGCCGATCATTTCGGGCGCAAACCCATGGTGTTGCGCGCCATGCTGGGCATGGGCGCGGCGATGATGCTGGTGCCGCTCGCGCAGTCGCCGATGTCGTTCGCGTGCATCATCATGCTGGTCGCCGTATTCAACGGGTTCACGCCGGCCGGCGTCGCGCTGCTGGTCGCCAACACGCCGCCGCACCGCATCGGCCGCGCGGTGTCGTTCGCGCAAACGGGCGGCATGGTCGGCCAGGCGATGGGACCCATCGCCGGCGCCGCGCTCGCGGCGGCGATCGACCGCCAGCACTCACTCTACTGGGTCAGCGGCGGCCTCATGCTGAGCGGCGGCCTTCTCGTCGCGGCGCTCGCGCGCGAAGTGAAGCAGCCCGCGCCGGGTCGGTGGCGACCCCGCTGGTTCGGCAGCCTGCGCGATCTCGTCGCCGTGCCTCGTGTCGGGCTCCTGTTCCTGCTCGCGTTCCTGTTCATGGTCATGTGGCACGGCAACATCACGAACGTCAGCGTATTCGTGCTGCAACTGCTGGAAGCACAGGGCGCCGGAACCGGCTCGGACGCATACTGGATCGGCGCGGCTGCGACCGCGCTCGGCGCATCGATGCTCGTCGCGCTGCCGCTGTGGGGATTCGTGATGGACCGCATCGGTCCCGCGCGCGTGCTGACGTTTTCGGCCGCGGCAGCAGTGATCACGCACCTGCCGCTGCTTGTGCTGCAAACGCCGCTGCAACTCGTGATCGCGCGCGCGGCATTCGGACTCACGGCGGCGGGCATGCAGACCGCCATTTTTCACCTGCTGCGCGCGCATGCGCCCAGGGGCATGGACGCCCGCGCGATCTCGTACGCCACCGCGTTTCAGTTCCTGGCGATGGGCGTCGCGCCGTTTTTCGCGGGCCTGATCGGGCCTGCGCTGGGACTGCGCGCGTATTTCGCCATCACAATCGTCGCGATGGCCGGCGGGCTCGCGCTCTGGCTGCGCGCGGACGCACGCAAGCCCGCCCCCTGATTCACACGGTGCGCGCCTTCAGGTCCGCGTCGGTCACGTCGCCCGCGTACACGTAGCCGGTCTCCTCGACGCTGCCCGCGCCGATGTAGACGCCGATCACTTCCAGCGGCTCGCTGCTGCTCAGGTTGACCATGAAGTGCTCGACGCCCCGGGGAATGTAATGCACATGCCCGCCGCGCACTTCGGCACGATCCGCGCCGGCGCCGGCGAGCCCGCGCCCGCTGATGACGTAGTACAGTTCCTCGCAGCGATCGTGCCGGTGCTTTCTGTGTATCGCGCCCGGCATGAATTTCGCCCAGAACAGCGTCGTCGGGCTGCCAGTGTGCCGGCCGATGGGCATCCGGAAATCGGTGATGCTCCAGCCGTCCTTCGCGTTCATGCGCGCGGGCTCGACGTCGTCGATATGCACGAGCGTGCCCTGGCTGAACGATTTGACGCGCGGCATACGGAGATCCGCATCCGTCACGGGGCCGCGGAATTCGTAACCGGTGTCCTTTACGTCCTTCGCGCCGACATAAAATCCGATGACAAGGCCGTCTTCGTCCTTCGTCTCGTTGTAGAAAAAGTGCTCCGAACCCCTGGGCATGAGCCGGCAATGCCCGGGTCGCACCTCGGTGCGCTCGTTCGACTGTCCGACGATGCCGTGTCCCTTGAGGTAAACGGCGATTTCATCGCAGCGACTGTGCAGGTGTTTCGCGTGCGTCGAACCCGGCCGGAAAATCGAATGAAATATTGTCGTGGAACTGCCGTGCCTGCCCGAAATCGGCAGCCGGAACTCGGAGATGGCCCAGCCATCGCCCTTTTTCATGTTCTCGGGCTCGACGTCGTCGACGTGCACCAGCGGGTACTGTAGCGGCATGAACATCCCCGGCATTGAAAACGCCGCAGTGTAACCCGAAGCACCCGCGCGCTGATCGCAGCCCGCGGATGGGACCGGATCGGCCGGCTTTCGCCGAACAGGCGCTCCGGAAGTTGATGCATGTCAAGTAATCGGAACCGGACGCTTGGTAAGGTTGTCTCACCTGACGCGCCAACCCGCCGGCTGGTGCGCAATCGCGGTTGTCCGGGTCCCTGTAAATGGCCAATATTTCCCCGAATCACTACGGCATAAGCGCTTTGAGTTGCGGGCGCGAACACAGCCTGGCCCTGCTGGCCGACGGAAGAGTCTTCGGATGGGGGGGCAACGGCAGCGGTCGCATCCCGGCCAGCGGCCCCGGGTACTGTAGTACTTCGGCTGTGCCGGGCCCCGCCGTCGAAGTCAGCCTGCCGCAGCAGATCCACTCCGTGGCGGCCGGTTACGGCGTCAGTTTTGGCATTACGGCGCAGCAACGGATCGTTGCATGGGGAACGAATGCCGCGGACCTGAATGCGCCGGACGCCTCGATTCAGCTATCGACGCCGACGTCGCCGTTCCCCGTCGACAACGTGCGCGCGGTAACCGCGGGCGAATTCCTGTTCGGCGCGGTGGACGCCGATGGTGAGGTTTATACCTGGGGTCTCAATCACGAGGGCGCGCTGGGGCGGCCTACAGTGCAAAGCAATGCGGGACCGGGACGCGTGGCGGGCATTCCCGCAGTACGGCAACTGGCAGCAGGGCGTGGATACATGATGGCGTTGACGCGCGGTGGACATTTGTACGCCTGGGGCGGCAACGCCGCAGGTCAACTGGGTTTGGGACACTTGCAGCCGGTATCGACCCCGCGCGCGGTAGCGCCGCAAACCCGGTTTCAGGCTCTGGCAGCCGGCGCAACGCATGCGCTCGCCGTGAGCCGGGATGGCCGGTTGCTGGCATGGGGCAGCAATCATCGGGGCCAGCTCGGCAAACCCGGCGCGGCCTACCTCGCCGTGCCGACTCCCATCGTTTTTCCCGAGCGCGTTCAAAGCGTTGCCGCGGGGATGCATTTTTCCCTCGCGCTCGGCCGCAGCGGGCGCGTGTATGCGTGGGGCTGGAATGCGCATGGACAACTCGGTCTTGCCGATACCGAAGATCGCGCAAGCCCCGTCGAGGTTTCGGGCCTCTCGCGCGTTCGCGCGATCGCCGCCGGACAGACGCACGCGGCGGCCCTGATCGGGAACGCCCTGTGGGGCTGGGGCAACAACAGCAACGGTCAAATCGGCGGCGCGGCCCGACATCAGCTGCAGCCCGTGCCGTTTTTTTCCTGACGCGCGCCGGGAAACGGAAGGATGGGAACCATGGGTGTACCGCACAAGCGCGGCGGTTATTCGCGGCGCGACTTTCTGCAACTGAGCTGGAAGCTTGGAGCCGGCATGATTCTGCCGGCCGGCCTCGCGGGTTGCGGCGGTGGCAGCAGCACCATCGTTTCGACGAACCAGGAACTGGACATCACGCTGACGCTCGCCTACGCGCAACTCAACGTCAACGGCAAACTGGTCAATCTGCGCACGATGAACCAGAGCATCCCGGCGCCCACGTTGCGCGTGCGCATCGGGGATACGCTCAGAATCAAGGTGGTCAATCAACTGCCGCCGAATCCACCGAGCACGGAACCGGTCGCGCATCTGCGCTACCCCAACAGCACCAACCTGCACATGCACGGATTGCATGTCACGCCGGGTCTCGTCGCGCCGGGCGTGTTCGGCGACTTCGTTCTGGACGATCCCGCGCTCGGCATCCAGCCTGGCGAAACACGCCAGCACGAGTTCCATATCAATGACTCGCAACCGCCCGGCGCCTACTGGTATCACCCGCATCTGCACGGATCGAGCGCCATGCAGGTCGGCAGCGGAATGGCCGGCGCGCTGATCGTCGAAAGCGCAGAAGGCGGCATCAACCAGGTGCCGGAAATTGCTGCCGCGCGTCAGATGGAATTTGTCTTCCAGGCGCCGATCACCGATGCCGCGGGCGTGCTGGAGTCGTTCACGCAAATCGCCAATACGACCACCAACGAGGGGCCGTTCCTCGTGAACGGCCGACTGCTACCGACGATCGAGATGCAGCGCGGAGAGGTGCAGAACTGGCACTTCATTCATGCCGGAATCTTCAATTTCCTGAACCTTGTTCTCGAGGGTCACACGCTGAACCTGTACAGCCTGGACGGAAATCCGCGTGCCGGCATGATTCCGATAAACGACAGCGGCCCGACCGGCATCGTGCTGGCGCCGGGCAACCGCGCCAGCGTGCTGGTTCACGCCGACGTGCCCCCCGGCACGTACCGGTTGAAGACCCTCAATCTGGCCGTCGGGGGCTCGGCATCCGTGCCGCAGGATCTGGCGACAATCGTGGTCAGGGATCCCGCCGTCACCATGGCGCTGCCGGCCGGCCCCTTGCCGGTTCCTTCCAGCCTCGCGCCGATTACCGATGCGGAACTCGCGGCGGCCGGGGGACTCAAGCGGAATATCGTCATGCGCATCCTGATGGGGCAGTCCGTACCGCCGAACCCACCCGACTGGATCTATCGCACGGACAGCACGAAATTCTCCGACAACGTATTCGCGATGGGCGCCTCGGGCACGCTGCCATCGGCGACGCCACCCGGGCCGTCCGATCCGGGCATGCAGTTTTTCCCGTTTCAGGCACCCGGCGCGTTAAGGCAGACCGTTGCGCTGAACAGCGTTGAAGAATGGACGGTCTTCAACATGAACAACATCCAGCACCCGTTTCACATTCACATCAATCCGATATACATCACCAAGATCAACGGTGTGGCGGTGCCCGAACCCTACTGGGCCGATACGATTGCGCTGCCGCGCGGCGGAACACCCAGCAACCCGACTTCAGTCACGTTTCGCACGCGATTTCGCGATTTCGCGGGATCCTTCGTCATGCACTGCCACATGCTCGCCCACGAAGACATGGGCATGATGCAGCTCGTTGAAGTCGTCTAGCGCCGCCCTATTTCGCAAGCCCGAGCTCGACCAGCACGCCGCGCGTGTGGGTGTACTGGTTTTCCAGGTACTTGAAAAGTTCCGCGCCGCGCAGTGGCGGCGCCGTTACGTCGTTTTTCGTCATCCACGCCTTCCATTCCTCGCCCTGAAACGCCTTCGCGAGCGCGTCGTCCCAGAACGCGATCTGCGCCGGCGTGATGTCCTTCGCGCCGAAAATGCCGCGCCATGTGGACAGCGCCGGCGACTGGATACCGAGTTCCGTCAGCGTCGGCACGTGGCCGATCGGCCCCGGACGGCGCTGCGGCGAGGCAATCGCGAGCATGCGCAACTGGCCTGCCGCCACGGGCGGCGTGGAGCCTGCAGCAGAGGAGACGGCGGCCTGGATGTGCCCACCCATCATGGCCGTGGTTGCCTCGGCGCTCGTCTTGAACACCACGATTTTGAGGCGCTTCAGATCCACCCCTGCCGCCTTGGCCGCGGTGGCGACGACGGCGTGCGAAGTACCGCCGCGCGAAACCACGCTGAACGCGACCGATTCGGGATCGGCGCGCAGGCGTTCGACGAGATCGGCGAACGTCTTGAACGGCGAATTCGCGGGCACCATGAAGGCGCTGTAATCGACGAACGCGAGCGCGAGCGGCGGGATGTCGCGATAGCTGTACTGCGTCAATCCCTGAATATGGTTGGTGTGGAACGACGAAGTTGAAAACAGCAGGAAATGAGCATCGCTGCGCTGCTGGGCATGGTACGAAATCGCAATCGTCTGGTTACCGCCGGACTTGTTGACGACCACGACCGGCGTCGACACGAGTTTGTGGTCCTGCAGCATCTTCTGCAGGAGGCGCCCGACCGTGTCGTTGCCCCCGCCGGGCGCGGTCGGCAGAATGATTTCCACCTGTTTCTCCGGACGCCAGGCGGACTGGGCCCATGCGATCTGTACCACGACGAGACCGACGAGTACCGCCACCAACCTGACCATGATGTTCTCCTCCCGAACGTTGCCGGTTCTGGGACCGGTGCACACCATTATAAGATCCGCAGCCAGGCCGATATCATGGTCCCGCCGGTAATGCGCCAGTTCGCGGCGCTAGCCGCGCGCGCGTAGCCAGCTCAGCAACACGCGATTGAAGGCGTCGGGCTGCTCGACGTTGGGCAGGTGGCGCGCGCCCGGAAATTCATCGTACGCGCCGGCGGGAAACAGGCTTGCGATGTGCCGGCTCGCCGCGGGCGAAGCGCTGGGGTCCTCGGTGCCGCAGACGACCAGTGTCGGCGTCGCGACCGAGCCCAGGCGCGCGGTAAAGTTGAAATTGGCGATGGCCTGCGCACAGCCGGCATAACCCGTCGGGCTGCATCCGGCGATAGTGTCGCGTATCTGTTTCCAGCGTCCGGGGTGCTGCTTGCGGTACTCCGGTGTCAACCATCGCCCGATCGTCTCGTCTGCAATGGGCTCGAGCGAGCCGGCCTTGTTTGCCGCGTCGATGCGCGGCCCCCAGCGTGTCGCCGCGTCGTCGGGGGACTGCGTCTGCGTGTCGCACAACATCAGCGATTGCATGCGGCCCGCGTGGCGCAGGCCGAGCGACTGGCCGATCATGCCGCCGATGGACAGCCCGACGAAATGACACCGCGCGATTCCCAGTCCGTCGAGCACGGTCACGACATCGTCGGCCAGTTGGTCTATCGTGTACGGAGCCGGCGGCGCCGAACTGCCGCCGTGGCCGCGAAGATCGACGCGCAGCGCGCGATACCCCGCCGCGGCGAGCGCGGGCACCTGTTCCGCCCACATCCCGAGATCGGCGGCGAGCGAATGGGAGAACGCGACAACCTGGCCTGCTTCCGGCCCGATGATGTCGTAGCAGATGGTGCGTCCGTTCAAGGGCAGCAGCAAGGCGATCGCTCCGTTGTTTTTCCTGATTCTAGCGCGTTGGCCGACCGTCCGGGCGGATCCGGGAACGATCAAACAGCTGCGCGCCACGCGCGGTTCCCGGTGCACGTCGGAATCGCGACCCTGTGCCGCGCGAAATAGTATGCTGTCAGCATGCGTTACTCCCGTGGAATCCAACATGGCACTCAAGCGCCCTAAAGGTCCCGCCGGCACGCTGGTCGTGCTGGAACATGTGTCGCGAATCCTCAGAGGCAATCCGCTCGGAGATCCGCACGTGCGCAAACTCGCCGTCTGGCTGCCGCCGCAATACGACGGCGGAGGCCGGCGCCGTTTTCCGGTGCTGTACGATCTCGTGGGTTTCACCGGAACGGGAATATCGCATACGAACTGGAAACCGTTCAGCGACAACGTTCCCGAGCGCGCGGCGAAGCTCGTTCACGAACGGAAAATGGGCCCGGCAATCATCGTGTTTCCCGACTGTTTCACCGCGTTCGGCGGCAATCAGTACGTGAACTCATCGGCCGTCGGCCGATATGCCGATTACCTCACGCGTGAAATCATACCGTTCGTGGATCGCGAGTTCCGAACGCGCGCAGGCCGCGAGCACCGCGCATGCTTCGGCAAGTCGTCGGGCGGTTACGGCGCAATCATCCACGGCATGAAATACCCGCAATACTGGGCAGCCATCGCCGACCACTCCGGCGATTCGTATTTCGATTTCGTCTACCGGCACGACTGGCCGAACACGTTGAACGAACTTGCAAAACATCGCGCGCCGAAACGCCGGGCCGGCCGCGTGGACATGCTGCGCGATTCGACCCGCAAGGGTCTCGCGGACGGCCTGGACGACGGCCGCATCCGGCGCTTCCTCGACAAAGTCTGGAAAAGCGAAAAAGTGTCCGGCGCGGAAGGCCACTGCATCATGAACCTGTGCATGGCTGCGACGTACGACCCGGACCCCCGCGCGCCCAACGGGTTCCGGGTGCCGTTCAACCTTGAATCCGGCGAGCTGATTCCGCGCCGCTGGGAAAAGTGGCGCGCGAACGACCCGATCAACCTGGTCGCGAAATACCGCGACAATCTTCGTACGCTGCGCGGCATCTACATCGACTGCGGCTGGCGTGACCAATATCACATCCACTACGGCACGCGCATTCTGTCGAAACGCCTTTGCGCGGCAGGCATCCGCCACACGTACGACGAATTCGACGACACCCACTCCGATATCGACTACAGAATGGATGTGAGCCTGCCGTTTCTGTACCGGGCACTCCAGTCCTGATCAGGCAGTCGAGCCCAGCGCCATCGGCCAAGCGGCTGATTCATAGCACATTTTTTCCGACGCCGGATGCAGGCCCATCTACGATAGCCGGCGGCGCGTATCAGGCGCGCTTTATGCTAGTGGAAGGACAGCGCCCCGAATTACCGGGGGCGCCAACTTCAGTTCAAACAGGAACACGAATGCCCCGCCTGCCCGCGCAACCTTCGGCCCGAGAGATCGGCAAGTGGTGCGGTTACGCGCTCGTGCTGCTGTTGCCGGGTTCGTTTGTCGCGTTGCCCGTGCTGTGGCTTGCGCGTCAGTACGGCGCCAGGTCGCGGCGTCAGCTTCCGGCGCCGCCTGCGAACTGATTGGTAGTGTGCCCGGCACGCGGACTGGCCCGTCAGTCCGCGACGACGGCAAACAGAACCGCGCCCGCGCGATCGCGCCCGGAAATTCGGGTAATGTGGGGTATTTGTATCCATTTGATTTAAAACAGTTTATTTCGTCATTCCGCGCGAATTGGCGATGCGGCGCGTCCGGTATGCGCACGCAGCCGGAGACGGAAGCCCCTGATTTGATGTATGATTCAAGGTCCTGCCCGTCGTGCCTGCGCCCGATCCGGCACGTCCGCCCCGATAAGGAACGTCAGCCATGCAAGAGATTCTGCAATATCTGAAAAACAGCGGTGAGCGACTCGATTCGGAGATTGCCGCTGCAACCGGACTGTCGCTCGCGAAAGTCCGTACCGGCGTGTCGGATCTCCAGGCGAAAGGCGCGGTCATGGTGTGCCGTTCGATCCGCTACAAGGACGGCAAGGAAATCGACGGCATCCTTTGCCGGATTTCCGGATACATTCCGCCCGCCGCACCCGGACGCAAGTCGAAGGCGCACGTGCAGGCGAAAGCCGCCGCCGCAGCCGCGTCGCCGGAGTAACCTGCGGATTTCCGCCGCGCGGGTTCATTGCCGCGCGTTGGCCTGCCTGCGCATCCTCGCGTAGACTCCCGGTTCCAATTGATCCGGGAGAATCACATGCTTTGCATCTACGGCGCGCCCCAGTCGCGCGCGATCCGTACGCTGTGGATGGCCGCGGAACTGGGCCTGTCCTACGACCACAAGAACTGGCGGCCGCGCGTGCCGGAAACCAAAACGCCGGAGTTTCGCGCGCTGAACCCCAACGGCCGCGTGCCGACGATCGACGACGACGGCTTCGTGCTGTCGGAATCGATGGCGATCAACTTTTACCTCGCGAAGAAACACAAGAGTCCGCTCTACCCTGCCGACCCGAAAAACGAGGCGCTCGCGCTGCAATGGAGCCTTTGGGAAACCGACCGGCTCGACCGCCAGATCGTCAATTACGTGCGCCATTCCTCGGAACTGCCGGAAGCGGAACGCAAACCCGATGTCGCCAAGTCGTCTTGGGAAGAATGCGTGGCCGCATTCGACGTGCTCGAGGCGTCGCTCGGCAAGTCGGAGTGGCTTGCCGGCCCGCAGTTCTCGGTCGGTGATCTGAACGTTGCGGCAGCCCTCTACCGCGGGCTGACGATGGACCTCTCCCGATGGCCGCGCACGAAGGCCTGGCTGCATCGCTGCTGGGAACGGCCCGCGGCGAGGCAGGCCCGCGCGATGCGGGAAAAATAGCCGGAACTCACGGCCGGGAATTCGCGCCCGCGCGGGTTGTCCCGGAACCGCGCCATGCGTATCGCGCTCTTCCGCAGGCGGCAATTCTGGCTGCCTACCGTATGGGGCCTGTTGCTGCTGATCGGAGCGGCCGGCCTCGCCTGCGGGCTTGCCGCGCGCAACGCGTACTCGCTGCTTGCGGTGACCGAGCCCGCGCAATCCGCCCGTGTCCTTGTCGTGGAAGGATGGGCCTCGGACAAGGATCTCGATCAGGCTGTCGCGGTGTTCCGTGCGGGGCGGTATGCACGCGTGGTCACTACCGGCGGTCCGGTGATCTACTGGCTCAAGCGCGATGAAAAAACCACTTACGCCCAGCTCGCTGCGGACTACTTGCGCACGCATGGCCTCGCGCAAGCGGACATCACCGCCGTGCCGGCGCCGGAGTCCGCACAGGACCGCACGTACCTGAGCGCAGTGCATGTGCGTGACTGGGCGCTCCGGCAGACCGGCACGATCGATGCAATCGACCTGTTTTCCGTCGGAACGCATGCGCGGCGTTCGCTGCATCTGTACCGCAAGGCGTTCGGACCGCGCGTCCAGGTCGGAATGATTTCGGCGCGCCCGAGCGACTACGATACGGAACGCTGGTGGGGCAGCAGCGCCGGGGCCAAAGCCGTGCTCGGCGAGACGATCAGTCTCGCATGGACGCTTTGCTGCTTTTTCCCGCCGGCGCCCGGGTCCCACGCTGAACGATGGGGCACGCCCAGGTGAAAATCGGGCGCGACCCGCGCACCGTCCGTTTCGGTGTATCGTGGCCGTTCGTTATTCCGTTGCCGGGACAACCATTGCAGAATCCCGGATGACGCGGACCTGGAGATTTCCGCGCATGCCGACCTAATCGCCTGGAGGAAAACCATGCTGAAGACCATTGCCATCGTCGTCGTCGTGATCATCGCCGGCATCCTGGGTTTCGCGGCGGCCAAACCGGATACCTTCCGGGTCGAACGCAAGGCGTCGATCCAGGCGCCGCCGGAGAAGGTTTTCGCGCATCTCAACGATTTCAAGAGCTGGGGCGCGTGGTCGCCGTGGGAGAAAAAAGACCCTGCGATGAAACGCACGTTCAGCGCGAACACCAGCGGCAAGGGTGCCACGTATGCCTGGGACGGCAACAACGACGTCGGCAAAGGCAGCATGGAAATCGCGGAATCCGCGGCGCCCTCGAAACTCACCATCCATCTCAGCTTCCAGAAACCCTTCGAGGCGCGCAACCTCGTGACGTTCGCGTTGAGGCCGGCCGGCGGCGGCACCGAAGTGACCTGGAGCATGCAGGGCGACAGCAATTTCATGTCCAAAGTCTTTCAGGTATTCATGGACATGGACAAGATGGTCGGCAAGGATTTCGAGGCGGGGCTCGCCAACCTCAAGGCGACAGCAGAGAAGCCGTGAAGGAGCAAATCGTGAAACGCAAAACCAATACGAAAGTCGCGCGGAAGCCGGCCAAATCGTCCGGCGCACGCAAAGTTCTCGTGCTCGTCGCCACCCGCAAGGGGGCTTGGATCTACCATGGCGACGCCGCCCGCAAGTCCTGGCGCGCCGACGGTCCGCATTTTCTCGGGCATGTCGTGAGTCACCTCGTGCTCGATCCGCGCGATGGGCGCACGCTGCTCGCGGCAGCGAAGACCGGGCATCTGGGACCGACGGTGTTTCGTTCCACCGATCTTGGGCGCACGTGGAAGGAAGCCGCGCAGCCGCCGGCGTTTGCCAAGGCGCCGGAGGGCGAAAAAGGCCGAAGCGTCGACCACACGTTCTGGCTCACGCCGGCGCACGGCAACGAACCGGGTGTCTGGTACGCCGGAACGAGTCCGCAGGGGTTGTTTCGCTCGGAGGACGGCGGCGTGTCGTGGAAACCGTTTTCGATCATCAACGACGATGCGCAGTACCGGGAATGGATGGGCACGGTGCAGGACGGCACGCCCGACGGTCCGAAGCTGCATTCGATTCTCGTCGATCCGCGCGACCCGAAGCATCTTTATTTCGCGATGTCGGGCGGCGGCGTTCACGAAACGCGCGATGGCGGCGCGACGTGGCGCGTG
>CAZMBS010000009.1:0-31986 GCA_964564295.1 uncultured Streptomycetaceae bacterium
CGCATTTCGACGATCAATTCATCGGGTTCCAGCACCGTCATCAGCGGGCCGACGAAAAAATCGGCGGCCTTGACCGTGCGCGGCCCGGTCCTGCCGGCGACGACGATGTCGGCATCGCAGGTTACCGCGATACCAGGCAATTCCGCGGCCGCGTCGGCATGTGCGAGGCTGCCGCCCACCGTACCCCGGTTGCGGATCGGATAGTGGGCGACGTGGGCGATTGCCGCGACCAGCAGCGGATGCGCGGCAGCAAGCCGCGCGTCATTCTCGATGTCGCACCATCGCACGGTCGCGCCGAGCCGTGTGCCATCGATCGCAACGTCGATGCGGTTGAGTCCCGGGATGCGCCGCAGATCGACCAGCAGCGTCGGCTGCGCAAGCCGGAACGCGAGCACGGGAATCAGGCTCTGCCCGCCCGCAATCGGCCTCGCGCCGCCCGCATGCCCGGCAAGCAGCGCGAGCGCGTCATCGAGCGTGGCCGGCGCGGCGTAGTCAAATGGCGGAAGTTTCAAGAATCGGCGTTGCGCGTATCGTGTGGCGTCTGCGGCAAGTGTATCAGGCCTTGCGCCGGAATCATTTGCGCTACCATCGCCACATCATGAAGCTGCACGAACTGGAAACGCCCGCGCTGGTGCTCGATCGCGTGCGCCTCGCGCGCAACCTCACGCGCATGCGCGACAAGATCGCGGGACACGGCGTGCTGCTGCGCCCGCATGTGAAGACCGCGAAGTCGATCGAAGTCGTGCAACTGGCGCTCGCGGGCCAGCCCGCCGCGGTCACGGTATCCACGCTCAAGGAAGCGGAGAACTGTTTTAACAATAAAATCAACGACATACTGTACGCCGTCGGCATTGCTCCGCACAAGCTGGACCATGTGGCCGCGTTGCGCTCGCGCGGCGCCGACGTCACAGTCATTCTCGACAGCGTGGCGTCGGCGCAGGCCGTGATTGCGCGCGGTCAGGCGCTGGGGGTGTCGTTTCCGGCGCTGATTGAGATCGACAGCGACGGACATCGTTCGGGCGTGCGGCCCGGCGACCGGGCGCTCACCGAAATCGGGCGCATGCTGGTCTCCGGCGGCGCGCGGTTGCGCGGCGTGATGACGCACGCCGGCGATTCCTACCACTGCACTTCGGTGCCCGCGATCCGCGAACTGGCGGAACGCGAGCGCGCGGCGGTCGTTCAATGCGCGTGGGAACTGCAGCAGGCGGGGCTGCCGTGCCCCGTCGTGAGCGTCGGATCGACCCCCACCGCCACCTACGCGGAAAATCTCGACGGTGTCACCGAGGTCCGCGCAGGCGTGTACATGTTCTTCGATCTCGTGATGGCGGGACTTGCGGTCTGCACGATGAGCGACATCGCGCTCACGGTGCTGACGACCGTCATCGGCCATCAGCCGGAGAAGGGCTGGATCGTTACGGACGCCGGCTGGATGGCGCTGTCGCGTGACCGCGGCACGGCGAAGCAGCGCGTCGATCAGGGCTACGGCGTCGTGTGCGACGTCACCGGGCGCCCGCTGCACGAGCTCATCGTCGTCGACACCAACCAGGAACACGGCATCATCGCCGACCGCAACCGCCGGGCGGTCGATCCGGCGCGGTTTCCGGTCGGTACGCTGCTGCGCATCCTGCCGAATCACGCGTGCGCGACCGCGGCGCAGCACGCCGCGTACCACGTGGTCTCCGGCAGCACGGAAATCGAAGCGGTCTGGCCGCGTTTCAGCGGCTGGTAGCGCGCGGACCCGGAAAACCGGGGACTAAACGGGCGCGGTGCCGCAGAGCGTCGTGCGTTCCATGTGCCGGCGCTGCGGAAGCCGGTAGTCCGATACCGCCTGATGCTGAACGGAGCAGTTGTCCCACAGCAGGAAGTCTCCGACGCGCCAGCGGTGCCGATAGACGAATTCCGGGCGCGTCGAGTGCGCGACGAGTTCCGCGAGCAGTGTGTCGCCTTCCGCGGGATCCATGCCGGCGATGCTCGCGGTGTATCCCTCGTTGACGAACAGGCACTTCCTGCCGGTGTGCGGATGCGTGCGCGCGACCGGATGCGCGACATCGGGCGTGCGGCGCTGCTGTTCCGCCGTCAACGGCGGGCGCGGACCCGCGTTGCGCTCGCGGTAGTAGCCCTTCGCGTACGACTGCACGGCCTTGCGCCCGTCGATTTTGCGCCGGGTATCCTCCGGCAGCGCGCGATAGGCGGCCGTGCAACTCGCGAACTTGGTGTCGCCGAGCGGATTGCCGTCGGCGTCGTGCGGTACTTCCAGGGCGTAAAAGAGCGAGCCGCGGCTGGGCTCCGCCATGTAGCAGAGGTCGGAGTGCCAGAAGAGACCCGCGTCGCGCGACCCGATGGGCTTGCCGTCCACCAGCACATTGGAGACGACGAAGATTTCCGGATACCCGGGGCGGCAGCAATCCTTGCGGACGTGAAGCTCCAGCTCGCCGAAGCGCCGGCTGAATCGCACGTGCTGATCCGGCGTGAGTTTCTGATTGCGGAAAAACAGGACTTCGTGCTCGTGCCAGAGGTCGACGATGGCGCGAAACGTCGCCTCGTCGAGGTCGCGCGAAAGATCGATGCCGAGGATTTCGGCGCCGAGCGCCGCGCCGGTACGTTGTACGGACCACATGGGAAGTCTCCAGTCAACCGCGCAGCATCATGCGACAGCGGGCACCGCAAATGACGCGCACACTGTCCGGAGCGATCAGGGCAATGCGACGGGATTCAGAAATCGAGGATGGCATAGTGCAAAAATAGAATAATAATAACATGACGTTACGCTATACTCGACGAACCATACTTCGAGCGCAGCGCAACCGAATGCCAGGCGTGTACAACGCGGGCAATGCCGATGCCCAGGTCATACATGGCGAACAGATCGCCCTCGTATACCGCCTTGGAGTTGCCGGCTGCATGGCGAGCGCGTTCATCTCGACGCTCTACTGGGTGTTGATCGCGCCGACGACCGGCACCGTGGATGTCGCCGCATGGTGGGCAGCGGTCAACATCATCGGGATCTTCCGGTTTCTGGTTCCGGCGAGGTTCCGCGAGGATATTTCCCGCCCGGACCGCCTTCCCCGACTGACGGCGCTGTTGCTGGTGATCGCGCTCGGCAGCGGCGTGCTGTGGGGATATGCCGGGACGGTGCTGTTTCCGCACGAACGCGCCGACGTGTATTTTCTTGCGGCATTCATCATTGTCGGCGTTGCCGCCGGTGGTATCGCAACCTATGGTCCCTGGATGCCGGCCTACGCGGGATTCGTGTCGGCCATCGTGCTGCCGTTTGCGATTTACACGTTGTGGCGCGGCGAAGGCGAGGCGTACTGGACGGTGGCCGCGGTGCTGATGTTTCTCGCGTTCATGGTTCGCGCATCGCATTGGATGCAGAAGACCATCCGCGACAACATCGCGCGCCGCCTGGAAATGGCACGAATGGCGGCGACGCTCGCGGCCGCGCGCGATGCGGCCCAGACCGCGAGCCGTGCGAAATCGAGTTTTCTCGCGAACATGAGCCACGAACTGCGAACGCCGATGAACGCGGTCATCGGCATGAGCGAACTTCTGCTCGACACATCGCTCGATTCCGGTCAGCGCACGTACGCGGTGACCATTCGCGACTCCGCGGTTTCGCTGCTGGACATCATGAACGACGTGCTCGACATGGGGCGCATCGAAGCCGGGCGCCTTGTGCTGCGGGAGGCGCCGTTCCGGTTGCGGTCGCTGCTGCGCGAGGTCGAAAACATGCTGCGTCCCGTCGCGCTGCGCAAGCAGCTGGACCTGCGGGTTGTCTCGGCGGACGACGTTCCGGAGCCGCTGATCGGAGACAGCGTGCGGTTGCGGCAGGTCCTGACCAACCTGCTGGGCAACGCCATCAAGTTCACGGAACACGGGCGCGTGGAGCTCGTCGTGTTTCTGGAAGGTCTCGACGCGACGGACTGTCGCTTGCGATTCTCGGTCATCGATACCGGAATCGGCATCGCGCCCGGCGACCGGGAAAGGCTGTTCCGGCCGTTCTCGCAGCTCGACGCGCATGCCACGCGCAAATACGGCGGCGCGGGGCTCGGATTGAGCATCTGTGCCGAGCTGGTGCGGCTCATGCGGGGGGAGATCGGTGTGTCGAGCGATGCCGGCTCCGGCACCACGTTCTGGTTCACGGTACCGATGCGGCGCGACAGCGCGCAAGCCGCGCAAACCGGTGCGCAGCCGGTCGTGGCAGTGCGCTCTCTTGCCGGCACGCGTGTGCTGCTGGCCGAGGACAATCCGGTAAATCGCATGGTCGCGCGGTCGATGCTCGAGTCGCTGGGCTGCAGCGTAACGACCGCCGACAACGGCTCGGAAGCGGTTGCCCGCGCATCCGAAGCCGTATTCGATATCGTGCTCATGGACTGCCAGATGCCGGTGATGGACGGTCTCGAAGCCACGCGGCTGCTCCGGCAGCGCCGTTCCGACGGCGAACCGCGGCTTCCGGTCATCGCGTTGACGGCAAACGCGATGGCGACGGATCGCGAGGCCTGCCTTGCGGCGGGCATGGACGATCATCTGGCCAAGCCTTTCGTGCGCGAGCAACTCGCGGCGATGATCGAGCGGTGGGCGTGCCGCCATGATGCCGCGCCGGGTGTGGATCCGCGTCCGGCTTTGCCGGCGGCGCGCGAGGATGCCCTCGATGCGGCGTCGATCAACGCCCTGCGGCGCATGGAAGATGGCCGGCCGGGGTTTTTCCGCGAAGTCGTGTTGAGCTATCTGGACACTGCGCCACGGTTTGTGCGGGAAATCCGCGACGGTTCCGTGCCCGCGGATATCGGGCGGGCCGCGCATTCGTTGCGGTCGAGCAGCGCCCGCATCGGTGCCCGCCGGGTCGCCGAACTCGCCGCGGAAATCGAAGCGGCGTGTCGTGACGGGTCGCCGGAAAAAGCGGCTGTCCCGCTGCGCGAGATCGACGCCGCATTCGACGCCGCAGCGGCCGCGCTGCGGCTGCATCTCGCCTGACTGCAGTTACCCCGCGAGCTTCGGCTGCCCGACCCAGCGCATGGGCACCGCGGATACGTCGGCTTCTCCGAATCCGGCCCGCGACGCTTCGTCGTAACACCGCAGCGCAAGCTCGGTGACCGGCGCATCGGCGCCGAGCGACCTGGCCTCGTCGATCATGTTGCGCAAATCCTTGCGGCTCAGGTCGATGTTGAACGTGACGTCGGCCGGCAGTTTGCCGCCGAGCGCCGCGGCAACGAGCGGGCCCCGAGACTTGAGCACGTTGGGACCCGCCGACGTATCGGCGATGATGTCGATCAGGCGGGCGGGATCGACGCCGAGCGGTTTGCAGATCGACAGTGCCTCGCCGAGAACCTGCCAGTACACCATCAGCGGCAGATTGATCGTGAGTTTCATGCTGGTGCCCGCGCCGACCGGCCCCATGTGCTCGACGCGGCGGCACAGTTCCTTCAGAACGGGCATCGCGCGCGCCGCGTCGGCGTCCGACCCGCCGAGAAAGCCGATGAGTTTGCCGTCCCGTGCCGGACCGGTGGATCCCCCGACCGGACAATCGACGAGGGATGCGCCTTTCGCCTTCACGCGGATTTCCAGATCACGCTGGTTGCCCGGCCGCACGGTGCTCATTTCGACGAACAGCTTGCCGCCGACGTTGCCGGAAAGGAGTCCCTCCGGACCGTTGTAGACGGCATCGATCGCGGCGGCATCCGCGACGCACGTCAGGATGACATCGCAGCCCTCCGCCAGCGCGCGCGCCGACGCCGCAACGCGCGCTCCGGCTGCGGCGACCGGCACGGTCTTGCGCGCATCGCGGTTCCAGACGGAAACGTCGTGCCCGAGTTTCACCAGCCGTTGCGCCATGGTGGCGCCCATGCGACCCATTCCGGCAACACCGATTTTCATGTCGCGCTCTCCGCCGTGAAATTGCAGGGCCGCATGCTACCACGCGGGATTCCGCTGTCGCGAGGCGCCGGAGCGGTAACCCGTTCAGGGATTTGATATAATTCGCAGCACAGCGCCCGTAGCTCAGTTGGATAGAGTACCTGGCTACGAACCAGGGGGTCGTGGGTTCGAATCCTGCCGGGCGCGCCAGTTATACCGATGGCCTGGGTGTGACAGCACTTGGGCCGTTTCTTTTCCAGGGCCCCTGCGCGCGGGGATTTTCTCTACCGCGCGGGCGATCGGCGCGGGCCGATTGCCAGTCGCATCGCGAATACGGCAAATTCAGGTAATCTAGGGCGGTGCGGGAAACATTCCCCGTTCGACGGCTGTAGGGGGACCCGCGCATTCCTTGACCAACTGAAGGAGCGGTTTACATGCACAACACGATTCGATGGGCGCTGGCGGGGGCCGGCGCGCTTGCCGTGCTCGGATGCGCGGGCGGCCTGCAGCAACGCGAAGGCGGCGCGCAGCAGATGACGTTTTTTCTCACCAGTGTGAACCCCGGGAAGGGTGGCGACCTGGGCGGGCTTGCGGGTGCGGACGCGCATTGCCAGGCGCTCGCCGCGAAAGCCGGTGCCGGAAACCGCACCTGGCGCGCCTATCTCAGCACGCAGGGGGTCGAACTCGGCGACAAAGGCGTGGTGCATGCGCGCGACCGCATCGGTAGTGGCCCGTGGCACAACGCCAAGGGCGTGCGCGTCGCACGCGACGTCGAGGACCTGCACTCGGAACGCAACAACGTGACCAAGGAAACGGCGCTCGACGAGCGCGGCGGGCCGGTAAACGGCCGCACGGACAAGCCCAATCGCCATGACATACTGACCGGGTCGCGACCCGACGGTACCGCGATGGCGCCGAGCGGGCGCTTTGGTGACATGACCTGCGGTAACTGGACCAACGGCAGTGACAAGGGCGCGGCAATGCTGGGTCATCACGACCGTTCGGGCCCGACCACCGACGCGTGGGCGGTGTCGTGGAATTCGGCGCACCCCTCCATCGGCTGCAACCTGGGTCTGCTTGCGAAGACCGGCGGCGCTGGATTGTTCTACTGCTTCGCTGTGAACTGATCGCGCGCCCGCACGCCCTGCTGTTCCATGACCGACTGCAGCACTTCGTAGTAGTGCCAGCCGTTGATGCGGGTTCTGCCGAGGAACAGCGTCGGCGTGTTTGTAATGCCGAGTTCCCGCGCCTGGTTGACGGCGTCGAGCGCGCGCCGGGCGTAGGCGCGCCGGGCGAAAGCCGACTTCATCTCGTTCGCGTCGAGTCCGACGCGGTCCGCCGCGACGAACAGGGTTTCCAGTTCGCCGATATCCGCGCCTTCGGTCCACATGAGTTCGTACACGGCGGTCTTGAACGCGAAATCGCACCCGTGATCGTACGCGAACTCGAGCGCCTCGAACGCAAAAAAACTGTACTGGCGCTTTTCCGGAATGCGCATGCGTGGATGCAGTTCCGGCGCCATGTCCCTGATCCATGCGTCGAGGCGCTCGCGGCGCGCGCCGTCGGCGGCGGTATCGCGCGCCGTGCCCTCGGGCGGAGTATCCGGATGCAGCCAGTGCGGCCGCCACAGCGGCTGTATGTCGTACTCGCGGGCGAGCCGGTCGATCTGGTCAACCGCCAGATAGCTGTACGGACAGACGAAATCCGCGAACACTGCCACACGAAACGGCTTGTCGGCTTCCGCTGGTGCTGTCATGGGTTTCCCCCGTTTCCGGATCAAATGGCGCGCGCCATGGCTGCCGCAGCCTCGGCTGCCAACGCGCCCCCGATTATCCCGCCTTCCAGCGCATCCTTGTCAAACGTCAGAAAAGCGACGCTGGCGCCGTCTTTTCCCGAAACCAGCGGCTCGACCGGATTCGGGTCGCAGACATAGCGAAATCCCGGCGGGCCGATTTCCCGCTCCGAAACCATCACCGAGCCGTCGAGCACCACTTCGTAGCGTCCGAATTCCGGCGCGGGCAATTCCAGCGCCGCATGTGCGGGGGCCCGCGCGACGACGGCGGACGGACCGAATTCCGGCGGCATCAGCAACCGGTACTCGGCACCGTCCACGCCGGGTAGCGGGCGCCATTCCGCATCGGCGGCGAGAGCCGCAAAGAGCCGCCCGCGCAAATTGATCTGGCGTCGCGCATCGTGGTTCGCCATCGAAATGATTCCGCCGGCTCTCGGATGCAGCACGAGCATCTCATGACCCCCGGACACGGAAAACGGGCCGTAGGGCATGTTGTGATCCGTATAGTGGATCGCCAGGGCTTCAAGATGTTTCACACCGCGCGGAAAATCCATCGCGCCGTGCAGCAGCAGCTGGAACTGCGACGTGAGATGCATGTGGGCATACACCGACGGACAGTCGTCGAAGCGAAACCGCATGGCTTCCGGCCCGCCGTCGTCGCCGGACAGCAGCACCTGACAGGCGAACGCGATGCCCTCGGAACTGCCGCGTTTCCAGGGCGCCGCGGCGGCATCGACGATGTAACAGTTCTGCATGTGGACCCGGCAGGGGCGTGAATCGGCAAGGCATTGTAGGTAACCCGGGCGCGGCATGCAAAACGGACGCTGCGGAGATGCCGGATACGCGTGAATCGTATACCCTTGCGGCTTGGACTTTTCACACTCCATCCACGAAAAGGAAACCTGATGTCGTTGAGCCGGCAGTTCGGCGCGTTCGTCGCGGACCTCCAGTACGAGAACCTGCCTCCCGCAGTGGTGGACCGGGCGAAGGGCGTCACGCTGCAGGCGCTCACCTCGGCGCTCGTGGCGCACGACATGAAAGCAAGCCGGCAGGCGCTCGCACTCATGCAGGACGAGGAGGCGGGCGGCGGCGGTGTCGCGACTGTGCTCGCGAACGGCGCGAAACTGACCAAGGCGGGCGCCGCGTTCGTGAATTCGGAAATGATACTTGCCGGCGGTAAATGGGACACGTTCCGCATGCTGACGCATCCGGGCTCGGCCATCGTTCCGGCGGCGCTCGCGGCCGCCGAAATCGCGGGCTGCTCCGGCAAGACGTTTCTCACGGCGCTCGCGGCCGCGTACGAGGTCATGGAACGCATGGCAGCCGAATTCATTCCGACCGTGATGGCGCGCGGGTTCCACGCGGGCCCGGTGTTCGGCATATTCGGCGCGGCCGTGGCGGCGGCGAAAATCCATGGCATGAACGCGGGCGAGATCCACAGCGCAATCGCGCAGTGCGTGAATCTCGCCGCCGGCAATCTCGAAGGGGGGCGCAGCGGCGGACGTTCGTTGCGCGAGGGCGGCGCGGTGCGCAACGCGTTGCTCGCTGTCGCGATGGCGAAGCAGGGCGTCGTCGGCGGCGAAACGACGCTCGAGGGCGACGCCGGGTTCTATCATGCCTATGCCGGCAACAACAGGGGTGAACTGCAATACAGCTTCACGGGCCGCAATCGCACCGATCTTTCCGCGATCGCCGGCGGGCTCGGCAGGGAGTGGATGTTCCTCGAGACGCTTTACCGCGTGTATTCCACGTCGGGGTACAACATCGCGCATATCGACGTGACGGCGCAACTCTGCGAGGAGCGCAACATCCGGTACGCCGACATCGACCGGATCGAGGCCGTGGTGAACTGGTTCGAGACCGAATATCCGAGCCCCGCGTTTCCGTCGCCGGACCGGGACATGACTCCGAAGGTGCGCGGCACGCAGTACTTCACCGCGTACGGCGCCGTCGCGCGCGGCTGGCCGATGCTGCGATCGATGCAGCCGGCAGAAGGCGAAACCGATCCGCCGGAAGTGCTCGATCTCATGCATCGCGTGACCGTCATCCCGATGGTGCGCCGTACGCTGTTCGGCCCCCGCATCACGATTTTCACGAAGGACGGCAGGCATCACACGAAGGAAGGCACGGGGCGCGAATTCATATTCGACTTCGACACGCTCGCGAAGCGTCTCGCGCCGGTCGTGCCGGGCCTGCCCATATCCGCGGCGCAGTACGCGAAGCTCGTGGAGTCGTGCCGGAACGTCGAGCGGGACGAGAAGGCCGGCGTCAAGCTCGTCACGCTTACGATACCCGCATGAAACGCGACCTCGGGAAGTGGAGTGCAAGTCTCGCGCGTCGCGCGGTCATTGCGATGGCGTGCGCGGCCGCCGGTGTGTCGGCGTCGGCGCAATGGGCGCCGGAGCGTCCGGTCCGGGTCGTGGTGCCGTTCGTCGCGGGTGCCTCCTACGACACGATCATGCGCATCATCGGCGAGCCGCTGGGCGACGCGTTGAAGCAACAGATCGTCGTGGACAATCGCGCGGGTGCCAACGGCGTCATCGGTGCAGACCTCGTGGCCCGGGCGACGCCGGACGGGCACACGCTCGCGCTGCTCGGCGACAATCACGCGATATTGCCGGCCATCGGGCGCAAGACCCCGTACGACCTGTTCACCGATTTCGCGCCGGTGATGCGCGTCGCGAAGCTCGACAACGTGGTGGTGACCCACGCAAGCGTGCCCGCGCAGACGCTGAAGGAACTCGTGGCGCTGTTCAAGGCGCATCCGGGCAAGTACCGTTTCGGATCCGGCGGCACTGCGGGAACCACGCATCTTGCGGGCGAACGGTTTGCCCTGATGGCGGGGGTGCAGATACTGCACGTGCCGTACAAGGGCGGCGGGCTCGCGGTGACGGGCATGTTGTCGAACGAGGTCCAACTCATGGTGGCCAACATGATCTCGGTCAAGCCGCACGCGCATAGCGGGCGCCTGCGCGCGTACGCGGTGGCCGCACCCGAACGCTCGGCGCACCTGCCGAACGTGCCGTCCACCGCGGAAGCGGGCCTGCCGGGGCTGGAAGTCACCCAGTTCTATGCGCTGCTGGCGCCCGCGCGCACGCCGCAACGCGTGATCGCGCGCTTTGAAAAGGAACTGGTGCCGATTCTCCAGTCGGCCGGCGTGCGCAAGCGAGTCGAAGCGCAGGGCGGCGACGTGGTAAGCGGCACACCCGCCGGACTCGCGGCGTTCCTGAAGCAGGAGGTGGCCGCCTATCGAAAAACCGCCCAGGCCGCGGGCATCAAGGGCGAATGACTTGTTGACGTTCGAGCCCACCGGGACCGTGCTCGGCGCGACGGTCCGGAACGCGGACCTCGCGGCGCCGCTCGACGCTTTCACCGTCGGCGTCATCGTGCGCGCGTTGGGCGAGTTCGGCGTGCTGTGCTTTCCGGCGCAGCGCATCGATGCGGACGACTTGCGCCGGTTCGCGTCGCGCTTCGGCAGCCTGCAGGTCGGCGTGAGCGGTCTGCACGAACCCGGTGTGCCTGAAGTGAGCATCCTTTCCAACATGGTCGAGAACGGGAAGCCGGTCGGGCTTGCCGACGCCGGACAGGACTGGCACACCGACATGTCCTACAACAAGACGATCGGGTTCGCGAACGTGCTGCACGCGCTCCGGGTTCCACGCCGCAACGGCAAGGCGCTGGGCGCGACGATGTTCGCCAGCATGCATGCGGCGTACGAGGCGCTCGATACGGCATTGCACGAGAGGCTGCGCGACGCCACGGTGACGCACGACTTCAACAAGTTCTGGGACAACATGTGCAAACGTCCCGGCAGCACGCGCGCGCCGCTCACTGTGGCGCAGCGCGCGACACGGCCGCCGTCGGTGCATCCGTTGTTTCTCACGCATCCGGTAACGGGGCGCAAGGTGCTGTACTGCAATCCAGGATATGCCATTAAAATCAATGAATTAAATAATTTCGAAAGCGACCGAACGTTGGCGGAGTTGCTCGCGCACCAGTTGCAGCCGCAGTTTCAGCACCGCCACGACTGGACCGAAGGAGACGTGCTCATGTGGGACCACATCGGCACTCTGCATTGCGCGCTGCCGGACTACGAATCGCACGAGCACCGGCTCATCAAGCGTTGCCAGGTCATGGCGGACCGGATTTTCGATCCTGCGTTCCTGCGCGCGTGCGGCGTGATGCACGACGGCACGATCGAGCGCACCGGGATGCCCGCGTGATGGACGCACAGCGCCGCAACGTGCTCGTGCTGTCCGGCTGCCAGGCCACGTTGCAGACGACCGGAGTCACCATGGTCGCGGTGACCGGGCTCGCCGGACTGGCGCTCGCGGACAATCCGGCGTTTGCCACGGTGCCGCTCACCTGTTACGTGGTCGGATCGGCGATCAGCACCATACCGGCGTCGTTTCTGATGAAATCCATCGGTCGGCGCGGCGGATTTCAGGTGGGAACGGCCATCGGCATGTCGGGTGGAATGGTGTGCAGCCTCGCAATCTACCTGCGCAGCTTCTCTTTGCTGTGCGCGGGCATGCTGGTCATGGGCATGTACACGGCCTTCGGAAAGTATTACCGGTTCGCGGCGGCGGACGCGGCAAGCGTGGATTTTCGCGCGAAGGCGATCTCGCTGACGCTGGCGGGCGGCATCGTCGGCGGCTTTGTCGCGCCCAGTCTCGCCACGCACACCAAGGACATTTTTGCCTCCCACGTGTTTCTCGGAAGTTACCTGTCGCTGATCGGCATCTGCATGATTGCGACGCTGCTGCTTACCCGGCTGGATATTCCGCCGCTGACGGAAAGCGAGCGCAAGGAAAGCGGCCGCCCGGTCGGCGAGATCATGCGGCAGCCGATCTTCATCGTCGCAGCGCTTTCATCGATGCTGTCGTACGGCATCATGAACCTCATGATGACCTCGACGCCGCTCGCGATGCATGCGCACGACCATCATTTCCGGGATGCCGCGTTCGTGCTGGAGTGGCACGTCATCGGCATGTTCGCGCCGTCGTTCTTCACCGGCGCGCTGATCCAGCGGTTCGGCGTGCTGCGCGTGATTCTCGCCGGCGTGGGCATGCTCGCGCTCGCCATCGTGGCGGCGCTTGCCGGCACCGCGGTCCTGAACTTCTGGGGATCGCTGTTTCTCATCGGCGTCGGCTGGAATTTCATGTTCGTCGGCGGCTCGGCGCTGCTCACCGAATGCCATACCCCCGCCGAGCGCGCGAAGACGCAGGCCGCCAACGACTTCATGGTTTTCCTGACCATGGCGGTGTCGTCGATGTCGTCCGGCATGCTGCTGTCCCGGAGCGGCTGGCATGCCGTCAATTACGGCTCCATCCCGTTTCTGCTGCTCGCTGCCGGTGCCACGGTGTGGCTCATGCGCCGCCGCCGCCGGGAATCGCTGGAAGCCGGGAGGTAGGACGCGATGGACTTGAGCCGCTTGCAGGTGGGTCAGCACGGCGCGGTGGAAGTGCTCGTCGGCACCCGCGACACCGCGCCGCACGTGGGCAGCGGCAAGATCAAGGTGCTCGCGACGCCGGTTCTGGTCAGCATGATGGAGGAGGCGGCGCTGCTCGCGGTGGAGGGGCTGCTGCCGGCCGGATACCAGACGGTAGGCACGCGCCTCGACGTCAGTCACACCGCCGCGACGCCGGTCGGCATGCGCGTGACCGCGCACGCCGACGTCGTTCGCGTCGACGGGCGCAAACTGACGTTTCACGTCTGGGCCGAAGACGAGCGCGAGCGCATCAGCGACGGCACCCACGAGCGCATCGTCGTGAACGTCGAGCGCTTCGACCGGCGCGCGCAGCAGAAAATCACCGGTCCTTCGTGAGTTCCGGCGGTTGCGGCGGCGGTTCGGCGGGCGTGCCGATTCGCGCAGGAGTTTCGCGCTCCACCACCACGTACTCGCCTTCGACGACTTTTTCCGCTTCAGCCTCACGCCTGCGACTGCGCCACCACCAGCGCGCCGCCAGCACCGCGCCGGCAACGGCGCCCGCCGCAAGCGCCATCGTGATGAAAAAAAACGCGAGCACGAGCAGCGCAAGCCCCGCAACGGTCAGCGCCGCGCGCGCGAGCCAGTGCCGGCCGCCGGACAGCGTGATCGTGCGTACGCGAGGGTTCGGATCGTGTGCCATGACCTGCAAGCATACGTGATACCGGCCGGCGCGGCATGGGCGGCATCCGGGCCGAAACCGCGACCATCGCGGCGGTTGCGCTGCGGCGGGTAGTGCGGCTACGATGCGCGGTCATGGCCCGGCAGGAAAAAATCATGGCGGTGCTGTTTGCCGACATCACCGAAAGTACGCGCCTGTACCAGGAGCTCGGCGATGTGCGCGCACGCGCGATCGTGAACGACTGCTTCAACGCGCTGACGGACGTGCTGCCGCGATTCGAGGGGCGGCTCATCAAGACGCTGGGTGACGCCATCATGTGCGTTTTTCCCGGCGCGGATCTCGCGGTGCTGGCGGCGAGCGAAATGCAGTCCCGGGTCGCGGCGATGCAACCCGGCGGCCAGCCGGTGCGCATCCACGTCGGCCTGCATTACGGGCCGGTGCTCGTGGAGGAGACGGACATCTTCGGCGATACCGTCAATGCGGCGGCCTACCTCGCGGCATTCGCGATGGCAGACCAGATCCTGACGACGCAGGCCACGGAGCGGGCGCTCTCGGCGGCGCTCAAGTCGTCGGTGCGTCCGGTATTCCAGGCGGTGCTGAAAGGCAGCACGAGCGAGTCGACCGTATACCAGGTGCTGTGGAACGCGGACCGTATGGCATTGACCGACGTCAACCTGCATTCACACAAGGTCATACCGGCCGATACGGGCAGCCTGCTCGTGTCGCTCGATGAGGAACGGATCCGGGTCGATCAATGGCGGCCCGAGATAACGATCGGGCGCGCCGCCGCGTGTGACCTCGTGGTGCGCGACACGTTTGCGTCGCGCAAGCACTTTTCCATCAAGCTCATGCGCACCCACTTCTACCTCATCGATCACAGCATCAACGGCACGTTCGTGTCGCTCGAAAGCGGCGTGGAAGTGCACGTGCTGCGCGGGGAACTGCTGCTCGACGGATCGGGGCAGATCTGCATCGGACGCAGCCGCACGGAAAGGCCGTCCGAAGTCGTGACGTTCAACCGCGACCGGCGCTCGATGTACCGGGTGTAGCCCGGTCAGGACTTTCCTTCGGCGAGCAGCATCACGATATCGCTGCCGGAGCGGCCTTTGGCCCGCGCAGCTTCGGGAGATTCGGCGCCGAGCGGCGCGGCCGCGATCAATTCGTACATGTCCGCCGCGCCCTGCAGCATGCGCGGCGTCATGCCGACTCCTTCGAAGGTCTTCGCGATTTCCAGCATTTCGGGCACCCACCGGTACGCCTTGGGCGGCATGGACACGCTGCGCGACAGGATCCACTCGCGCACCTCGGGCTGGCTTTCGCGCAGTTCGGCATCCAGCAGGTCCGCGACGCCCAGTTTGCGCGCCGCGATCATGAACTCCATGCCGAGCGCGAGCGCGCCCTTCGTGTACGAGGCATAGCACATCTTCACGGCGGATGCGTCGCCGACGCGTTCTCCGGCGACGCGGATGTCGAGGCTCGGGTGCTTGATCCCGGCGAACAGCGCTGCATCGGGCCCCGACACGTAGATGCGCGTCGCACCCTTGCCGCGCGGCGGCGGTCCGATGATTCCGGCATCGATGAACGTCGCGCCTGCGCCGCGAATGATGCCGTCGATTTCACGAACCGTCTGCGGTGCGATGGCGTTGCAGTCCGCGAAAGCCGGCTTGCGGCCCGTGGCGCGCATGGCGGCCGCCACTTCGCGTGCCTTGTCGACCGCGGCGCCCGGATTGAGTATGGACAAAATGAGATCGCAATGCGCCACGAGCTTTTCCACGGTCCCGCAGTCGGTGAGTCCCGCCTGCGCGGCGAGCGCCGCCGTGCGCGCGCTGCGCCCTTCGAGCGCGGTGCAGACCTCGAATCCCGCTTCCTTGATGCGCGCGGCGATGGCTTGTCCCATGTCGCCGGGACTGGTGACGCCGATCTTGCTGATTTGCATGGAAATATTCCTGTTGATTGCCGCATGGCCACAAGCGGGATGCGATAAAATACACGTTCTCCATCCCGCCCCACAAGGGCGTCCATTCCCGCTCGCCCGCTGATGTCCGTCGCCCCGGTGGTACTGGTGTGTTTTCTCGCGTTCACGAGCTTCGCGGGCAGCCGGGTGTTGATGACGCTGTTCGCGATCGATCTGGGCGCCACACCGTTCATGATCGGCGTGCTGATCGGGCTGTACGCGGTATTTCCGCTGCTGCTCTCCGTGTACGTCGGCCGTATCGTCGACCAGGCCGGAAGCTTTCGCCCGGTCCTGCTCGGAACGCTGGGCTTCGGGCTGGGTCTGCTCGTGCCGGCGGCGTTTCCCGTGCTGCCGGCGCTCTACGTTTCCGCGGCGCTCGGCGGGCTGTCGCTGGTATTCTTCAGCGTGGCGACGCAATACCTGATCTCGTCGTTCGGCGATCGCGAGACGCGCAACCGCAACGTGAGTCTTTACAGTCTGGGTCTTGCGTTGACGGGCATGAGCGGGCCGATGACCGTGGGCCTCGTGATCGACCATCTGGGGCACGTCGTGGCGTTCATCGTGCTTGCCGGCATCGTCGGCGCGGGCGTGGTGGTATGGGCCTGCTGCCGCGCCCGGATTCCGGACCGCCCCGGCGGCACGGTCCCGCGGCAACAAGGGGCGTCTTTCGAACTGCTGCGCCAGCCCGCGCTGCGGCGCATTATCATCGTCAGCGGATTGACCGTCGCGAGCGTGGACCTGTTCAGCTTTTACATGCCGATCTACGGACATTCCATCGGTCTCTCGGCCACGATGATCGGAGTCGTGTTCGGTGCGTTCGCGCTCGCAACGTTCGCGGTGCGCGGTTTGCTGCCGTGGATGATCCGGCGATTTTCCGGGCAGCGCGTCATGGTCCTGTCGCTGCTCGTATCCGCGCTCGCCTACGGGGCGCTGCCGTTTTCGGACAATCTTGCGATGCTGCTCGCGCTGGCGTTTCTGCTCGGCGCGGGCCTCGGGTGCGGCCAGCCGCTGTCGCTCATCATGGTATCCAATCGCGCGCCGGACGGCCGCGCGGGCGAGGCCATCGGGCTGCGGTTCACGATGGTGAACTTCATGCATCTCGCGATCCCGGTCGGCGCCGGCGCGCTCAGCGCGGCGCTGGGGTTGTTGCCGGTGTTTCTCGGCAACGCGATCCTGTTGCTGGCCGGCAGCCAGATGAGCCGCGCGATCGGCCGGGCGGTGCGGTAAGTGCCGTTCGTTCTCGTGGTGCTCATCACCGTGCTCACGCACACGGCCTACAAGGGCAGCAAGGTGCTGCTGTCGCTGTACGCGCTGGAGCTCGGCGCGCAACCGCTCGTGATCGGCGTCATGTTTTCCCTGTATGCGGTGTTTCCGGTGTTTCTGGCCGTGTACGCTGGCCGCGTGTCGGACCGCCTCGGGTTCCGGATTCCAATGCTGTTCGGCACCTGCGGGCTCGCGCTCGGATTGTCGCTGCCGTTTTTCGTGCCGCGTCTGGAAACGCTGTTCGTGTCGGCGACGCTCATCGGCGCGTGTTACGTGTTTTACGCCGTATCCGTGCAGCACCTCGTCGGTTCGTTCGGCGACGTCGGCAACCGCACCCGCAATTTCAGCCTGTTCACGCTGGGCGTCGCATTGACGGCTTTTATCGGGCCGACCACCACCGGATTCGCGATCGACGCGCTGGGACATCGCCACACGTATCCGGTGCTCGCCGGGTTTGCCGTGCTCGCAATCGGCGTGTTGTTGGCGATCGGGGCGCGATTGCCGCGGCCGCACCACACGCAGGACGGCAAGCGGGCCGGGCAGCGCATCGGTGATCTGGTCCACAACGCGTTCCTGCGGCGCGCGCTGATCACGTCTGCGATACTCGAGACCGGACAGGAGCTGTTCAACTTTTTCCTGCCGATCTACGCGCACTCAATCGGGCTCAAGGCTTCCCAGATCGGGCTCGTCATGGGCGCCTACGGCATCGCGCTGCTGCTGGTGCGCGGTGCGATGCCGTGGATCGTGAAGCGCATGAGCGAGGAACGGCTGCTCAGCGTTTCGCTGCTCGCCGCCGCAGGCATTTGCACGATGTTTCCGCTGGTGTCGAGTTTTGCGCTGCTCGCCGGCATGTCGTTTCTGCTCGGGCTGGGACTGGGCGCCGGCGCGCCGCTGTCGATGACGCTCGCGTACAACCGGGCACCGGCAGGCCGCTCCGGTGAGGCCATGGGTCTGCGTCAGACCGTCAACAAGTCGATCGAGGTCGTGATGCCGCTCGTGTTCGGAACGCTCGGCACGGCATTGGGCATGTCACCGGTATTCTGGATGAACGCCGCGATGCTTGTGAGCGGCGGATGGCTGATCGGACTCGATGCCCGGGACCGCGGCGCGCGTCCGCCCGCCTGACGGCACCGGTTATCGGCGCCCGGCGCGGATCACGGCCGGTATCGCGGATCGGAAACACTTGCAGGTTGTGGTTTTTCCGGCGGCGGTTTCGGCTTGCGCCGCACCACGTACCAGCCCGCGAGATAGAGCAATCCGAGGGGGCCTGCCCAGAGGGCGACTCCGGAGGCGGCTATTTCCAACTGTCGCAACGTGAGGTCGCGCCGGTAGTCGAGTTCGATCTGCTCGGCAATGTCCGGATGGCGCGCCCGCACGCGCAGCATGAGCTGGCGATCCGTCAGCAGTCTCGAGGCGAACCGGGTCCAGTTTTCCGGGGTGCCGTTGTATTCCGGATGTGCTTCCCACAGTCGAAGCTGCACGATCAGGTGTTCGCGTGCAGTCTGGGCGGCGGATACCAGTTCCTGATACGTCCGCGTGCCCACGGGCAGCGCACAGCCCACGGCAAGCAGAATCCACGCGCCGCGCCAAAGTCGTCCGGATTGGGGTAACGCGGACAAATGCAGTACCATTTGTGGTCGACGGCGTCCATTATGCGGCATTTTTCGCGGAGGCGACCGTGCAACAGGAGAAGACACATGACGGCGTGGTGCGCAGTGGTCGCGTTGGCGCTGGGAATGCTCGCGGCGGATCCGGCGCCGGCGCTCGCGCAGGATACCGGGGCGCTGATCGATCAGGCCATGGCCGGGCAGCACCGTTCGCGCGGCAACATTGGACGGGACCGGTATCGCAACCCGAAGCAGACGCTGCTCTTTTTCGGCCTGAGGCCTGACATGACGGTCGTGGAAATTTCGCCGGCCGCCGGGTGGTACACCGAAATCATTGCGCCGGTGCTGCGTGAGAAAGGCCGGTTGTATCTCGCGCACGCAGCGATCGAAAATCCCAAGCTCGCCGCGTGGCAGCGCGAGTCGCGCGAGCGTTTCGAGGACATGCTCGCGAAACAGCCGGACGTGTACGGCAAGCCGGTCGTCACGTCTTTCGGGGTGCCCGACCACGTGGCCATCGCCCCGCCGGGCAGCGCGGATCTCGTGCTGACGTTTCGAAACGTGCATAACTGGACCGCCGCGAACGCGGACGCCGTTGCGTTCAAGGCCTTTTACGACGCGCTGAAACCCGGCGGCACGCTCGGCGTGGTCGAGCATCGCGCGCGCCCCGACACGCCGGTCGAGCAAATGATCAAGACCGGTTACATGACGGAGGCGTACGTGATACAGCTCGCGGAAAAGGCCGGGTTTCGTTTCGTCGAGAAATCGGAAATCAATGCGAATCCGAAGGACACCAAGGATCATCCTAACGGCGTATGGTCGCTGCCGCCGATGCTGCGTCGTGCCGGCTCCGACCGGGACAAGTACATGGAAATCGGCGAGAGCGACCGCATGACGCTGAAATTTCTGAAGCCGGTCGCGGTGCCGGCGCGTTAGAAAATGTATTATAAGTTATTGTATTTATGAATAAAAATACGATATCCGCCCTGCTGCTGCTCGTATTGCTGGCTTTGGGCGCGGGCAGCAATGCGCAGGTCCCGGACACCGTGCAGTTCCGCAGCGGTGACGGCAAAACGCAACTGACGGGCTATCTGTTCAAGCCTTCAGGGACTGGGCCCCACCCCGCGATCGTCATGTTGCACGGGCGCGCCGGTCCATATTCGTCGTTGCGGCGCGGCGTGTACACGGCGGAGTCCCTGACGCAGCGCCACCGGATGTGGGGCGAGTACTGGGCATCGCGCGGTTATCTGGCGTTGCATGTCGACAGCTTCGGGCCGCGCGGCTATCCGGACGGATTCCCGAAGCATTCCTACCGCACTCGTCCCGCCGAAGTGAGCGAACAGTTCGTCCGCCCGCTCGATGCATACGGGGCGCTCGATTATCTGCGTTCGCGCGGCGACGTCGTCGCCGACCGCATCGGCCTGCAGGGCTGGTCAAACGGCGGCATGTCCGTGCTTTCGGCCATGGCGCAGAATCCGCCCGGGATCAAGCAGCCGGCGCCGACAACCGGCTTTCGCGCGGCCATCGCGCAATATCCGAGTTGCCGGACCCAGGAGCGCGAGGGCGACTACAAGCCGTACGCCCCGTTGTTTCTGACCGCCGCGTCGGAGGATGACGAGGTATCTCCGGACATTTGCCGGCAGTTCGTGAATGCGGCGCGCGGGCGCGGGGTGGACATCGAATTCGCGCTCTACGAGGGCGCGCACCATTCCTACGACGATCCCGGCAAGACCAAGCAGAGCCATGAGCCCAACCGCGCTGCGCTCGGCGACACGCTCAAGCGCGCCGATGCGTTTTTCGCCCGGCACCTGCGCCCTTAGTGCGTGCGCGCGCCGTATCAGACCGCGACTGTGCGGATGGCTCAGCGCGATTCTGTTCCTGCCGATGAGCTTGCAGGCACAGGTTTTCGTGCACGACGACATCATCCAGTATCCACGACCGGAAGCGTTCTCCGTCTGCCACGGTTTCACCTGCAGGCTGGTATCGCAGTTGGGCCTCACGCCGCGGCAATGGCTGTGGATCACCGAGCCTTTCGGCGTGCGCGCACGTACGGCAGTGCAAGAGCGGGCGCAGATCGGTGTGGCGATCGGGCGCTTCGAAGTCGTGGTGGGGGAGATGACCGGCACGTCGGACGACCGTGCGGAAAATGCGAGCGGAACCGACTGGGCGTACCAGATGGACTGCATCGACGAGTCCACCAATTCCACGACCTACCTCAAACTGCTGATTGGAGGCGGACTCGTCGTGCATCACCGGATTGATGACCCCGCGACGCGCGGATTTTTCCTTTTCGGCATGCCGCACACGACTGCGGTTATCGTCGAAATCGGCAGCGGCGTGCAATGGGCGGTGGATTCATGGTTTTTCGAAAACGGCGTGCCGCCGGTCATCGTGCCGCTCGCGCAATGGGGCGAGACGCGCTGGCGGCCGGTCGCCAGGCCATGACGCTGCGAAGCCGGATCTGGTGGTGTGCGCTGTTCATCGGCATCGCCGGCTGGGCGCATGCCGCGCAACCCGTGCCGTCGCGCGCGGCGATCGCGTCGGCGCATCCGCTTGCGACCGCCGCCGGGATGCAGATACTCGATGGCGGCGGCAATGCGTTTGACGCGGCGGTAGCGGTCGCCGCGGCGCTGGCCGTGGTCGAGCCGTATTCGTCAGGGTTGGGTGGGGGCGGGTTCTTCCTGCTGCATCGTGCGCGCGATCGCCACGAGGTCATGGTCGACGGGCGCGAAACCGCGCCGTCCGGCATCCGGCGCGAGCACTATTTCGACAGTGCGGGCCGCCCCATTGCGAATGCGACCACGGCGGGCGGCACGGCGGCCGGCATACCGGGAATGCCGGCGGCGCTCGTGCATGTGGCGCAGCGCTACGGGTCGCAGCCGCTCGCGACGCTGCTCGCGCCCGCAATACGGCTTGCGCAGGAAGGCTTTGACGTCGATCCGAGATTCGTGCGCATCGCCAAGCTGCGCGAACGCGTGTTGCGCCGGGACGTCAATGCAGCACGCATTTTTCTGCCGGCGGGGCGCGTGCCCGAGGCAGGTGACCGGCTGCGCCAGCCGGAACTCGCGCAAACGCTCGAGCGGCTGGCCCGGGACGGGTTCGACGGGTTTTATCGCGGGCCGGTCGCGCAGGCGCTGGTGCGTGCCGTCAATGCCAACGGCGGTGTCTGGCACGTCGACGACCTGAGCGGATATCGCCCGATCGAGCGCGAGCCGGTGCGATTCAGCTACCGCGGCGCGCGCATCACGTCGGCCAGCCTGCCGTCGGCGGGCGGCATACTGCTCGCGCAGTCGCTGGGCATGCTGGAAGCCTTCGGCGTCGGGCCGGCCGGCGAGCCCGATGCCGCGCATCTGGTGGTGGAAACGCTGCGACGGGCTTTCCAGGACCGTGCACGCCATCTGGGCGACAGTGACCATGTGCCGGTGCCGGTGTCACGACTGCTCGACCGCGCGTACATTGCGCAGCGCGGGAGCACCATCGACCGCAACGCGGCGAGCGCGAGCGAATCGCTCGACGCCGTGGCGGCGGCCCGCGTGGAGAGCGGCAACACGACGCATCTGTCGGTAGTCGACGCCGATGGAAATCGCGTGGCGGCCACGCTTACCGTCAACCTCATCTTCGGCAACGGCATCGTGGCCGGCGATACCGGCGTGCTGCTCAACAACGAGATGGACGATTTTTCGCTGCGCGAAGATCTGCCCAATTCGTTCCGGCTGCGCGGCGGCGCGGCCAACGCCATCGCGCCCGGCAAACGGCCGCTGTCGAGCATGACGCCCACGTTCGTCGAAGACGACAAGGGCGTGCTGGTGCTCGGAGCGCCCGGCGGATCCCGCATCGTGAGCCAGGTTCTGCTCGCAATCCTGGAGTATCTGCGCGCGCCGGAAGTCGACCTGCCGGGACTCGTCGCGATGCCACGCTACCATCACCAGTGGTGGCCCGACCGGGTTGAAGTCGAACCGGAAAGCCATTCCGCCGAGTGGCGTGCCGCGCTCGAGTCGAAAGGCCATCGGTTGCAGACCACCGGTCGCCGCTGGGGAAACATGCAGGCCGTATTCCGGGACCGGCGCACCGGGACCGCGCAGGCCGCCAGCGATCCGCGCGGCAACGATGTAGGGTGGTACTAATTCACCGCGAGTCCACCGCGGCCGGTGCCGTGCCGAAGACGGGATCCCGCGGAGTTCTGCGGTATCATTCTCGCGGATGAAAACGACATTTCTGGACTTCGAGCAGCCGGTTGCGGAACTCGAGGCAAAAATCGAGGAACTGCGATTCACGCAGGAGGACTCGGCCGTCGACATCTCGGAGGAGATCGGGCGCCTGCAGAAAAAGATCCAGGCGCTGACCAAGGAGATATACGGGAAGCTTTCCGCGTGGCAGATCGCGCAGGTGGCGCGGCACCCGCAGCGGCCGTACGCGCTGGATTACATCGGCGCGATATTCACTGATTTCGAGGAATTGCACGGCGACCGTTCGTTCGCGGACGATCCGGCCATCGTCGGCGGGCTCGCGCGCTTCGGCGGTGATCCGTGCGTCGTGATCGGGCATCAGAAAGGCCGCGACACCAAGGAAAAAATACACCGCAATTTCGGCATGCCGAAGCCGGAGGGCTATCGCAAGGCGTTGCGGCTCATGAAACTCGCGGAGAAATTCCAGTGCCCGGTGTTCACGTTCATCGACACGCCGGGCGCTTATCCGGGAGTCGGTGCCGAGGAGCGCGGGCAATCGGAGGCGATCGGCCGCAACCTCTACGTCATGGCGGAACTGAAGGTGCCGATCGTCTGCACCGTGATCGGGGAGGGCGGCTCCGGCGGTGCACTGGCGATCGCCGTCGGCGATGTGACGTTGATGCTGCAATATTCCACCTACTCGGTAATTTCTCCGGAAGGCTGCGCGTCGATACTCTGGAAAAGCGCCGAGCATGCGGCGGAGGCGGCCGAGACGCTGGGAATCACGGCAACACGCCTGAAATCGCTGGGCCTGATCGACAAGATCGTCGCCGAGCCGCCGGGCGGCGCGCATCGCGACACGGATGCCATGGTGCAAAACCTCCGCAAGGCGCTGCAGGACGCCTGGCGGCAGTTGCGCGACAGGCCGGTCAACGACCTTCTTGAATCGCGCTTTCAGAAGGTCATCGGCCATGGCAGGTTCAAGGAAGTCGAAAACAAGTAGGCCGGCCACGGCCGACATTGCCGCGCGGCTGACCGCGACTCTGCGGGCGATTGTCGTTCCGGGAGACCGGTTGCTGGTGGGATTCTCTGGCGGCGTGGATTCCATGGTGCTGCTGGACCTGCTCGATCGTGCCCGCGGACGATCGGGCTTTCATCTCGCTGCAATGCACGTCAACCATCAGTTGAGTCCCCACGCGGGGAAGTGGGAGGCTTTCTGCCGCAAAATTTGCCGGGAGCGCGACATTCCGTTTCGCAGCCGCAAGGTGCGCGTCGCGCACGGCAACAGCACCGAGGCAGCCGCGCGCGAGGCGCGTTATGCGGCGCTGCTCTGTGGCAGCGCCGAACACGTCGTGCTCGCGCACAACCGCGACGATCAGGCGGAAACGGTGTTGCTGAATCTCTTGCGCGGAGCAGGCGTGCGCGGTCTCGCGGCGATGCCGTTGGCGCGTCGCATGCCGTCCCGCGCGGCGCGAGGCGGAACGGCAAGCGTGTTGCGGCCGCTGCTCGATACGCCCCGCGCCGAAATCGAGCGCTACGCGCGCCGCCACCGGCTCGCATGGGTGGAGGACGACAGCAACCGGGATTCGCGCTACCTGCGAAACTTTCTGCGCAACGAGATCGTGCCGGGAATCGCTGCCCGGATTCCGGCCTGCCGCGAAACGCTTGCGCGTGCCGCGCGCCACCAGGCGGAAGCCGCGGCGTTGCTGGACGAACTCGCCGCCATGGACGGCGCGGCGGCGGACGCACTACCCGTTGCGAGCCTGCGGCAGGTGCCGCGCGCGCGCGCGAAGAATCTGTTGCTGTCTTTCCTGTCCCGCCACGGCGTCGACGTGCCAGGCGCCGAGCGCCTGGAGGAGGCGCTGCGCCAGGCGATGCTCGCGAAAGACGATGCGCGCGTCGTGGTTGCGTTCGGGCCGCACGAGTTGCGCCGGTTCAGCGGGCTGTTGCATGTCGTGCCGCGCATCGCGTTGCAGACCACGCCCTGGCGCGCCGCCTGGCAGGGTGAATCGACGCTGGCGTTGCCGGGACTCGGCGGCGTGCTGACGATGCGTCGCGCACGCGGCGCCGGCCTGAGCCTGGATCGTATCGCGACCGGCGCGGTCACGATACGGCCACGCAGCGGTGGCGAGCGGATGCGGCCGGACGCAGGGCGTCCCACGCGCAGCGTCAGGAACCTTCTGCAGGAGGCGCGTGTTCCGCCGTGGCATCGCGAACGCCTGCCGTTCATCTACTGCGGGGAGCGGCTCGTTTGCGTGCCGGGTATCGGCATCGACGAGGCGTTCCAGGCGCGTGCCGGCGAGCGGGCCGTGGTTCCGGAATGGAAGCCCAAGTAGCTGCGGCCCGCGTTGCCAACTCAGACAGCCTTTGTTACTCTGGGTCCGTCCGCGCCGCGCCCGGGAACAGGCAAGTCCGGCGGGCCGCGCGCCATTCTTCAACCTGCGAGGAGATAACATGCCACGGTCGTCGCTATTGAAATTCGTCGCGGGCGCAGTGCTGGGGCTGGCCGTTTCAGCCGTTGCTCTGGCGCAGCCGAAACCCAATCCCGCCTGGCCGAAGAACCTCACGCTGGGCACTGCATCGGTCGGGGGACTCTATTTTGTGTACGGGCAGGTCTGGGCGAGTCTGGTGAACGAGAAACTGGGCACCAACATCAGCACGCAGCAGACACAGGGCCCGAACCAGAACATCATTCTGACCGAATCGAAACAGGTCGATTTCGGCATGACGACCATGGGTATAGCGCTGCAGGCCTGGGAAGGCAAGGCGGCCTGGACGCAGAACAAGCAGTACCGAAACATACGCGCGATGTTCCCGATGTACGACACGCCGTTTCATTTTGTCGTACTGGAGAAAAGCCCGATCAAGTCCGTGGCGGATCTTGCAGGGAAAAAGTCGGGCATCGGTCCGCGCGCCGGCACCTGCGGCACCTATTTCCCGATGTTTTTCAAGATACTCGGAATCAATACGACCATACAGAACGGCCAGGCTTCGGATATGGGTTCGGGACTGCAGGACGGCCTGATCGATGCGTTTCCGTTTTGTGCCGGCGTGCCGATTCCGGTGTATTCCGAACTGGAAACGACGAACAAGGTCCGGTTTTTCACGTTTTCCCCCGACGAGATCAAGAAGCTCAAGGCGGCTTTGCCGGAATTGTCGGACTCCGTCATCCCCAAGGGTACGTATAAGAGCCTGACCCAGGATCACCCGACGATAGGCCTCTACAATTTTGCGATTGCCAACAAGGACGTCGCCGAGGATCTGGTTTACGCGGTCGTGAAGGCGGTGCTCGAAAACAACGCGCAGATGATCAAGGGGCATGCGGCATCCAAGGAAACCCTTCTCGCAAACTGGAATCGCAACGGTTTTCTGCCGTTTCATTCCGGCGCCATTCGGTACTTCCGGGAAAAAGGCATTACCGTCCCGAAGCATCTCATTCCGCCCGAATACAAAGGCTGATTGCATTCGTCACGTCTGCCGCACCGTGCGCCGGAGCCCGGTGCGGTAATTGATTCCCGGAAGAGGGGTTGATTGAGCGCGCCAGCCGTCGCGGACGGGATCAAGCCGCCTGTCGCCGATGAGGAATTCGGCGGCAACAAGCGCTTGCTGCGCCGGTGGGAGGGCATCCTGCTGGGCGTGCTGTGCGTGGGATTCACGCTGTTTCACCTCTACGTACTGAATGTCTACTCGCTGGAGCCGCTGCTCTTTCGCTCGATACACGTGGGCTGGGGCGCCGCGATCGGGTTCATCCTGTATTCGGCGGGAAGCCGTGCGCGCGGGACCGGCGTGCCGTGGTACGACTGGGTGCTGGTGCTCGCGTCGGTCGCGTGCGCGGTCTACGTCGTAATCGAACTCGACGGATTGCTGTTTCGGGCGGGCGCGCAGTTCACCACCGGTGACGTGGTGTCCGGCACCGTGGGCACACTGCTGGTGCTGGAGTTCACGCGCCGCTCGGCCGGGCTGGCCCTGCCGATCATCGCCGGCGTGTTCATCGTCTACTCGTTTGTCGGTCAGTGGATGCCGGGCGTGCTGGAGCACAAGGGTTTTGCGGTCGACCGCTTTTTCACCTATATCTACAGCGAGTACGGCATTTTCGGCGTGACGACGCAGGTGTCGTCGTCGTACATCATTCTGTTCGTCTGTTTCGCGGCGTTTCTGCAGGTGTCGAAGGTCGGCGATTACATCAACGACCTTTGCAATGCGATGTTCGGGTGGGCGCGCGGCGGACCGGCCAAAGCCTGCGTTGCGTCGGGCGCGCTGTTCGGCACGATTTCGGGTTCGGCAGTGGCGAACGTCGTGGCGTCGGGCATGGTTACCATTCCGCTGATGCGCAAGGTCGGCTACGACCGACAGACGGCTGCGGCGATCGAGGCCACATCGTCCACCGGTGGCCAGATTACCCCGCCCGTGCTGGGCGCAGGCGCGTTCCTGATGGCGGAAATCACCGGAATCCCGTACGGCGAGATCGCACTGGCGGCCGTGCTTCCCGCGCTGCTGTTTTACACCGCGTGCTGGGTTCACGTCGATTATCACGCGGTGCGGCTGGGGCTGAAGGGCCTTCCGCGCAGCGAATTGCCGGCGCTGGGCGCGATGTTCAAGCGGCTGTACCTGTTTTCGCCCATCGTGGTTCTGGTCTGGGCGCTGATTTCCGGCTATTCCCCGTTTCGCGCCGGCGGGCTCGGTATCATCGCTGCAATCGTCGTGAGCTGGCTCAACAGCGCCAACCGCGTGGGTCCGCGACGCATCATCGAAGGGCTCAACCTGGCGGCGCGCGATACCGTTCAACTCGTGGCGGTCTGCGCCTGCGCCGGCATTATCGTCGGTGTGGTCGCGTTGACCGGCATCGGCGGGCGATTTTCCGAACTGATCCTGGCGATTGCCGGCGCGAACCGGCTGCTCGCGATGTTTTTTGCCGCCTTTGTGGCGCTGGTGCTGGGTATGGGCATGCCGACAACGGCGGCCTACGCAATCGCTGCCGCAGTTATCGCGCCCGGGCTGACAAAAATCGGCGTGCCGCCGCTCGTCGCGCACATGTTCATATTTTATTTTGCCGTCATCTCCGCGATCACGCCGCCGGTCGCGCTGGCCTCGTTCGCCGCGGCCGGCATGTGCAATGCCGATCCATGGAAGACATCGTGGGTCGCGCTGAAAATGGGGCTCGCCACCTTCATCGTGCCTTTCATGTTCTTTTACAGCCCGGTGCTGTTGTGGAAGGGCGACTGGACCGACATTCTGCAGGCGGCAGTCACGGGCGCCGTCGGCGTTTGGATGCTTGCGGGCGCCACCGAAGGCTGGTTCGGCGGGCGACTGGTGATACCGCTGCGCGTGTTGCTGTTCGGTGCCGCGCTGTGCCTGATTCATCCCGGTACGATTACAGACCTCGTCGGGGTTGCGGTCGGCTTACCCATCTATTTCTGGCAGCAATATCAGGCGCGCCGAACTGCCGCGTAGCCGGTCGGCCGTAGCCGTTGCGACGCGATCATTCGGTGCTAACCGATTGATTTTGCTTGAATCATCTTTATTCCCCGGCTTGGGCATGTTATCCTTGCAAGTTAAGCCAAAACAGGAAAGCAGGGAATTTTTTATGTCCGTGGAACGTACGCTGTCCATCGTCAAGCCGGATGCAGTGGCGAAGAACGTCATCGGTCAGATTTACTCGCGCTTCGAGGGCGCGGGGCTTCGGATCATCGCGGCGCACATGTTGCACCTTTCCAGGGAGCAGGCGGAGGGCTTTTATGCAGTGCACAAGTCACGCCCCTTTTTCAAGGATCTGGTCGATTTCATGATTTCGGGTCCGGTCATGATTCAGGTGCTGGAAGGCGAAAACGCGATCCAGAAGAATCGTGACCTGATGGGAGCCACCGACCCGAAAAAGGCCGAGAAGGGAACCATCCGCGCCGATTTCGCTCAGAGCATCGACGCGAACGCGGTCCATGGCTCGGATTCCGCGGCCAATGCCGCGATCGAGATCGGCTATTTCTTCCCGGGCCTGGACATCCACGCGCGGTGAACGGGGACCATGGTCAATCTGCTCGGACTGTCTGGCGGGGAACTCGCCGCGTTTTGCGCGCAACGGGGTGAGAAACCGTTTCGCGCGCGGCAGATCACCCGCTGGATACACCAGAGCGGCGTTGATGACATCGCGGCGATGACCGACATGTCGAAGGCGTTTCGCGAGCGGCTCGCGCAGGAGGCGACCATCGTGCCGCCGCCGGTCATCAAGGACTCGACCGCCGCCGACGGCACGCGCAAGTGGCTGCTGGACGTAGGCACGGGCAACGCCGTCGAAACCGTGTTCATCCCGGAGACCAACCGCGGCACGCTGTGCGTGTCCTCGCAGGCCGGGTGCGCGCTGGAGTGTTCGTTCTGCTCGACCGGACGGCAGGGATTCAACCGCAATCTCACGGTTGCGGAGATCATCGGCCAGTTGTGGCTCGCGAACCGTTTGCTGGCCCGCGGTCCGGGCAACGAGCGCCCGATCTCCAACGTGGTGATGATGGGCATGGGCGAGCCGCTGGCGAACTTCGACAACGTGGTCGCGGCGATGCGCCTGATGCTGGATGACCATGCCTACGGGTTGTCGCGCAGACGGGTCACTCTGTCGACATCGGGCCTCGTGCCCGCGATCGACTGCCTGCGCGATGCGTGCCCGGTCGCGCTCGCGGTATCGCTGCACGCGCCGAACGACGCGCTGCGCAACACACTGGTGCCGATCAACCGCAAGTACCCGATCCGCGAACTGCTGGCGGCCTGCGTGCGGTACATCGACAAATCGCCGCGCGATTTCGTGATGTTCGAGTACGTGATGCTGGCCGGCGTGAACGACAGCGTGGCGCAGGCGCGCGAACTCGTGCGGACGCTGCAGGGCGTGCCGTGCAAGGTGAACCTGATTCCGTTCAACCCGTTTCCCGATTCGGGCTACGTCCGCTCCGATGCCGACGCGGTCGCGCGGTTTCGCGACGTGCTGCTGCGGGCCGGACTCATCACGACGACGCGCAAGACCCGTGGCGACGACATCGATGCCGCATGCGGCCAGCTGGCGGGGCAGGTTCGGGACCGTACGCGCCGGCGCGCGCGACGGGAGTCGGGAAACGGTGCGGGCAATCGACTGGAGGCTGCTTGATGGCGCTGCGACTCGTACTGCCGTTGCTGGTTCTGCTGGCGGCCTGCGCGGCGCCGCCGGCCGAGCAGGGTCTCGTATCGGACGGCAGCGCAGGGGCGAGCGAAACCGAGCAGCGCGCGCGCGCGCGACTGCATACCGAGCTGGCGGCGAGTTATTTCGAGATCGGGAACCTGAACGTCGCGCTCGATGAGGCGTTGGTTGCGACTCGCGCGGACCCCAACTACGGTCCGGCATTCAACGTGCTGGCGATCGTATACGCCCGGCTCAAGGAAGACCGGCTGGCCGAGCAGAATTTCGACCGCGCGCTGAAAATCAATCCCGTGGATTCAGACGCCAACAACAATTACGGCTCGTTTCTGTGCGACCGCAAGCGCGAAGAAGAGGCCATCCGGCACTTCCTCGCGGCGCTGCGCAATCCGCTGTACCAGACGCCGGAACGTTCCTACATCAACGCCGGCGTCTGCTCGCGGCGCCGGGGCGACCTCACGGGTGCGCAGGATTATTTTCAACTTGCGCTCAAGACGCGCCCGAACCTCCCGATTGCGATGTACCAGCTCGCGGATATCGCGTTCGCGCGGGGGGATACTGCGGCGGCGCGCGCGCAGCTTGCGCAGTTTTTCAAGCTGGTGGCGAATCCGGGGCCGGAAACGCTGTGGCTGGGCTTGCGCGTGTCGCGCAAGCTGGGCGACACGCCCGCGGAATCGAGTTATGCGCAGCAGCTGCGCCGGAACTTTCCGCAGTCGCGAGAGACCCGGGCTCTGGAGGCCGGGCAGTTCGAATGAACGACGAAGGGGCTTCGGCCGCGGTCGCCGCGGCACCGAGTCCGGGTGCCGTGCTGTCCGCCGCGCGCCGGGCACAGAATCTGGAAGTCTCCGACGTGGCACGGCAGCTGAAACTTTCAGCGTCGCAGGTGACCGCGCTCGAAGCGGATGCGCACGAACAGCTGCCCGGACCGGTATTCGTCCGGGGCTTCATCCGCAACTATGCGCGCCTGCTCAAGGTCGATCCGGAACTCCTGCTTCCACCGGCGCGGAATGTCGAGACGGCGGAATTTGCCGCCGGCAGGCCGGCGGAAGCGGCGGTGCCTTTTCCGGAGCAGCCGCGGCGTCACGGCTGGAAGTTCGGTGCGGTCTCGGTGGCGGCTCTTGTCGCGGCGGTCGCGGTGTACGAGTTCGGTTACGACGACGCACCGCAGCCTGTGACGACGCTGCCCGCGAGTTCTGCGGCGGCGCCGATCGCGATAGCCGATCAGCCGCCCGCCACGGCCGTCATGGTCACGGCGCCGGCTGACGCTGCGGCCGGCGCGAGGCAGGACACGCCGGATACCGTTGTCGTTGCCAATGCGCAGGCACCGGTTGCGGCGGAACCGGCGGCCGTTGCCGAAAAGAGTGGCGCGGTTCTGCAGGGTTTCGAACAACTGGTGAAGCCCGGCGAGGCGCGCATACAGATGACGTTCGACAGGGAGTCCTGGGTCGACGTCCGGGATCGCAACGGGAATGTCATATTTTCACAGCTTAATGCCGCCGGCAGCGTGCAGCAGGTGGATGGCGTGCCGCCGCTGTCGGTCGTGATCGGCAACGCGCGGGGTGTGCGGCTCACGTTTCGCGACCGGGCCGTCGATCTGACGCGGCACACCAAGGTCGATGTCGCGAGACTGACACTCAATTGATACGTAACATGAACTGTCTTCCGCAATACGGGCCCGTTTCACGCGGCCGGCGCACCCGGGTGACGATCGGCCATGTCGCCGTCGGGGGGGATGCGCCGATCATGGTGCAGTCGATGACCAACACGGATACGGCCGATGTGCCGGCCACGGTGGCGCAGGTGGCGGCGCTTGCCCGGGCGGGTTCGGAAGTGGTGCGCGTCACGGTCAACAACGCAGAGGCTGCTGCCGCGGTGCCGAAGATCCGCGACGCGCTGGACCGCCTGGGCATCAACGCTCCGCTCGTCGGCGACTTCCACTTCAATGGCCACCGGCTTCTCACCCAGCATCCGGCGTGCGCCGAAGCGCTCGCCAAATTGCGCATCAATCCCGGCAATGTCGGCCGCGGATCGAAACGCGACGAACAGTTCGCGACCATGATCGAGTTCGCGTGCCGCTACGCGAAACCGGTCCGG
>CAZMBS010000010.1:0-30385 GCA_964564295.1 uncultured Streptomycetaceae bacterium
GGATCGGGTGCCGTCCCGTCATCAGCGCCGCGCGCGTGGGCACGCAGTCGCTTTCGACATTGAAGTTGGTGAGCCGCAATCCCTCCGCGGCGAGCCGGTCGATGCGCGGTGTGGGCGCGCCGCGCAGCACGCCGCCGCCGTAGCAGCCGAGTTCGCCCCAGCCGAGGTTGTCGGCGAGCACGAATACGATGTTGGGTGTGGCCGGTGGCGTCATGCGGCACTCCGTGAATTTGGCGAGACGACATTGTGCCGCAAAGCGCGCGGCCCGGTCGTGTATCATGATCGCTGAAACCGTGTGTCAGCAAGAATCCGTATCACAATCATCGGGATAGGCGAAGATGCGTAGGGGTCCGGCCGCGGTTCTGACCATGGTGTGGCTCGCCGTCGCGCCGTTCCTTCCGTGCGCGAGCGCGCTGGAATTGCAGGTCGACGTGCTGATCCGGGGCGGCGACGTCATCGACGGCACGGGGTCGGATGCGCGACGCGCGGACGTCGGCGTTCGCGGGGACCGGATCGTGTTTGTCGGCGACGCGGCGCAGCGCCGGATCGCGGCCACACGCACGCTCGATGCGAAAGGGCTCATCGTCATTCCCGGATTCATCGATCCGCACACCCATGCCGATCGCGAACTGCGCAATCCGAGGCTCGGCCACAATCAGCCGTATCTGTACCAGGGCGTGACCACGATATTCACCGGCAACGACGGCGACGGCCCCTGGCCCATCGCCGGCACCATGGCGGAATGGCAGCGGCGCGGCATCGGCACCAACGTCGCGCTGTTCGTGGGCCATGGCACCGTGCGCCGCGCCGTCATGGGCATGCGCAACGCCGAGCCGACTGCCGGCGAGCTCGACGCGATGCAGGTCCGCGTGCGGCAGGCGATGGAGGAAGGCGCGTTCGGATTGTCGACGGGACTGTTTTACGCGCCGGGCATCTTCGCGAAAACCGCGGAAATCATCGAACTCGCGCGTGTCGTGGCGGAGTACGGCGGCGTGTACGACACGCACATGCGTTCCGAGAGCTCGGCGGGAATCGGGTTGCTCGGGTCCGTCGAGGAGGCCATCCGCATCGGCCGCGAAGCCGGGCTGCCCGTGCATATTTCGCACGTGAAGGCGCTGGGCTCGGACGTGTGGGGCGCGAGCGCGATGGTCATCGAACTCGTGAATCGCGCGCGCGCCGACGGCGTCGCGGTGTACGCGAACCAGTATCCCTACATCGCGTCGGCGACCAGTTTCCACGCGGCGCTGGTGCCGCCGTGGGCGCAGGCCGGCGGCCGCGCCGAGATGCTGCGCCGCATGGACGAGCCGGCGGTCCGCGCGAAGCTCGTCGCGGACATGGAGCGGGCGCTGAAGGTTCGCGGCGGGCCCGGTGCGATCCTGTTCCGGAAGGCCGGGACGGTTCCGCCCGATCTTGCCGGCAGGACGCTCGCGGATGCCGCGCAGGAGTCCGGCAAGTCGCCCGTCGAAACGGCGCTCGACATCATCCGGCGCGCCGAACTCGTGCAGATCATCTCGTTCAACATGAGCGAATCCGACATCGAGAACTTCATGCGCGAGGACTGGGTCATGACCGGTTCCGACGGCTCGTTCGGCCACCCGCGCACGTTCGGAACGTTCCCGCGCAAGATCCGCGAATACGTGTACAACCGCAAGGTGCTTCCGCTGCCGGCCGCGATCCGGTCGGGCACGTCGCTCACGGCGGAAGCGTTCGGGCTTGCCGAGCGCGGACAGATACGTGTAGGGTGGTTCGCCGACGTGGCCGTGTTCGATCCGGAGACGATCGCCGACCGCGCGACGTACCTGGATCCGTCCGTTCTGTCGGCGGGCATGCGTTACGTGCTCGTCAACGGAAAAATAACGATCGAGGAGGGAAATTACAATGGCACGCTCGCCGGCCGGATGTTGCGCAGGCGCTAGGATCGCGCGGGGCGGGCTCCTCGCGATGGCATTTGCCCTGTCGTGCACGGCGCACGCGCAGGGGTGGAAGCCGACGCGCCCGGTCGCGTTCGTGTCGCCGTCCGCGCCCGCGGGCAGTCTCGACCTCACCGCGCGGCTGATCCAGAAGACCTGGGACGATGCGCGCACCGTGGGCGTGCCGGTGGTCGTCATCAACAAGCCCGGCGCGGGCAACGGCATCGCCTGGAGTTACCTCAACGAACGCGGCGGCGACGGACATGCGTTGTCCATCGGCACGACCAATCTCGTGTCGAACCCGGTGACCGGCGCGCACAGCCTGAGTCACCGCGACGTGACGCCGCTCGCGCTGATGTTCGACGACTACTTCGTGCTCGTCGTGCGCGCGGACTCCCCGATCCGGTCGATGGCGGATGCGCAGACGCGCATGCGCGCCGATCCGGGCGCGGTGGCGATCGGTTTCGGGCCGGGAATCGGCGCGGGTTCGCACACGGCCGCCGCGGTTGCCTGGAAGTCGATGGGCATCGACGTGCGCAAGGGCCGCTTCGTGCCGTACAAATCCGCTGGGGAGGCGATCACCGCGATGCTGGCGGGCGAGATCGACATGGTGAGCGGCACGGCGGTCAACATGCCGCCCTTCATCGCCGCGGGGCGCGTGCGAGCCGTGGCGGTCATCGGTCCGCAGAGGCTCTCCGGCGCGCTCGCATCGGTGCCGACCATGAAGGAACAGGGCTACGACGCGCTCTTTACCAACTGGCGCGGCGTGATCGGATCGAAAGGAATGCGCCGCGAGCACGTGGCCTATTGGGAACGCGCGCTGGCAGTGGTCAATGATGCCGACGCCTGGAAGAGGGAGCTTGCGCGCAACTTCTGGCGGGCGAATTTCGTGACCGGCCCGCAACTGCATGCGTTTTTCGAGCGCGAAGCGGGCGCGTTTCGCGCGCTGCTCGTGGAACTGGGGCTCGGCAAGTAAGGCATTGAATGAAAACAAATATTCTGTTGATCACGTCGGACCAGCAGCGCGCGGACTGCAACGGGTTTGAAAATCCCGACATACGCACGCCGCACCTCGACGCGCTCGCGCGCACCGGCACGCGCTTCAGCGCCAACATCACGCCGAACCTCGTGTGCCAGCCGTCGCGGGCGTCGATCCTCACGGGCATGCTGCCGTTGACGCACGGCGTATGGGACAACGGCGTCGATCTCGATCCCGCGGTCGGCGATCGCGGATTCGCGGGGACTCTTGCGCGCGCGGGGTACGCGACCGCTTTTCTCGGAAAGGCACACTTCGCCACCAAGGCGACGTTCGCGCCGACCGGATCTCCGGAATGCAACAAGAGCCAGGCGCAGTACGGGCCCCTCTGGTTCGGTCCGTACATGGGGTTTCAGCACGTCGAGCTTGCGGTGCTCGGGCACATGCATCGCACGCGTCCGCTCGAGCGCCCGGCGATGGGGCATTACGAGCGCTGGTTTCTGAGCCGCGGCGAGAACGAGCAGGCTGTCGCGCTCTGGGCAGGCGAAACGCGCCCGGGCACGGGGGCCGCGCAGACCTGGAACTCCGCGCTGCCGGTCGCCTGGCACACGAGTACGTGGGTGGGCGACCGCGCGATATCGTGGCTGCGCGGGAGGCAGGGCAAGGCGGAGCCGTTTTGCGCGTGGGTGTCGTTTCCCGATCCCCATCATCCGTTCGACTGCCCCGAGCCGTGGAGCCGGATGTACGATCCGAAGGACATGGTGCTTCCACGGCACCGCACGCGCGATTTCGAGCGCCGGCCGTGGTGGCACAAGGCGCAACTCGAAGGCAAGCCGCAGCTCTCCGATCCCGCGATGCTCAAGTTCCGTGCCGAGGGTTCGCGCGTGCCGGACCAGACCGATGCGCAGCTCGCGGAGATGACCGCGAACTACTACGGCATGATTTCGCTGATCGATCACAATGTCGGGCGCATCCTTGCGGCGCTCGACGACTGCGGGCTGGCGGACAACACGCTCGTCGTATACACCACCGACCATGGGGAATTGCTGGGCAACCACGGCCTGTACCTGAAGGGACCGACGCCGTACGACGACCTGATGCGCGTCACGCTGGTCGCGCGCGGACCCGGCGTCGCGCGCGATCGTGTTGTTGGCGAGCCGGTATCCACGCTCGATCTCGCGGCGACGTTTTACGATGCGGCGGGCGTCGCGGCGCCCGAGGGCATCCAGAGCCGCAGTCTGGCGGGCCTGCTCGCCGGGAAAGCCGAGACGCGGGATGCCGCCTACAGTGAATGGCACGTGCACGCCTCGCGCTGCGGGGTCGCGCTGAAATTGCGCACCGTGCGCACGAAGCGGTGGAAATGCACGTTCGAACTCGAATCCGGCGCGGGCGAACTCTACGACCTTGCCAACGATCCCGGCGAAATGGACAACCTGTTCGACGATCCGGGCCATGCCGCCGCACGTCGTGAAATGCACGACCTCATGCGCGCGCGACCCGGAAAAATCCGGGATCCGTTGCCCGAGCCGATCGGCATGGCATGATGCGCGTTCCGGGTGTGAAGGTTTGCTGACGAGGAGGCTGCAATGGTGAATCCGCTGCTGGCGGGGTCGGTGCTCGTGTCGAATCTGGAGGTCGTGCCGGGACGACGCGTGCAATCGCACCTCGGCGTCGTGCAGGGCAGCACGGTACGCGCAAAACATGCGGGCAAGGACATACTTGCGGGGCTCAAGAATATCGTCGGCGGCGAGTTGAAGGCCTATACCGAGCTCATGCAGGAGGCAAGAGAGGAGGCGACGGCCCGCATGGTCGCGCAGGCGCAGTCGGTCGGCGCGAACGCCGTGCTGAACGTGCGCTACCAGGCGACCTCGATCACGATGGGCGCGGCGGAAATCCTCGCCTACGGCACGGCCGTCGTGCTGGAGTAGCCGGCATGGACGCCGCGCTGCAGTTTCTCGACTGGATCATTTTCCTGGTGCTGCTCGCGCTGGGCTACGGCGTGGGACGCTGGAACGAGCGCAGGCATTACGTCTCCATTCGGGAACGCGAGCGGCGCCACCGGGATGTGCTGGCTTTTGCCGCCCGGTTTCCGCCGGACCCGGTCACGCCGCAGCATTGCCGCCTGGTCACGGGGTCCGTCGTCGTCAGCTCCGATTATTTCAAGCAGTTCGTCGCGGGTCTGCGCTCGCTCATCGGCGGACGCATGTCGATGTACGAAACGCTGCTCGACCGCGCGCGGCGCGAAGCGGTGCTGCGCATGAAGGAGGACGCGATCCGGGACGGCAGCAAACTCATCGTCAATGTGAAAATCGAGACCATGACGGTCGGCGGCGGCGCACGCGGCGGGGTGCCGTCCATGGAGGTATTTGCCTACGGCACCGCGTTGCGCCCGCTTGCGCCGGATTCGCGCTGATCGGCCCGCCGGGAACCGCGTTGCCCATGCCGTCGTCCGATGCGCAGCCGCGGCTCGAAAACCGCCTGCCCGACGAAACGGTCAACTACGACACGGAGCATCCGCTCAAGGAGTTTGCGTGGCTCGTCGTCGGGGTGCTCGGTGCCGTCGCGGCGGGCGCGGCGCTGATCGGATTTTTCGCGGGGGAGATCGCCGCGCGGCTGCCGTTCGGTGTCGAGCGCGAATTCGCGGCGCAGATTTCACGCCACTTTGACTCGAAACCGGAAACGCCCGCCGCCGCCGATGCGGCGCTGGCATTGCGCGCCATCGCGGCGAAACTTGTTCCCGCGATGGCTCTGCCGCCGGACATGACGCTGACGGTGCACTATGCCGACGACGGGCTCGTCAATGCGTTCGCGACGCTGGGCGGCAACATCGTGTTCCACCGCGGCCTGATCGAAAAATTCGACAGCGAAGACGCGGTCGCCATGGTGCTCGCCCACGAAATCGCGCATGCCAAGCTGCGCCATCCCGCCGCGCACCTCGGGCGCGGCGTCGCAATCGGGCTCGCGTTGTCGGTGGCCTCGACGGGTATGGGCCAGGGACTCGCCGGCAACGCGCTGCAGACCGCCGGCACGCTGCCGCTGCTCAAGTACGGGCGCGATCAGGAGCGCGCGGCGGATCTCGAGGCTCTGCGCGCGCTCGCGGCCGTTTACGGACACCTGGGCGGGGCGACGGACACGTTCCGGGCCTTCGCGGCGCTGCGCGAAGACGAGGCGGCGCGGGTCGAATTTCTGCGCACGCACCCGCTGACAGCAGCCCGGCAGGCCGAAGTGGAGCGCGCGGCACGGGACCACGGCTGGGTGCTCGACGGACCGCGCCGCCCCTTGCCCGCCGCACTGGCGTCACTCCGGTCGCCTGCATCGTGAGCGCGTTGATGAAATTGCCCGGGGACGTCGCACCGTGCCCGGCAAAGCACTACACTGGAACGTCCCGGAAACGATCTCCATGTCCCGCATGACACCAACGGCGCTTGTGATCACTATCGCGACCCTGCCCGCTGTGCCGTTCGCGCCGGCGGCGATCGCGCAGTCCTTTCCCGAAAAGCCCGTGCGCGTGATCGTGCCGTTTCCGCCCGGCGGCGCGGCCGACATCGTGGCGCGGCACATCACCGCGAGGCTCACGGAGAATTTCGGCGTGCAGTTCATCGTGGACAATCGCGGCGGCGCGGGTGGCGCGATCGGCACCGAATTCGCCGCGCGCGCCGCGCCCGACGGGTATACGCTGCTGAAGGCCTCTTCGAGCGCGATGTCGATACTGCCGCACGTCAATCGCAAGCTGCCGTACGATCCGTTGAAGAGCTTCACACCGATCATTTTCATCGGCGACGGACCGAACGTTCTGGTCGTCCACCCGTCGGTGCCGGCGAAGTCCGTGAAAGAACTCGTCGCCCTTGCGCGCGGGAAGCCGCAGGCGCTGAGTTTTGCGTCGAACGGCACCGGCACGCAGTCGCATCTCGCCGGCGAACTTTTCATGCAGCGCCTCGGCGTGAGGCTGCTGCACGTGCCCTACAAGGGCGCGGCGCCGGCGGTGATCGACACCGTCGCGGGCCACGTGTCGCTGCTGTTCGTGTCCTATCCCAGCATCTCCGCGCAGTTGCGGGCCGGACGCCTGCGCGCGCTCGGCATCATGGGCCCGAAACGAATCGAGCTCGATCCCGACATTCCCACGATGAAAGAAGCGGGCATGACCGGCCTTGATGCGGTGCAGTGGTGGGGTTTCTACGGTCCGCTCAACCTGCCGGCGCCCATCGTGAATCGCCTGAACACGGAACTCAACCGTATCCTGCGCGCACCGGACATGCGTAAACGGCTCGCGCCGGACGCGGTCGAGCCCGGCGGCGGCACGCCCGAGGATCTCACGGCATTTCTGAAGGCCGATTTCGAAAAGTGGGGCAGGGTCATACGCGCGGCGGGCATCAAGGGTGAGTGAGGCGGCATCGGAGGCCCATGGATTGGTGCCGCGCGCAATGATTGCGTCGTGACGCCTTGGGCATCGTACTCGTCATAGCGCTGTCCTCGGTCGCGTTCGTGAGCCTCAAAGGCGGGCGCGTGCTCACGACGCTCTATGCCCTGGAACTCGGCGCCGGGCCGTTCGAGACGGGACTGCTGTTCGCCGTGTATGGTTTGCCGCCTTTTCTGTTCGCGATGCATGCGGGCCGCATCGCGGATCGGCTCGGCAATCACGCTTTCCTGTACGCGGGGCTCGCCGGGCTTGCCGCGTCGTTTTGCGTTCCGATCGCGTTTCCGTCTCTGACGGCGCTGTTCATCGCGGGTCCGCTGATCGGGATTACCAGCATGCTGTTCGTCGTCGCGACACAGAATCTCGCCGGCGCGCTGGCGCGGCCGGAAACGCGGGCGCGAAACTACAGCTACTACAGCCTGGGCGAGTCGGTCGCGACTGTGATCGGTCCCGTGCTGGTGGGTTTGCTGATCGATCACCGTGGTTACGCCGTGGCGTTCGCGGTGTTGGCCGGCATCGTCGCCGGTTGCGTGCTGACGTTTCATGCGGGACGCCGGTGGATTCCGCCCGGCGGGGAGCGTGATGGCGCGCGCGAAACAGGATCCGCCGCGGACCTGCTGCGGTTGCCGAACATGCGCATGGCGTTGCTGAGCAACGCGGCGGTGATGGCCGGCCTCGATTTCTACAACGTGTACCTGCCGGTGTACGCGCGCGATATCGGGCTCTCCGCGACGACCATCGGGCTGGTCATCGGCGCATTCGCCGTCGCGGGCTTCATCGTGCGCATGGCGATTCCGGCGATGACGAAGCGGCGGGGCGAGAGATTCGTGCTCGCGATGGCGATGGGCATCGCGGCGTGCGGGTTCGTCGCGATTCCGTTCACGACCAGCGCGTGGCTGATTGCGCTGGCCTCTTTCGTCATCGGCATCGGACTCGGTTGCGGCCAGCCGCTGTCGATGCTGCTCGCGTTCAACGCCGCGCCGGCCGGCCGTTCGGCGGAGGCGATCGGCATGCGGCTCACTGTGAGCTATGGCGCCCACGTTTTCATTCCACCGATATTCGGCGCCTTCGCCGCGCTGGTCGGGCTCGCGCCGGTCTTCTGGACCTGCGCCGTGGTGCTTTCCGGCGGTGCGCTGCTCAACCGGCGGCGCTGAACGGCAGGCAGCGTGCTCCGGGCCGAAAGCTCAACCGGGGGAGATCGTGTGCGCGTCGATGAATCGCCGGTCCGGCTCGACGCCGAGCCCCGGTTTCTGCGGAACCGCGATGCGGCCGCCGACAGGATTGATGGCGTCACCCATGACGTGGTGTTCGAAGTCGCAGTAGAAGCGTTCGACCGGTGCTTCCCGCGCCATCGCCGCGATGCAATGGATCGACGCGATGAGACCCGGGCCGAAGTAGGCGGAATGCGGTACGACGCGCACGTTGAAGCTGTCGGCCAGGCCGATCACCTTCATCATTTCGGTGACGCCGCCGATTTTCGCGACGCTGGGTTGCGCGTATGTGAGGGCGCCTGCTTCAAAAAGCTGCCGGAAACTCGTGAGTGTCGCCGCATTCTCGCCGGCGGCCGTCGGCACGCCAGCCTCGCGCCGCACGCGCGCAAGCCCTTCGTGATCCTCGGGAGGAAACACCGGCTCCTCCAGCCACAGCAGGTCGAATTCCTTCAGCCGTCGCGCCGTCGCGATCGCCTCGTCGACGGTCCACGGACAATTGCAGTCGCACATGAGCGGGAAGCCTGTGCCGGCGGTCTCGCGTGCCGCGCGTATGGGCTCGACCTGCGTCTCATGCACCTTGATGTAGCGGTAGCCGCGGGCGAGTGCTTCCGTAGTGTAGAACGCGACCGCGTCCGCGCCCGGCAGATGCAGCAGGCTCGCGTAGGCGGGAAGGTCGGTCTTCGCGCCGCCGCCGAGCAGGCGATACAGCGGCAGGTTTGCCACCTTGCCCGCGATGTCCCACAGCGCGATGTCGATGGCGGAGAGGCCGTACAACGTGGGGCCGCCGCGACCGGCGCCGTAAAACACCCGCTGCAGCCGCCCCATGAGGCCGGCGATGTCCGACGCATCGGCGCCGATGCACGCCGGCGCGATCATCGCGTCGATGGCCGCGCGCGTCGCGGGCCAGATGCGATGACCGAAGCCCTCGCCCCACCCGCTGATGCCGGCGTCCGTGTCGACCCGCACGAGCAACGTGTCCATGCTCGTGCGCGGCTGGCCGCCCATCATCGGCGCCGGGCCCGTCAGCTTGAGCGGCACGCGAACGGCAAACGTCTCGATTGCGGTGATTTTCATTTGGCATGTCTTCCGGCGAGTGGCCGATTGTATCCAAGTGCCCGGAGTTCGGCGGTAAGATTACACGCTCCGAACTCCCTTTTTCAGCGAGAGGGGCCTGGCGTGAGGCCGAACGCTGCTGTTCTTCATGCGATGGCGGGTACCATTGCCGTGCTGCTATGCACCGTCGGCAGCGCCGTTGCCGCGTCCGGCGGGGCGCGGAACGTGGAGCACGGGTTGCCGGATGCCGCGTATCCGGCAAAACCCGTGCGCATGGTCACCGGGTTCGCGCCCGGCGGGGGCACCGATATCATCGGCCGCATCGTGGCGCAGAAGCTCTACGAGGCCTGGCGGCAGACGGTCGTCGTCGACAATCGCCCGGGGGCCGGCTCGACTCTGGGCACGGAGATCGTGGCGCGAGCCGTGCCCGACGGCTATACGCTGCAAATGGTGTCGATGTCCCACGCGCTCAACGTGTCGCTGTACAAGAAGCTTGCCTATGATCCGGTGCGCGACTTCATGCCCGTCACGCTCGTCGCGACTGCGCCGAACGTGCTTGTCACCCATCCTTCCGTTGCGGCGCGCTCGGTCAAGGAATTGATCGCGCTCGCAAAAGCACAACCGGGCCGGCTCAATTTTTCGTCGTCCGGCAGCGGCGGCGTGTCGCATCTTTCGGCGGAACTCTTCGTGCGTGCGGCCGGAATCGACGTCGTGCACGTGCCGTACAAGGGAGCCGGTCCCGCCATGGCCGCGCTGCTCGGCGGCGAAGTGCAGCTCATGATGGCCACGACGCCGGTTGCGTCGGTCCAGATGAAGGCGAATCGCGTGCGCGCGCTGGCGGTCTCCAGCGCGCGGCGCTCGCCGCTCGCGCCGGAACTGCCGACCATCGCCGAGTCCGGTTTCCCGGGCTTCGAAACCGATACCTGGTACGGCATCATCGCGCCCGCGCGCGTTCCGCAGCGCATAATCGTGCGCGTCCAGCAGTCGGTCTTGCGTGTGCTGGAACTACCGGAGGTCAAAACCATGTTCGAACAACAGGGTGCGCAGCCCGCCGGCAGCTCGCCGGAATCGTTCGATGCGTTCATCCGCAGCGAGATCGCGAAATGGGCAAAGGTCATCAAGGCCGCCAGGGTCGAGCCGCAGTGAGCGGCGCGACATCCGAATGTCCGCGCCGGCACGAACGATGACAAGCGCAGGAGAACGCCCGCGGGTTTACGTGATCGGCACCGGCGGCAGCATTTCGTGCGTCGGTGCGTCGCGCACGGACCTGATCGATTACGGGCATGGTGACCGGCACTACGGCATCGACGAGATGCTCGCGCGCGTGCCGGAGGCGACGCAGGTCGCCGAGGTGCGCGCCGAGCAGTTCCTCAACGTCTACGGCGGCGAGGTATCGCCGGCCCGGTGGGTGGACCTCGCGCGTCGCATCAATGCGATTTTCCGCGACGATCCGCGCTGCGCCGGCATCGTGGTCACGCACGGCACTTCCGCGCTGGAGGAAACGGCCTACTTTCTGAACCTGACGGTGAAATCGCGCAAGCCCGTCGTCGTGACCGGTGCCATGCGGCCCATGACGGCGATCAGCAACGACGCCGAGATCAATCTTTACGACGGCATCCGCGTTGCCGCGAGCCCCGCGGCAGCGGGTCGCGGCGTGCTCGTGGTGCTCAACAATCAGATACAGGCAGCACGCGACGTCACGAAGACGAACACGTCGCGGCTCGACACCTTCAAGTCGGGCGACTTCGGCTACCTCGGCTACGCGGATTCGGATGGCTCCGTGGTGTTTTATCGCGCGCCGGAGAAAGTGCATACCATCGCGACCGAGTTCGATGTCGATCGCGTCGACGGGCTGCCGCGCGTGGACATCGCACTGGCGTACGCCGGCGTCGACGGCACGGCGATCCGCGCGCTGGCGGCGGCCGGTGCCGCCGGTGTCGTGGCGGCGGGTATGGGCAGCGGTGGCGCGACGGCGGCTTTCATGGATGCGCTTGAGGATGTCGCGCGTGGCGGCGTGCCCGTGGTCGTGGCGAGTCAGGCGGGCGGCGGGCGCACCATGGCGCGGCGCGCGCTCATCGGACGCGGGCTGATCGTCGCCGACAACCTGTTGCCGCGCAAGGCCCGCATACTGCTGATGCTGGGACTGACGCGCACGCGCGATCCCGCGGCACTGCAGGAAATCCTGTACCGGTATTGACGGCGGCTGGCTGGTGGAACGCGCGCTGATCGTGGTCGCGTGCGCGCATCGCGGCCGTCCGGGCGTCCTGGGCAGACATCGAAAGTGGAGGCGCATCGTGGCCACGCGCAGGATCGAAGAGCAGTAGAGGAGAATAAACGAATGCAATCAATCTCTTTAGTCAAGGCGGCGTCTCGAGCGACATGTGGCTTGCTGGCGTTGATGCTCGCGTATCCGGTCCATGCGCAGGAGTGGAAGCCCGCGCGCAACATCGAAATCGTCGTGTCGTCCGATGCCGGAGGCGCCGCGGATCGGCAGGGGCGCGCCATGCAACGCATGCTGCAGGCGCTGCCGGGCATGCCGGGCATCGTCGTGACCAATCGACCGGGCGGCGCCGGCACGGTCGCGTGGAGTTTCGTGGGGCAGCAGGCCGGAGACGCGCACTATATTTCAACGCTCAATACCGCGATCGTGACCAATCAGATCCTCGGGCTCACCCAGTTGCGCTATCAGGACCTGACGCCCCTCGCGATACTGATGCGGGAATACGTGGCAGTGTGGGTGCGCGCGGCATCGAACATCTCCTCCGCAAAGGACCTGCTCGACCGGCTGAAGAAGGATCCCGGTTCGGTGAGCTTCGGACTTTCTCCGGCGCGCGGCAACCAGAATCACATCGTGATCGGTATGCTGGCGCGCGCGGCGGGCATCGATCCCAAAACCGCGAAAATCGTGGTTTACTCGGGTGGCGGGCAGGGCACCACGGCCGCGCTCGGCGGCCATGTGGATGTCTGGGTCGGTACGGCGGGAGGCGTGGTGCAGCACATGCAGACCGGGGCCATACGCGTGCTCGGCGTGAGCGCGCCCGAACGTCAGCCGGGCAGGATTGCCGCCGCACTGACGTTTCGCGAACAGGGAATCGATGCGGTGTACTACGCCTGGCGCGGTGTGGTGGCGCCCGGAAAACTCTCGGGCGCGCAGATCGCGTGGTGGGAGCAGGCCTTCGCGAAATTGACCCAGAGCGAAGAGTGGCGCAAGGCGCAGGAGGACAACGTCTGGGGTGCGGATTTTCGCGGCGCCGCGGAAACGCGCCGCCATCTCGATTCCGAATCGGAATTGTTGCGCCGGATGCTGGTGGAACTCGGTGTGGTCGCGAAGTGATGCCGGGACGCATTTCGCCGCGCGCTCAGTCCCAGTTGAACATGCCCTTCGTCTGCAGATTGTTCTCGATGCGCCGCACGCCCTGCAGCGCCGCCACCGCCGCGCCCGCGCGCCTGATCTGATCGCCGTTCTCGACGACGCCGGCCAGCGTCACGACGCCGTCTTTCGCCGCAATCCGCACGCTGTTCATCGCGATATCTTTCTCGCCGGCGAGCGCAGCCTGCGCGGTGCGGAGCAGCGTGGCGTCGTCGACCGGCCGGAACGGGGCCGCAGGTCCGGCCGCTTTCGCGGCACGCACGCCGGTCGGCGGAAGCGGCAAGTCCGGCGCCACACCCACTGACGCGAGCAGGTAGTCCACGGCCGCAACGACTTCGGCATCGGTCAATTCCGGAAAGCCGCCGCGCGCGACCATCGCGGTGCCCGGAATGCCGTCGATCGAATTCCGGTGCAGGACCGCGCGCCCCTGCGAGAGACGCGACGACCAGTCCGGCCTGACGCCCAGGCGCGGCGCGCCGCCGCCGCCATCATCATGGCAGATCGCGCACTTGTCCCGGTAGACGCGCTCGGGCGCTGCGGCGCCTGCGGACGCCGCGAGGCTTGCCACAGCGCAGGCGAACAACGGCCCGTACCAAACGCCGGGCGGAGACAAGTGCATGAATTTATTCATCCATTGCGACACGATGGCGCAAAAAATCGCCCGCGCGGCCGTTCGGCCCGCACGGGCGGGTTGGCGCGGAGCCGCGATCAGGCGGCGGGTTTCGGCACGTAGCCGTAGCGCAGGTTCGTGCGGTGCGGCCCGTCGCGCTCGTAGTCGGCCTTCGCGAGCGCGATCCGGTCGGTCGCAAGTTCCGCGCGACGGTCATACCGGTATAGCCGCGCGGAGTTCTCGCCGAAGATCATGTTCTTCACGCGCCCGTCGGCCGGGCCCAGTGCCGCGTAACCGTACTTGCGGCGCATGTCCTCGGGTATTTCCAGACGGCGCAACGCCTCGATCTGCCACTGCGGCGCGCCGGTCCAGACGGCATCCGAGCCCCATACGACGTGATCCGCGCCGAGTCCTTTGATGAGCATGCCCAGCATTGCCGCGCACAGGCGCGGTTCCGCCAGCGTGCTCTGCGCGAATATCTGCCCGAGGTCGCCGTAGACGTTTTTCACGCCGAACTTCTCCGGTATCTCGGCAAGGTCCGTCACCCAGTCGACGCGGCCGGATTTTTCGAACTGTTCCCAGCCGTTCGCCCACTCGCCGCCCGTGAAACGGAAACCGGAGTGATAAATGACGAAATTGAGCTGCGGCCAGTCCTTTGCGGCCTTGCCCACGTCGCGCACGTCCGCATAATCGACGAGATGCGGGAAATTTTTCGTCGTCGAATACGGATACAGGCCCTTGTGCACGCACACGTTGACGAGCCCGGCTTTCACCAGCTTTTCATAGAACGGGTACAGCAGCTTCTCGTCATCCATGCGCCAGGGGTGCCGCGACAGCTTCTTGTTGGTGTTGTCGCCGACCGTGTAGCCCTTGAACGAGTCGGGTTTGAGTTCCGCCATGTCGCGGTCGACCTTGTCCATCCAGCCCGGCGTGCCCGGCATGAAGATCGCATGCGAGAACATGCGCTTCGACCCGGCGAGTTTGTTCACCTTGGTGCGGGCGTCCATCTTCATTTCGTTGGTGAGAAACCAGTCGCGGGGTTCCTCCGAACCCGAGCCGGAAATCAATGCGACCTTGGTGTCGCTGTCGAAATAGATTTCCTTGAAATAGTTCGCGAACTTGAGATCCTCGAGGGTCTGCGGCTTGCCCGCGAGCGCCGGGTTCCAGCCCGCTTTCCCGACCGCCTCGCGCGAGCGCACGAAGTTGGTGAGGCGCGTGTCGTCGCGCAGGAAGTGCGTGTGCATGTCCATGATGAACTGGTCGGCGAGGCCTTTCGCGCGCTCGTTCGCCATGTCCGGGCTCGCGGCTTCGGCGTTGCTCACGCCGAATACCGGGCCGTACACGTCGTTCATCGCGACGAAAGCGGCGGCCATGCCGGCCGCAGTCTTGAAAAACTTGCGCCGCGAGATGCCCTGGTGTTTCGCGAGTTTCGAACCCATTTCCTTGATGCGGGCCTCGACCATTTTCTGTTTGACGGTCTGCGGTGGCGGCGTGAATTCGTCGCTCGCCACGAATTGCGTGGGAATCGGCGACGGGAACGCGTTGGTTTCGGCGGGCAGCAGGTCTTGCAGTTCGTTGTGGTCGCTCAGGGACATGGGCGTCTCCTTGGGGTTGGTCGGGCGGGCTGCGGTGGGCAGCCCGCAGGGCGGTCATTTTCAGACCGGCACGCGCCGGTGTCAAACCACGCGCGCGGCGCGGTTTATCCCACGGGCAAGTGCGGGTAAAGTAGTCCCTCCTCAATCCCCGAAAGCACGAACATGCGCGCGACGCATCGTGTTTGGCTCACCGGCGCGCTGGTCTTCGCGGCGGCATGCGCCGCGACCGGCGCGGACGCGCAGGCATATCCGAACCGCGCGATCCGCCTGATTTCGCCGTTTCCGCCGGGCGGCAGCGTGGACCTTGTCGGGCGCCTGGTCGCTGCGCGGCTCACCGAGAGCCTCGGTCAGCAGGTCGTCGTCGACAATCGCAGCGGCGCGTCGGGCAACATCGGCACGGAACTCGCTGCTCGCGCCGCCCCGGACGGTTACACGCTGCTCGTCAACACGCTGCCGTTCGTCGTCAACGTGCACCTGCAGCAGCGGGTGCCGTACGATCCGATCGCCGATTTCGAGCCGGTCTGCCTCGTGTCGGCATCGCCTTCCCTGCTCGCGGTGCATCCGTCGGTGCCGGCCCGGTCGGTCAAGGAACTGCTGGCGATCGCACGCGCGCGGCCCGGCGCGCTCAACTACGGCACGGCCGGCACCGGAACCAATCCGCACATCGCGGGAGAATTCTTCAATTTTCTCGGCAAGGTCAGCATGGTGCCGGTGCATTTCAAGGGCGGCGGGCCGGCGCTGGTTGCCACGGTGAGCGGGGAAGTCGGCATCGCGTTTTCCAACGTCGCCGAAACCTCGGCTTTCGTCAAATCGGGTCGGCTGCGCGGGCTCGCGGTCACAAGCCTCAAGCGCTCCGCCGCCGTGCCCGCGTTGCCTACCGTGTCGGAAGCCGGGCTGCCGGGATACGAATTCACGACCTGGCAGGGAGTGTTCGCGCCGAAGAACACACCGCGTGCCGTGGTGGGGCTCGTCAACGAGCGGTTGCGCAAGTCGATGGCCGTTCCCGAGAACGCACGGCGTTTCACGGAACTCGGGCTCGACGTGATTGCCAGCACGCCGGAGGAATTCGGCGCGCATCTGAAGCGGGAACTGGAAAAGTGGGGCCGCGTGATCAAGGATCGCGGCCTGCGTGCCGAGTAATCGGCGCTGTTGCGACAACATCAATCTTCAAGGAGTCTGTAGCCGTGCCGAATCTCAAAACCTGCCTCGCCGCTGCGGCGATTGCCGCATCGCTGATCGTTGCCGCCGCCGGCCCGGCGCGCGCGCAGGGCGCGTGGAAGCCCGAGCGTGGCATCGAATTCGTCGTGGGCTCGGGCGCGGGCACCGGCACGGACCGCACGGCGCGGCTGATCCAGAAAATCTGGCAGGAACAGAAGGCGATCGATGTGCCGGTCGCCGTGGTCAACAAACCCGGGGGCGGCGGGGCAGTGTCCTGGGCCTATCTCGGTCCGCGCGCGGGCGATCCGCATTACCTGCTCGTCACTTCCTACAATCTCGTTACCAACCATATCAACGGGCGCAGCAAGATCACCTACACGGACTTCACGCCGATCACGCTGCTGATCAGCGAATACATCGGGTACGGCGTGCGTGCCGACTCGCCGTTGAAAACCATCGGCGATCTGGTCCAGGCGCTGAAAAAGGATCCGGGCTCGGTACCGATCGGTACATCGAGCAGCGCGGGCGGCGCGAACCACATCGCGACGGCGCTGCTCGCACGGGCGGCGGGCATCGACGCGCGCAAGCTGAAGGTCGTGATTTACGGCGGCGGCAACGAGGCGCTCGCCGCGATGCTCGGCGGCCATGTCGGCGTGTTCGTGAATTCGGCGTCGTCTCTGGCGCCGCCGTTTGCCGCGGGGACGCTGCGACCGCTCGCCATCGCGTCGCCGCAACGATTGCCCGGCATTTATGCGGGCGTGCCGACCGTGAAGGAGGCCGGGCTTGCCGTCGTGGCCGACAACTGGCGCATGGTCGTCGCGCCCAAGGGCATCAGCGCCGCGCAGACGGCCTACTGGGACGCCACGTTCAAGCAGCTTGCGCAGGGCGAGGAGTGGAACCGCGAACTTGCGTCGAACGCGATGTCGAACGGCTATCGCTCGAGCGCCGACACGCTGAAGTACATCGGTGACCAGGTCGGAGAGATCCGGGCGATACTGACCGATCTCGGACTGGCGCAGTCAGCAAAATAGCAAAACAATCAAAGGGTTGATCATGAACATCCAATACACTGGTGCTATGGTGGTGGTGCTCGCGTGCGCGACCGCGTTCGCGCACGCGCAAGGCTGGGCGCCGCAGAAGAACGTCGAACTGGTGGTGCCGAACCCGCCGGGCGGCAGCAACGACAAGACTGCGCGCACCATCGAGCGCATCGTGGTCGCCAACAAGTTGCTGCCGTCGACGATGAGCATCACGAACCGGTCCGGCGGGGGCGGAAGCATCGCCTATACCTTCGTGCACCAGCAGGCGGGCGACCCGCATTACCTCGTGGTCGCGGGCCCTGCGCTGTTGACCAACCACATCACCGGCGCGAGCAAGCTGCATCACACCGAGCTCACGCCGATCGCATCGCTGGTGGACGACTACACGGTGCTCGCGATTGCGCCCGGCGCACCGATGAAAACCGCACGGGATCTTGCCGACCGCCTGCGCAAGGACCCCAAGTCGGTAACGATCGGTTTTTCGCCGCTGCTCGGCAGCCACAACCACATCGCCGCCGGCCTGTTCATGAAGGCGGTGGGCGGCAACGCGCGCGATCTCAAGGTCGTCGCGTACAAGGGATCGGCCGATGCGATACCGCAGCTGATGGGCGGCCACATCGACCTCATCACGACCGCGGCAGGCAACGTGGCGGGCCACGTCGCGGCCGGCAGGTTGCGCGTGCTGGCCATCACCGGCGCGCAGCGGCTCGGCGGCGCGATGGCCGACGTTCCGACGCTTACCGAGCAGGGCGTCAAGGTCGTGTTCGGCGCATGGCGCGCGATATTCGCGCCCAAGGGCATTTCGCCGCAGCAGATCGCCTATTGGGAGGGCGTACTGCGCAAGGCCGTCGAGGCGTCCGAGTGGAAGGAAGACCTCGAAAAGAACTACTGGTCGAACGTGTTTAACGGCAGCGCGGCGTTCGCGAAGGAACTCGACAAGGACTATCGCGAGATGAAGGCCGTGCTGGTCGACATCGGGCTCGCCAGGTAGCAGGTAGTGGTGGCGACGTGAATGATAACGGGTGCTCCATGATGACGGTTTCGGGATGTGTTCGATCGGCCGCATGGTTTCTGGTCGCGTTTGCAGCGGCAACGCTGTTCGGCGTGCGCGAAAGCGCCGCGCAACCGTATCCGTCGAAGACGATCCGGCTCGTCGCGCCGTTCTCGACGGGGCCGTTCCAGATTCTCGCGCACGTCATCGCGGAACCGCTGACGGAAACGATCGGCCAGCCGGTCGTCGTCGATTACCGTCCCGGCGCGGGCGGAAACATCGGGGCGGAGATCGCGGCGAAATCGGCGCCGGACGGCCACACGCTGGCGCTCCTGAGCGCCTCGCATGCGGTGGCGCCGGTCATGAGCCGCTCCGTCAAGTACGATGTGCTGCGCGACTTCGCGCCGATAACGTTGCTCGCCACCGTGCCGAACGTGCTCGTGGTCCATCCCTCGTTGCCGGCGCGTACGCTGAAAGAACTTGCGCAGCTGGCGCGCGCCAATCCGAACAAGCTCACGTACGGTTCCGGCGGCACCGGCTCGTTCAACCACGTGGGCAACGAACTGTTCCGCACGCTCGCGAAGGCGCAAATCGTGCATGTGCCGTACAAGGGTGGCAGCATCGCGCTCAACAACATCCTGACCGGCGAAGTCGACATGGTTGTGGTCACGGTGCCGTCGACGATTCCGTTCATCGAATCGCGCCGTTTGCGGGCGCTCGCGGTGCTGTCGAAGGAACGGCAACCCGCGCTGCCTGCGGTGCCGACGGCGGCGGAAGCCGGAATGTCCGAGCTCGTGGTGGTGTCGTGGTACGGCATCGCCGCCCCCGCCGGCGTGCGGGCCGAGGTCATCGGCCGCCTCAATGCCGAGATCGTAAAGGTCATGCGGTCGGCCGACGTGAAGCAGCGCCTCGCCAGGCTCGGCATGGAACCGGCGACGAGCACGCCGCGCGAATTCGGCGACTACATGCGGGCCGAGACGGAAAAGTGGACACGCGTGATCCGGCAGGCGAAGATTCAACTGGACTGAACGGCATTCGAAGACGATCCGCATGACCGAACGCATCTGGGACCGGTTCCTGACCGAGCGCGACAGGCAGGTATTTGCCGCAGCGGGCTTCGGCGCGCTGCAGGGCTACGGCAAACGGCCTGCGGTCGTCGTCGTGGACGTCAATTATGCTTTCTGCGGCGAACGGCCGGAACCGATACTCGAATCCATCAAGCGCTGGCGTGCTTCGTGCGGCGCGGAAGCGTGGGACGGCATCGCGGCGATCGGCAGATTGCTTGCCGTGGCGCGCGCGCGCGGGCTGCCGGTCATCTACACCACGGGCGCGCGGCGGGAAGACCGCTGGGACGTCGGCTCGTGGGCGTGGAAGAATCCGCGTGTGACGGAAAAGCCCCGCACCGAGGACGGCGACCTTGGCGGCTACACCATCGTGCGGGAAATCGCGCCGCAATCGCGCGATATCGTGATCTTCAAGCACAAGCCGAGTGCGTTCTTCGGCACGCCGCTGCTGAGTTTTCTGGTGCACCTCGGTGTGGACAGCCTGCTGCTCACGGGCACGACCACCAGCGGTTGCGTGCGTGCGACGGCGATCGATGCGTTTTCCAACAACTATCGCGTGGCCGTGGTGGAAGAGGGCTGTTTCGACCGTGCGCAGGCGAGCCATGCGATCGCGCTCTGCGACCTGCACGCGAAATACGCCGATGTCGTGAGTCTGGAAGGCGCGATCCGGTTCGTGGAAAGCCTGCCGCACGGCCTCTTCGAGCTGCCGCGCGGCGAAAAATGATGGAGGGAGGCATGCCGGCATGACGCAGCAAACGCTGACAGGAAGGCTCGTCGATCACGTGCTGTCGGTGCGCTACGACACGCTGCCGTCCCAGGCGATCGACATGGCGAAACACGTCACGCTGGACGGGCTCGCCGTCATGCTCGCGGGGTCCACCGAGCCGCTCGGCGTCGGGCGTCTTTCCATTCAGTACGTGAGGGAGATGGGCGGCGCACCGCAGGCGAGTGTCGTCGCGGGCGGCTTCAAGACTTCGATGCTGAACGCGGCCTATGCGAACGGCACGATGGCCCACGCGCTCGACTGGGACAACACCTGGTATCCGCTCAATCACCCGACGTCGCCGACGCTGCCGGCGATCCTTGCGCTGGCGGAGCACCACGGCACGGGCGGGCGGAAAATCATCGAGTCGATCGTCGCGGCGTTCGAGGTGCAGGGGCGCGTCCGCCTCGCGGCGACCGGCATGGCCGACGGTCAACGGTTCCACAAGCCCGGCACTACCGGCATGTTCGGCGCCGTCACCGCGGCCGCGAAGATGCTGGACCTGAACCGCGAACAGTCGCTCATGGCGTTCGGCCTGGCCGGCAGCCGCGCGGGCAGCCTGTCGATCAATACGGGTTCGATGACCAAGTCGTCGCATTCGGGCCATGCCGCGCGCATGGGCGTGGAATGCGGCGTGCTTGCGCGCATGGGGTGGACCGCCAGCGCCGATGTCTTCGGCCCCGGCGGATTTTTCGACACATTTCTTCCCGGAAACGCGGAGCCCGAGCGGGTCGTGAAGGATTTTGGCGCGCCGTACCGGATGGTCGATCCGGGTGTCGGCTTCAAGAAGCACCCGAGCAATTATTTCACGCACCGCCCGATCGACGCCGCGCTGGCGCTGCGCGAGGAGCCGGGATTCAGCGTGGCCGACATCGAGCACGTCGATATCCGCTTTCCGCGGTTCGATTACGTCAACCGGCCGCAGCCCAAAACCGGGCTCGACGGAAAATTCAGCGTGCAGTACGCGACGGCCGTGGCGTTGCTCGACGGCGAAATCACGGTCGACTCCTTCGACGACCGCCGGCGATTCGCTCCGGATGCGGTGGCGATGCTGGGCCGGACCACGCTTCACTTCGATGACGCGATACCGAAGGACTTTGACCGCATGCACGTGGTCGTCACGCTGACGATGCGCGGAGGGCGCACGCTCGAAAAAAAGGTCGACCGGCTGACGGGCTGGGTCGGCTACCCGCTTACCGAGGCGCAGCGGCTGAAGAAATTCGGCGTGTGCGCGCGGCGCGTGCTGGACGATAAGCCCGCCGCGCGCGTCATCGAACTTGTAGGCAAGCTCGACGCGCTCGAAAACGTGCGTGAAATCATGGACATCGTGCGTGGCGACTGACGCGTCTCGCCGCGCCCGACGACTCGGCGGGCAGTACCCCGCATCATGAGAATCGGTTCCGTCCGGCTTGTGGTGGAATGGGGCCACCTCGCGCTGGTCGCGGGCATTGCCGGTTTCTGCGTCTGGTACTGGCTCGACGCGCGCGCGGCTTCGTCCAACGTGCAGAACCTGCTGCTGATTCAGCCGGCGGCGCTGCTGGCGCTCGGGTTGTGCGTGGTCGTCGCGGCGGGTTCGATCCGCGTGCACCGCAACCGGACGGGTGGTGACGAGGCCGCGCCGGAGCCGGAACACGCGCCGAAACACGCGACGCGGGACTGGCGCGGGATCCAGATCGCGGCGCTGCTCGGCCTGTTCGTCGCAAGCCTGCTTTGTGCCGGCTTCGACGTCGCGACATTCGTGTTCATGGCGGCGGGCATGTACGTGCTCGGCGAGCGCCGGCCGCTGCTGCTTGCCGGTTACTCGGCAGGCTTCGCCGCGGCGATGAGCTATGCGTTCAAGTTCATGCTGTCCGTTCCGGTGCCGACGCTGATTCTCTGACGTCATGATCGACTTTCCGGCGTTCTCGGATGCGTTGCGCCTGTTGTTCGGGTCGTGGACACCCTGGCTCGTCATGGTGCCCGGACTCGTGATCGGCCTGATATTCGGCGCCGTTCCCGGGCTTACGACGGGCATGGCGATGGTGATTTTCCTGCCGTTCACGCTGTACATGGATTTTCTGTCGGCGATGATTTTTCTGACGTCGATATTCACCGGCGGCGGATTCGGGTGCGCGATCCCCGCGATACTCGTCAACATTCCCGGCATGCCCGCGGCAGTCGCAACGACGTTTGACGGCTATCCGATGGCGCAGCGCGGCGAGCACAACGAAGCGCTGGGGCTGGGGCTCATGGCCTCGACGTTCGCGGAGGCGTTTTCGTACGTGATCCTGCTGCTGCTGGTCGTGCCCATCGCATACTTTGTGCTGAAGCTGTCGTCGCCCGAAATGCTGGTCGTTGGTCTGTGGGGGCTTACGCTGATCGCCGCGCTGCGCGGGCGTCACTACGCGCGCGGACTGCTTGCGGGCGTGTTCGGGCTGCTGCTCGGCACGATCGGCATGTCGGCGCGCGGCGACATCCGCGGCACCATGGGGATCGACCTGCTGCTCGACGGCGTGCCCGAGATTCCCGCGCTGATGGGGCTTTTCTGCGCGGCGGAGCTCTTCAAGCTCATGCGCTCGGATTTCATCGTCGCATCGGCCGAGGCGCGGCACGTGAGCCTGCGGCGCATCCTCGCCGGTGTGCGGGAGACGTTTCGCCATCCGCGCATACTCATCCGGGGCAGCCTGATCGGAGTCGTGATCGGCGCGGTGCCCGGCGTCGGCTCCGCGGTGGCAAACCTGCTGGCGTACTCCGAGGCGCGTCGCACCGAACCGAATCCGGAGCGGCTCGGTACCGGCGACCCGCGCGGCGTCATCGCGGCGGAATCGGCCAACAGCAGTTCGGAAGGCGGCTCGATGGCGACCCTGCTCGCGCTGGGCATTCCCGGCGGCGGCGCGACGGCGATCATGCTCGGCGCTTTCGCGATGCACAACATCACCGGGGGACCCCGGTTCATCGCGGAGAACAAGCCGCTGGTTTATGCGATCATCGTGTCCAATTTCGTGCAGTCGATGGCGCTGATGCTGGTCGGGATACTGTTCGTCTATCTTGCCGGATCCATCGTGAAGACTCCGATCCGGGTGCTGGTGCCGTCGATTTTCGCGGTATCGATTTTCGGCTGCTATGCCATAACTGGTAACATCGCGGGGCCCGTCACGTTTTTCGTGTTCACGATCATCGGCTGGCAGATGAGCCGCTACGACTATCCGGTCGCGGCCACGGTCGTCGGGCTGCTGCTTGCGCATCTTGTCGAGGGCGAGGCGCTGCGCACCTGGCAGCTCGCGGGCGGCGATCCGGCGTACCTGCTCGAGCGGCCGATCGCCCTCGTGTTCGCGGCGCTGCTTGCGCTGTCGCTCGCGTGGCCGTTCGTGGCACGGCGATTCGCCATCGGGCGCAATATCGCGGGACAACGGGAAGACTGACGCATTGCTCGGAGAAAACGCATGATGCGATGGAATCCATGGACGGTTTTGCTTGGTATTGCGATGCTGGTGCCGACGGTGTCCGGAACGGTTCAGGCATCGGAATGGCCGGGCCGGCCGATCACCCTGCTGGTGCCGTTCAACGCGGCCGGCAGCCTCGACCGCATGGCGCGCGGGCTCGCGCCCTTTCTGTCGAAGGAACTGGGCCAGCCGGTGACCGTAACCAACCGCCCGGGTGCCGGAGGGCAGGCGGGGACAACGTGGTTTCTGCAGCAGCCGGACGACGGCCACACGCTGCTCGTCACGGCCGCGACGCCGTACATTCCGACGAACATACTCATCACGGGCGCGAAATATACGCTCGCCGACTTCGCGTTCGTCAACGCGCAATGGCTCGACTACACGCTCATCGCCGTGCACAAGGACAAACCCTACAAGACGCTGAAGGATCTGATCGATGCCATCAAGGCGAATCCCGGCAAGCTGTCCACGGGGTTCACGTTCGGCTCGGCGGGCCAGATCAGCACCATGCTGCTGCTCGACATGCTGGGCCTGCCGGCGAACGCGGTGCGCAGCGTGACCTACGATGGCGGCGGTCCGGTGCGAACCGCGATTGCGGGCGGCCACATCGACTTCTCGGTGCTGCAGGGCGAGGGCAGCGAAACGATCCGCGATTACATCCGTCCGCTTGCGGTGATCCGCGACGAGCGCGCCGCCGAATGGGATGCGCCGGCGATCAACGAGGCATTGAAATTCTCGGGTGCAAGGCTGCCGATACTCAATGGATCCATCCGCGCGATGGCGGCTCATGCGGGCTTCCGCAAAAAGCATCCGCAGGCATTCGACAAGCTTGTGGCCGCCTACAAGCGCGTCCTTGAAAACAAGGAGTATCAGGGCTGGCTCGCCGCGAACAAGATCGATGGCGAATGGCTGGGGCCCGAGAAGACCAGCGCGGTGCTTAACGCGAATTTCGAGATTCTGAAGAAGTACCAGAGCCTGCTGAAGAAATAGACGCATCAAACGAGGAGCGTTCCATGGACACTGTCAAACCGACGACCAGGGCGCCGCGAATCCGCCTGGTCAAGCCGGCCGAGGCGACCGGCGAGGTTGCGCAAATTTTCGAGGACATTCGCAAGACGAAGGGCGACCGGTTTCTCACGCCGACGTGGGGATTCTTCGCGAACGATCCGGAACTGCTGAAGCTCTGGTGGGGGGTGCAGAAGCGCGTGCAGAAAATCGCCGGGGAAGTGCCGAAAAAGGTCATGTTCGGCATCATGTTCGTCTGTGCGTCCGAAATCGGCTGCCCGCGCTGCATCAACAATGCGCAGGTGCATCTGCAGGATCAACTGGGGCTCAGCGATGCTGACATTCAGGAACTCGCCGACTTCGAAAATTCGACCGTGATTCCGGCGGGCGACAAGGCGGTGTACCGGTTTTGCCGCAAGATGGCCTTCGACCAGCCGGCCACGGAGGACGATTACGCCGCGCTGCGCGGCGCGGGGTATTCCGACCGCGGCATCGTCGAAATCATCTCGCTCACCATACTGGAGTCGGGGTTCATCCGCCGCTCGCGCGCGCTCGCGCCGTTCGAGGATGGCGCGTTGTGGCCGAAGGAGCATCTGCCGAGCACGACTTACGCCGCCAACGTGGATTCGAAGAAGGCCTGATCAGCGTCGCGCCGGCACCGCGTCGCCGCGGCCGCGGCGGCGGGGCGCGGTGTCGCGCAGCGTGAACTCGAATCCCTCGCGGCCGCGCTGCCACACCGCGCAGTCGCGTGTGACGGTGAGAATCCACGTCTGCGTGGGCGGGACGGGGGAGCGCGCGGCGAACGCGCGCGGATCGAGCACGGCGCCGCAGCGTCCGGGCTGCGGGTCGCGCACCGAAGCATAGCGGATGAGCCCGATCGACGCCGCGCGCGCGGCACGCGCGAACGATTGCGTGGCCGTGTAATCGCCGGGATGCCGCCACAGTGCGGCGTCGCGCGCGTAGGGCCTGCGTTCGAGATCGACCGCCAGCGCGCGGACCGAGGCCTGGAAGATCGTCTGCGGCGCGGGCCCGAGCACGGCGAGCGCAGGACTGTCCGTGAGAAAGCGCCAGCGCCAGTAGCCCAGTTCCGCGCACGCCGTGCGCACCGAATCGGCGCCGTAGAAGACCCCCGGATCGGTGGGCGCGCGAAAGCGCGAGCCCATCGGCGACGGATAACGAAACGGCGTGTACAGCAGGTAGTCGAGCCGGACGGCGGCGACCGGCACCGGCGGTTTCGCGGCTTCGATCAGCTCTTCCAGCACGCGTTGCTCGTCCAGCGTGTCGACGAGCCGGCGCGTGGAGGCCACGTGCTGGGCCTCGACCGCGCGCCAGAGCCTGACGGTTGCGCGGTGCGCGTCAGCCGCGACCGCGCGCGGCGTCCAGGTACTGGACGACACGAACCAGGCCTTCCGCAGTCGGAATCAGATCGCGCGGCGCGGCGCCGAGCGCAAGGTTCGGCCCATCGAGCCACGCGCGCGCCTGCTCCGCGTTCGAGCCGGTGAGCGCATCGAGCGACCGGAAGAGCCGCGCGAACAGCGCTGCGAGTTCCCAGGCTTTCTGCCCCGGCGCGAGCACGTGGCTTCCCGCCGCGATGCGCGAAAGCGTCGACGGGCTCACACCCAGTACGGGCGCAAGCTCTGCCTGCGTCATGCCGAGCAAACCGGCCGCGCGCAGGATCGCCTTGCCGAGCGTGCGCCCGGGATCGATCCGCGCATCCGGTTGCGTGCGTGCCGTGCTCATGGCGTGGTGAACGGTAATTTCAATAGAAATATTATAGCTATAATGTTTCTTACGAAACAACGGCTTGCCGAGCATCGTGCATGCATGAAAATAAATCAACAAAAACAATAACTTATAAGTGGGCGGCCGGGCGCGAATTGCCGTCATCATCCGCCGTTACAATCGGCGCCACGGCAGGGCAGCCGTGCCGGCACCATGCCGGTTGTTTCCGGAGAACGGGCATGAAGTGCATCACGCGTGCGTGGCTGTCGGTCTGGACGCTGATCGTCGTAACCGGTTGTGCGTCGACCGGCGGGGATGCGGGCGGCCGATTCGACATCGGCTTGATCGGCGACCAGCACTACGACGCGCGATCGACCGCGCAATTTCCCAACATCATGGCGGACATGGATCGCGCCGCGCTTGCCTTCGTGGTCCACGTCGGCGATATCGGAGCGCCGGTGTTCGGGTCGTGCCTCGACGAGACGTACCTCGCGCGCCGCGCGGAATTCGACGCGTCGCGCCATCCGTTCATTTATACACCCGGCGACAACGAATGGGCCGATTGCCACCAGGCCGGCATCCCGGATTCGCTCGAGCGGCTGGGCAAACTGCGCGACGTGTTTTTCCAGGGCGGGGAAACGCTGGGCCGGCGCAGGCTGTCGCTCGCACGCCAAAGCGCCGACCCGCCGTTTGCGCCGTACCGCGAAAACGCGCGCTGGTCGATGGGCGGCGTCGTGTTCGCGACATTGCATTTACCCGGCAGCAACAACAACCTCGCCCGCACGCCGCAGATGGATGCCGAACACGCCGCGCGGAACGCGGCAAACCTCGCGTGGCTGCGCGCAGCGTTCGAGCATGCGAAACAGACGAAGAGCAGCGGGCTGATGCTGTTCATCCAGGCCAACCCGAAGTTCGAGTTCGCGTGGCCGCTGCGCCGCCGCAACGGCATCGGCTACGCGCCGCCGCCGAAGCGGCCGGATGGTTACGCCGCGTTCGTCGCGGCTCTCACGCGCGAAGTGCTCGCGTACGACCGCCCGGTTGCGCTGGTGCACGGCGACACGCACTACTTTCGTGTGGACAAGCCGATCATCATCGACGACAAGAGCGGCGCCGGCCGCGGGCGCATCGTGGAACACTTCACGCGTGTGGAACTCTTCGGTTATCCCGAGTCGCACTGGGTGCGCGCGACGATCGACCCCGCGGACCCGAACGTGTTCAGTTTCCGGCCGCAGATCGTGCGCGAAAACACCGGTGGGCCGGAAGCGCGGTAACGCGCCGCGGGATTGCTGCCGGGCCGGTCCACGCTGCTTGCGTTCGGGATTCGACAACCCGGTAGAATGACTGCGGTCGCGCCGGGGCCTGCCGGTACGCGCCGCTCAACCCGGAGACGCACCGATGCCCACCCCAGCTGAAATTGCCAACTGTCGCCCGCCCAACGTGCCGGATCTCGGATATTCGCCGGTGCCGGACGTGTTCCGGTTGCCGGAAGGTCTCAATTTCGGACCGTGCTCGGGCGTTGCGGTGACGGCGAAAGGAAACATTCTCGTATTCAACCGCAGCGAGCACGCGTTGATGGAGTTCGACGGCAAGGGCCGCTACCTCCGATCGCTCGCGCGCGGCATATTCACGAACCCGCACGGATTGCGGCTCGACGCGCAGGGCAATATCTGGGCGACCGACACCGGATCGCACATCGTGGTGAAAATGAATCCGCAGGGCCGCATACTCATGGTGCTGGGCGTGGCCGGGCGCGCCGTCGAGTGGCACCAGGCCGGCCATCTGCGTTGTTTCAACGAGCCCAACGATCTTGCGTTCGGGCCGCGCGGCGAAATTTACGTGACGCAGGGGCACGGCAAGGGTGAATCGCGCGTGCTGAAGTTCGATGCCGACGGCAGTTTCATCAAGACCTGGGGCGGCGAGGGCGCGGGACCGGGAGAATTCAACGTGCCGCATTCGATCATCATGGATCGCGACGGGTTGCTGCACGTCGCCGACCGCTCGAACGAACGCATTCAGGTGTTCGATGCCGACGGCAATTACGTGCGCGAGACCCGGCATCCGGGCACTCCGTGCGGCCTGGCGCTGTGCAACGATCGCAGGCACATCATGATGGCGCACGGCCACGCGGGCCTCATCATGAAGCTCGATCTGCACGGCAAGGTGCTGGGTGCGACAGGCGGGCAGGGCAAGGGCCCCAACCGTTACGGCGAAGCGCACTATCTCGCGCTCGACCGGCAAGAGAACATCTACGTCGCGGATTCGTTGAACTGGAACGTGCAGAAGCTCGTGAAAAATCGCGCGCGGCCCGTGAAGCGGCGCAGTCCGGCCCGGGGCCGCTGATGAAAAGCGTTCCGGCGCTCGGAGGCGCGCGGTATTTCTACATGGTGACGTTCGAAATCGCGCCCGGGGACGAGCGCGAATTCAACGAGATATACGACACGGAGCACGTGCCGAACCTGCTGACGGTCGACGGCGTGCTCGGTATCGTGCGGTTGCGCGACGGCGAACCCAACGAACGCGGCTGGCTCGTATATTCCGCGCTGTATCTCCTTGCGCGCCCCGATCTGCCGGACACGCCGCAATGGAAAGCGAAATCCGATCTGGGGCGCTGGGCGCCGGTCATCCGGCCCCGGGTGAAGTCGCGACAGCGGCGCCTCGGGCGCCTCGTCGCGGCGGAAATTCCGGATTGAGTTCAGTCTCCGCCACCGCCACCGCCACCGCCGCTATCGCCACCGCCGCCGCCGCCGCTGTCTCCGCCACTGTCGCTGCCGCTGTTCGACGCATCGGTCTGGCTCGCCCAGGCGGCGGTCGCTCCTGCGCCGGCGACGGCGCCGCCCGCACCCACCCACGCGGCGCTGCTTGGCGAGTTCGACGAACTGGAGGAACCGGACGGGCCGGAAGATTCGGACCAGTCGGAGTTTTCGCTGCGTCGACCGCTTTTCCTTGCGCGAAGAATCGCCAGCGAAATGAAAAACACGATCAGTCCCGCAACGATGCCCAGCACGAAGCTGACCAGCAGCCCGACAATCAATCCGGTGGCGACACCCGCAATGATGCAGTTGCGCATGATCGGCTCTCCATGGGGTCGTGTATGAGCGAGTCATTATCCTCCAGATTCCACGCACACGCTTACCGTCGCACCGCGCGGGTAGAATCCGGAATCACAGGGAGGGCGTGACGTGGGACGTTTGCAAGGGAAGGCTGCGGTGCTCACGGGCGGCGGCGCGGGTATCGCGAAGGCCACCGCGAAGGCCTACGTGCGGGAAGGCGCCGCGGTCACGATCCTCGACATCGACGCGCCGGCGGGCCGGGCCGCCGAGCGCGAAATTCGGGACGCGGGCGGCGAGGCGCTGTTCGTCGAAACCGATGTCACGCGCGACGACAGCATGAAGGCCGCGTACGACGCGGCGATCGCGCGTTTCGGGCGGCTCGACATCATCTTCAATTGCGCCGGCGGATCGCTGCAGGAGGACGTTCCCGTGCACGAGATGGACCTCGACGTGTGGAACCGCACGATCGCGCTCAATTTGCTGCACCCGTTTCTGTCCTGCCGGCACGGCATTCCGCACCTCATGCGCGCGGGCGGCGGCGCCGTCATCAACGTGACGTCGCATCTCGGGCTCATGGGGTCGATGAAGCCCGCCTATGCGGCGACCAAGGGCGGCATCATCTCGTTCACGAAAACCCTCGCGGCGCAGTACGTGGATCACCACATCCGCGCGAATGCCATCGCGCCGGGTTCGATCCGCACCGAGCGGCAGATCAGACGCTACGAGAACAAGGACTTCATGCTGGCCGGGAAGCCCTCCCGCGCCGCGCGCGAACGCATGGTCGCGCAGAAACTTTATCCGTACTCGGCCGGGGAGCCCGGCGACATTGCGGCGATCGCCGTGTTTCTCGCTTCGGACGAATCGAGAATGCTCACCGGTACCACGATAGCCGCCGACGGCGGCCGCTCGTCGTATCTCCGAATGAATATTGGCGAGGACAATTCCTGAAAAACGCATGCCATCCGGGAACGCGCGCGCGCCGGGACGGGGCGGTCCGCGCAAAATACGTTCGCGGCGATTTCGGCTAGCGC
>CAZMBS010000011.1:0-28585 GCA_964564295.1 uncultured Streptomycetaceae bacterium
TCACACTGCCCGCGATGTGGATCGCGCCCGCGCACAGCAGCAGCTTTTCCGTGAGCGTGGTTTTCCCCGCGTCCGGATGCGAAATGATGGCGAACGTGCGCCGTCGCGCGACTTCGGTTTCGATACTCATGCCCGCACCGCAAAAGGCGCGCATGATAGTCGATTTATCGAATAAAAACAACAAGATGCAACAAGTGGTTCCGAGCCCGGGCTGGTGCGGTATCCTGCCGGCTCCCGCCCATTCCGATCCGGGAGGCCGCCATGACCGCTCCGCTGCCCGCCGACGAACCGCTCGCGCTGGGATTTTCGCCGCGCCGCCTGCTGCGCATCGCCGATGCGCTGAATCGCGAAATCGACGCCGGCGCGCTGCCGGGCGCCGTGCTGGCCATCGCACGCCGCGGCAGGCTGGCGTACTTCGAGGCGTTCGGCCATCTCGATCCGGCCGCGCGCGCGCCGATGCCGCTCGACGCGATGTTCAGCATCGCCTCCATGACCAAACCGATGGTGGCCGCGGGCGCTTTGATGCTGATGGAGGAGGGCCGGCTCATGGTCAACGAGCCGGTGGCGAAGTATCTGCCGCAACTCGCGAACATGCGCGTCGCCGCGCCGAAATGCGACGAAAGCACCGGCTGGGCGACGGTGCCGCTCGCGCGCGCGATGACGATCGAAGATCTCATGCGGCACACCGCGGGCGTGAGTTACGGGCGCGGCGGCACGCCGCTGCACGCACGCTATCCATTCTCGTCGGACGTTGCCTCGACGAAGTTCTCGGCCGCTGAATTTCTCGACGAACTCGCGAGGCTTCCGCTGCACTACCAGCCGGGATCCGCGTGGGAGTACAGCCTGGGGCTCGACGTGCTCGGCCTCGCGATCGAAGCGGTCGCCGGCCAGCCGCTCGCGCGCTATCTCGACGAACGCATATTCCGCCCGCTCGGAATGGGCGACACCGCCTTCACGGTGCCGCCCGGCAAGGTCCAGCGCTACGCGAAAGTGATGCCCTGCGACCCGGTGACGCGCGAGCCGCAGACGCTGCGCGACGGCACCACACCGCACCAGTTCGACTGCGGCGGCGGTTGCGCGGTATCGACCGCGGCGGATTACCTCCGATTCGCGCAGATGCTGCTGAACGGCGGCAACCTCGACGGAGCGCGCGTGCTGTCACGCAAGACAGTGGAATACATGACCTCGGACCACATCGGCCCGACGGTCGACGTGACGCGGCTGCGCGAGTATCCCAACATCAATGGTTATGGCTTTGGCCTCGGCGTTGCGGTGCGGCGCGGCGCCGGCATGGGCGGCATGCCGAGCTCGGCCCGCGAATTCCACTGGGCCGGCTCCACCGGCACCTACTTCTGGGTCGACCCGGCGGAAGAACTCGCTGTCGTTTTCATGGCCCACGCGCCCGGCGCGATTCGTTATTACCACCGGCAACTGCTGCACGCGCTGGTGCTGCAGGCAATAAACTAAGGCGGCGCGTATGGGCCTGCGCGACGCAGGGCCCTGAATTGACGCCGCCCGACCCGTGGCGCTCGGGTTTGCGAAATATACCTTTTCATATATAATCCCGGCGTGGCCGACAAAGAAAAGCCGCTCGAATGGGTTGGGAGCGCCAAGAAGGATTTAATGGCGCTTCCCACCAAGGTGCGGAAGTTCTTCGGTCATGCATTGGATTTCGCGCAGAGGGGTAGTCAGCATGACGCGGCGAAGGTGCTTAAGGGTTTTGGCGGCGCTGGCGTACTTGAGGTGATCGAAGACGATGCCGGCGGAACGTATCGTGCCGTCTACACCGTAAATTTCGCGGAGGCGGTATTCGTTCTACATTGCTTCCAGAAAAAGAGTAAGCGAGGGATCGCAACACCGAAAGAAGATATGAAAATCATTCGCGCCAGGCTAAGGGTTGCCGAGGCGCTGGTAAAGGAGCTACGACATGGCAAAGCGCATCATTAACGGCATCGAAGTTGAAGCCGGTTCCGGTAATGTCTTTGCTGACCTGGGTCTGCCGAATGCCGGCAAGCTCAAGATCAAATCGGGCCTGGTGATCGAAATCACGCGCGCGATACGCAAGCTTGGTTTGACGCAGCAAGAGGCGGCCAAGCGCATGGGCATCACGCAACCCAAGGTGTCCGGCATGATGCGTGGCGACTTCTCCAACCTGTCGGAGCGCAAGTTGATGGATTGCCTGAATCGGCTGGGCTATGACATCGAAATCAAAGTGAAGCCGGCGTCCAGGCGAGTCGGCCATTTAATGCTGGCTATTGCTTGATGGCGCCTGGCTGAAGGCCGCCTGAATTATGGTTGCAGCAGCGATCCATTCCCCGAAACCGCGGTAGTTCATCCTGGAACCTTCCAGCCGATCCAGTCGCACAACGCGCGGCCCATCACGAGTTCGAGATCGCGCCCCTTGAGCCAGGGCATTTCCTCGGTGTACATGGTCACGCACTGCCGCCACGTGCACGGCATGCGCGTCACGTCGGTGCCCCAGAACGTGCGCGTCGGCCCGAACGCGTCGAAAATCTGCCGGATGTAAGGATGAATGTTGCGATACGGATATGCCGCGCTCGAATAACTCGGCGCGCCGGTCGCCTTGATCGCGACGTTCGGGTACTTCGCGAGCGCGAGCAGATCCGGCAGGTCCGCGAACCCCGCGTCGTCGAGGCTGCCGCGCGGACGGCCCATGTGGTCGATCAGGAGCTTGAGTCCGGGATGCTTCGCGGCCACTTCGCCGACGACCTTGGCGCGATGAGGCACGAGCAGACCCACCGGCAGTCCCGCACGTTCGGCCGCCGGCCACAGCCAGTCCATCGTGCCGTCGGTCATCCAGTTTTCGGTGCCGGGTATCAGAAACGCGAACCGCAGCCCCAGCATGCCCGGCTGATCCTTCCACGTTTCGATGCGCGAGCGGCTTTCCTTGCGGCTTGCATCGAAGAATCCCAGCACCGCGAGCCGGTCCGGGTGCTGCCGCGCCGCCTCGATCGCCACCTCGTTTGCGCGCGGATCCCAGCTCGGCGGGTGCAGCACCACGCGGTCCACGCCGGCAGCGTCCATATCGCGCAACAGTTCGTCTTTCGTATACGAGGACACCTGGCGATGAATGTGGACGGGCGTGCCGCTCTCCCAGATGTGCACCTGCGCGTCAACGATCAGCATTGCGGTCTACTCCTGTGCGGGTTGGGGTGATCCGGCTAGATAGCAGAGTCGGGGCGTGTCGTGCAACTCCTCGACCGCTCGTCATTGCGCGGGCGCCCTCCAACCCGACCGGCGCCGGTTCGTAATATCATGGGGGTATGGCGCCTGACAACCACGAGGAGGGTAGGTGAGGACGACGAAACTGCGAGCCTTCGCTGCGGCGGCCGCGATCCTGCCCCCGGCATTGTGGACCACCGGCGCGCCGGCCGCCGCATGGCCCAGCAAACCGGTGCGCATGATCGTCGCATCCGGTCCCGGCGGCGGGTTGGACTACATCGCGCGACTGGTTGCGACACCGATGACGGATAACATCGGGCAAAGCGTCGTCGTGGACAATCGCGCGGGCGCGAGCGGCAGCATCGCGGCGGAAATCACCGCGTTTTCGCCGCGTGACGGCTACACGCTGATGATGCTTTCGGCGAGCCTCGTGGTGTACGGCATCGTCAACAAGACGCGTTACGACCTGTTCACGGATTTTTCCGCGGTATCGCAGGCGGCTGCAAGTCCGTATTTCCTGACCGTGCATCCGTCGGTGCCTGCGAAGACGGTGAAAGAGCTCGTCGCGCACGCGAAAGCCAACCCGACCAAGCTCAATTTCGCGTCGACGGGCAACGCGTCGCTCGCGCATCTCGCCGGCGAACTGTTTGCGATCTCCACCGGCACCCGGCTCACGCACGTGCCGTACAAGGGGGTCGGCGCCGCGCTGACCGACATGTTGTCCGGCCAGGTGCACCTGAGCCTGCTGAGCGGCGGATCGGTCGCCGCGCAGGTGCGCGCGCAGCGGCTGCGCGCACTGGCCGTCGCGAGCATGGAGCGCGCAAAGATGGCGCCGGACCTGCCGACGATGACCGAGGCCGGTGTGCCCGGGTTCGCGGTGACTCAGTGGCACGGCCTCATGGCGCCGAGCGGAACGCCGCGAGCGATCGTCGACCGCCTGCAGCGCGAAGTCGCGCGGGCGGTCCGGCTGCCGGATGTTGCGCAGCGACTCGCGACCGACGGCACCGAGGGCATCGGCAGCTCGCCGGAGCAGTTTACCGCGTTTCTGAAATCCGAGCGCGAGCAGTGGAGCAAAGTCGCCAAGGTGGCCAACATTCGCGGCGAGTAGGGCGGCAGGAACTGGAAGCCAAGGTCAAAAACCGGCGCGACGCCAATGACCATCGACTGGAATGCCTTTACACCACTGCCGGCGCTGATCGGCGGAGCCTTGATCGGCGTCGCTGCGGCTGCGTTCATCACGCTGAACGGGCGCATCGCGGGCGTGAGCGGCATATTGGGCGGGTTGCTGCGGCCTGCGCGCGGTGATGTCGGGTGGCGAGTGGCGTTTGTCGCGGGGCTACTCGCGGCGCCGCTCGCATACCGTGCTTTCGCGCCGCTGCCCGCGGTACAACTCGACGCCGGCTACGGTCAGCTGGTGCTGGCGGGGCTCATCGTGGGGCTGGGCACGCGTTACGGTGCGGGCTGCACGAGCGGTCACGGCGTCTGCGGCATCTCGCGCCTGTCTCCGCGCTCCCTGATCGCGACCGCCGCGTTCATGATTGCCGGAGTCGCGACCGTGTACTTCGTGCGTCACGGGATCGTCTGAAGCACCCGCCATGTACGTGACCGTCTCTTTCATCGTGGGCATTACGTTTGGCTTCGGACTTATCGTTGCCGGCATGTCCAATCCGGCGAAAGTACTGGGATTCCTCGACATCGCGGGTGCGTGGGATCCGTCGCTCGCGCTGGTCATGGCCGGTGCCATCGCCGTGGGCGCAGCGCCTTTTGCCGTCATGAAGCGCCGTTCGCAGGCGCTGCTCGGCGCGCCCGTGCGGTTGCCGGAAGCCAGCGCCATCGACCGCAGGCTCGTGCTCGGAAGCCTGGTCTTTGGCGTCGGCTGGGGTCTCGTGGGCATCTGCCCCGGGCCGGCGCTGGTGCTCGCGGGCTCCGCGTCGGTGCAGGGACTTGTGTTCCTCGCCGCCATGCTGGCCGGATATGCCGCGTTTGAAATCGCCGAAAGCCGGCGTGGAAAATCATCATGAAACATGATTTGGATCGCGCGACCATGATGCGCATGCTGATCGCAGTATTCGCGCTGATGGCGTCATATCCGGTATTCGCGCAGGCGTTTCCCGTTCGCCCCGTGCGCGTCGTCGTGCCGTATCCGCCTGGCGGCGCGAACGACATCGTCGCGCGGTTGCTGTCGCAAAAAATGACCGAGAATCTGGGACACAATCTCGTGGTCGACAATCGGGGCGGAGGCAACACCATCATCGGGTCCGAACTGGTGGCCAAGGCCGTGCCCGACGGGCACACCGTGCTGATCATCGCGGCCGGGCATGCCATCAACCCCGGCCTCTATCCGAAACTGCCGTACGATACGGCGCGCGACTTCGCCGCGGTGTCGCTGATCGGCGATGGCGCGTACGTGCTGGTGGCGCATCCGTCGGCGGGGGTGTCGACGACGGCGGAACTCGTTGCCGCCGCGAAAGCAAAACCGGGACAGCTTGCCTACGCATCCTCAAGCATCGGCAATCTCACGCACCTTGCGGCGGAACTCTTCACGGCGCTCGCGGGCATCAAGATGCTTCACGTGCCGTACAAAGGCGGCGGACCTGCGGTCACGGACCTGCTCGGCGGGCGCGTGGCGGTGTTTTTTTCGACGGTGGCGGTGGCGCGCCCGCATTTGCAGACCGGCAAGCTGCGAGGGCTGGGCGTAACCACCGGCAGGCGCAGCCAGGCACTGCCGGCCATGCCGACGATTGCCGAGTCCGGATTGCCGGGTTACGAGGTGAGCGGCTGGTACGGTATCGTCGCGCCGACCGCGACGCCGAAACATGCGATCGCCCGGCTGCATTCGGCCGTGCAGGTTGCGATCGGCCAGCCGGACATCCGGGAAAAGCTGCTCGGGATCGGCGTCGAAACCGTCGAGGCGAGCCCCGCGCAATTCGGCGCGCGCATCGTTGCCGAAATCGCGAAATGGGACAAGCTCGTGCGGCCGCTCAAAATCGCGCCCGAATAGGCACTGCGCGCTTGGCGTGAGCTGCGATGCGCGTCAGCGCGTCCGGCGCGGATCGTCGAAGAATTCGCGCATCATGAAGTCTTCCAGTCCCGCATTGTCGCGCGGGCGCGCCGACAGCGTGAGCGTGCGGTTGAGCCGGTACGATTCCCACTGGAAATCCTCCTTTTCGTATTCGCGGATGATCGCGATCATCCGCCGCACGACGGCGACCCGGATGTCGGGATGGCTGCCCTTGCGCACTTCGATGCGCTGCATCATCTTGCGCTTCGCGGGCAGGTGCCAGCCGAAAAATACGAACTCCGCATAGTCCGCCGACATGCGGTCGATCTGGAACACACCGCCGCTGCGCTTGGGATCGTAGCCGAACGCCATCGGCTCCTGCGGATTCAGATTGGCCATCGCGATGCGGTTGCGCCGAGTCGCGTCGTCCTCCACCGGCGTTGCGGGCGGCGCGGAACTGCTGTCGCTCGATGCCGACTCGGCGCGCGCGCGCCGCCGCGCTTCGATGAGCGACGCAAAATCACCGGCGCCGGCGGAAGGCGCGGGCGCGACGACGGTCGACTCCGGCTTCGCGACGTCGGGTGCCGGCGCCTGCTGCGTGAGCACCGGGGACGCAGCCTGCGGCCGGGCAACCGACCGCGGCGGTGCGGCGCGCCGTGCCGTCGCCGATGGGGGCGTCGACAATCGGGCCGACGGTGCCGCGGATGGTGGCGGACCTCCGGGACCCGGCAGCGGGATAATCCGCACGCTCAACGGCGCCGAAAGTTCAGGCGGAATTTCCTTTTCGGACGGCGTCAGCCGCAACCACGGCATCCAACCCGAAATCACGAGCGCGTGCAGCGCTGCGGAGACCGCGATCGCCACCCAGATGACCGGGATGGTCACACCGTCTCGGCGGGGGGCCAGATCGTCGAGCGCGCTGTTCATGAGACACGGTGCGGCCGTGCCGTGCCGCAGCGGCGGTCAGGCCGGGTCCATGCCCTTCCCGCGGATTACCGGCGCCGCGGCGGGCGATTTCAGAAAAGCGATCAGTGCACGCGCCGCCTCGGGTTCCGGTGCCTGCGCGTGCAGCCCCGCAGAGAAGGTCGTGATTTCCTGGATGTCGGGCGGCAATGGTCCGACAAGATCAATGCCCGGTACCGGCAGCAGTTCGCATACCTGCTGGAAGCCGATTTCACATTCGCCGCGCGCCACCGGCGCGCCGGCCGGCTCGCCCTGCACCTGCTTCACCTTATGCGCGATCGCTTCCGCGATGCCCATGCGCTCGAACAGCCCCTTGAGATAGACGCCGCTGGGCCCGGTCGAATACACGATCGATTTCGCCGCGAGCACCGCCTGCTTTACCGCTTCACCGGATCGAATGTCCGGTTTCGAAGCGCCGGCCTTCACCGCGACGCCGACGCCGGATCGCGCGAGTTCGAAGCACCCGGCGATTTTTCCGACTCGCGACAGCTCGTCGAGCGCCTTTGCCGACAGGATCACGATATCGACGATCTCGCCGTTCTTCAGGCGCGACATCATTTGCACGCTCGGCGCCCAGAGATTCACGACGGAGTGTCCGCTTGCCCGTTCGAATTCCGGCAGCAGCGCGAGATACGCCTCCTTGAAGGCAGCAGACGCCATGACTTTGATTTCAGACATGTTTTTTTCCGTCGCCCCACAACATCTGCGGCTCGCCCAATTGCAGCAGCGCGCCGAATTCGTCGGCAAAGGTCCAGCTTTCCGCCCACTGCCCATCGCGAAACTTGAGTATCTGCACGACGGATACGCCGATTCGCGTGCCTTTGGGCGCGATACCGTACAGCGGCGCCTGGTGCGTGCCGTTGGTATTGAAGCGCATCCAGACTTCGTCGCCTTCCGCCATGAGCACCTCGATCCGGTCGTGCCGGTCCGGAAAAGCCGTATCGAGCCCGAGGTCGCCGAGCCCGTTTGCCTTGCCGTAGGCGCGCAGGTGGTGAAAGCCGTAACGCAGATGCCGGTAATCCGGCGCGTAATCCGAGCCGGAGGCCATCGACGAGCGCGAGCGCGCGGCGACGAGCTTGTGGCGTTCCTGCTGCGTCGCGGGCGGCTGTGCCGAGAGCCGCCGCACGCATGCATCCGCGTCCTCGCCGCCCGACGGCAGCGCCGGCGCCATGAACCTGCCGTCGCTGCGCTTCGGCAGCGTGGCCCCCATCTGTTGCAGCAGCGCAATCTCGTCCATCATGAACCAGCCTTCGACCATCTGGCCGTTCTCGATGCGTATCAGCGCGACTTCGTACACATCGATTTTGCGCCCCGTCGGCGGAATGCCGAAAAACGTGCCGGTGTGCGTGCCGGTCACGCGGAACAGCAGCCCGACGCGGTCGCCGTCGGCGATCACCTTCTCGATGACGTCGACGCGGTCCGGCATCGCCTTGCGCAGGTACAGCCCGGGATGCCCCATGTCCTGATCGCGCGCGTTGGCCGCGAGGTGCAGGTTGCCGCCGCGCGCGCGATCGTAGTGTGGCGCGAGCACCTCCTTCTCGACCTGCGGCATGGCCGGCGTGCCCTGGTTCTTCTTGAACCGCAGCGCGATAGCCTTGTTGCGGTCGAGTTCGGCGGCGCTCAAGGCGTCACTCGGGGCGAATGCCGGCGCTTTGCGCGACGCGCCGCCATTTTTCGATTTCGGACTTGATGAACTCGGCGTGCGCGGCCGGCGTGCTGCCGACCGGGTCCGCGCCGCGTTCGATCAGCTGCTTGCGATTCGCGGGTTCACGCAGTGCCTGCGCGAGCGCCGAATTGAGTTTCTCGACGACCGGCCCCGGCATGCGCGCGGGACCCAGGAAACTGAATCCGCTGCTCACGACGAACCCCGGCACGCCGGCCTCCTGCATCGTCGGCAGGTCCGGGAACGACTGAAAACGCTTTTCGCCGCACTGCGCGAGCATGACGAGCCGGCGGTTCTGCACATGGCCCACCACGGCGGGGATGCTGACGAACGAGAGCTGCACGTGCCCCGCGACCAGTTCGATCACCGACGGGCCCGCGCCCTTGTACGGCACATGCACGATTTTCGTGCCCGCGATGCTGTTCAGGAGTTCGCCTGCGAGATGGCCGACCGCGCCGGGACCCGAGCTCGAAAAAAACATGTCGCCCGGGCGCTTCTTCGCGAGCGCGACAAGCTCCTTCACGCTTTTCACCGGCAACGACGGATGGATGACCAGCGCGGCGGGTATGTCCACGATCAGCCCGAGCGGCGTGAAGTCCCTGATCGCGTCGAACGGCAGATTCTTGATGACGGACGGATTGATGAGAAAGCTTGCGGCCGCGATGAGCGTCGTGTAGCCATCCGGTGCGCTGCGCGCGACGATATCCGCGCCGATGTTGCCGCCCGCGCCGGGCCGGTAGTCGATGACGAGCTGTTGTCCCATGATTTCGCCCATTTTCGGCGACAACAGGCGAAACAGGATGTCGCTGTTGCCGCCGGGCTGGTTGGGATTCACAACCCGGATGATTTTGTTGGGATAGGGTTGCGCGTCGACCGCGGCTGGCAGCGTCGCAGCCAATGCGGTTGTGGCAGCGAAGGCGGCCAGTCGAGTGTGTCGGGACATGCGTTCGGATTCCATTGAAAAAATCATTGGTCGCCGGTGTGCGGCTAGGCTTTTGCCGCGATCGTCAGCCCGCGCACATTGTTGGCCTCGATGAGCCGCGCGACCACACCGGACGCCTTCACGTCCTCGATGAACTCGCGCAGGTATTGCGCGCCTGCCGGGCGGCCCTTCGGCGTGCCTGCCGCCTGCTGAACGGCCTGAAAGCGCCCGTCGATGATACGGGAGCCGGGCAGCTTTTCGTGGTCCGTGACGAGGCGCGGCCGGAGCCCCGCGAGCGCCTCGAGCCGGTCGTCGACAAAGCGCTTGTACGCGTTGTCCGCACCCTGCTCGCGCACGAGTTGCGCGTGCTGAAGAACGCGCGTGAGATAAAGATCGTAAGCGCTTTTTCCTGAAATGGCGATCCGCACGCCTTTCGCGTCCACATCGGCGATGGTCCTGAGCGGCGAGCCGGCCGGCACGAGGTAGGTCGCCTCGATTTCAACATAGGCCGCCGTAAAATCGATTTCACTCGCGCGCTGCGGTTCTGCTCCGAGAAACCCGACGTCCCACGTGCCGGTCTTCGCCGCGTCCGCCAGCGCTCCGGGATTCGGGTGGGGGAGGATCTCGATCGGAACGCCCAGCCGGCGCGCAAGTTCCCGTCCGAGATCCGCCGCAATGCCCTTGGGCGCGCCGGTCGCCGGATCCCTGGCAGTCAGAAGAAAGTTGCTCATATTGAGCCCCACGCGCAGCGTGCCGGTCGGGGCGAGCTGGGAGCGGGCTGCGGACGTGTTGTCGGCCATCACGATCACCTGTAAGCGGGAAAAATCGGAACGCCGCATTAGACACCAGTCACGACCGGCTGTCATCCACGGGTAAAATGGCCCCGCATCTTGCCCGCCCATCCGCCCACCGGCGCGAGATGTCCATCGTTTTGACCGCCCGATACATCGCCCACCTCGACATGGACGCGTTTTATGCGTCGGTGGAGCTGTTGCGCCATCCGGCGCTGCGCGGGCGTCCGGTGGTGATCGGTGGACGTCGTCGCGGCGCGACGCCGGCAGAAGCGCCGTTCCCGACGCTGCGCGAATACACCGGCCGCGGCGTCGTGACGACCGCCACCTACGAAGCGCGCGCGCTCGGCGTGTTCTCGGGCATGGGCCTCATGAAGGCGGCAAAGCTCGCACCCGATGCGTTGCTGCTGCCGGCGGACTTCGATCAGTACCGGCGGTATTCCCGGTCGTTCAAGGACGCTGTGCGTGCGCTCGTGCCGGAGATCGAGGACCGCGGCATCGACGAAATCTACATCGACCTTACCGCACCCGTCGCAGCCGGCGCGGCCGACGGCGCGCCCGACCCCTGGGCGCGCGCGCGCGCCATCGCGATCGACATCCAGCGCGCGGTGCGTGAAGCGACCGGCCTCACGTGTTCGATCGGCATCACGCCGAACAAGCTGTTGTCGAAAATCGCGTCCGAGCTCGACAAGCCCGCCGGCATCACGGTGTTGCGTGAAGCCGACCTGGGCGCCCGCGTGTGGCCGCTGCCGGTTCGAAAGATCAACGGCATCGGACCGAAAGCGGGCGAGCGCCTCGACGCGCTGGGCATCCGCACGGTCGGCGATCTCGCGCGCGCCGATCCCGGGCTGCTCGTCGCGCGGTTCGGCAGGAATATCGGCCTGTGGATGCATGCGGCGGCGCACGGCCGGGACGAGCGGCCCATCGTGACGCACGGCGAGCCGAAATCCATCAGCCGCGAAACGACGTTCGAGCGCGACCTGCACCCGGCCGGCGACCGCGCAACGTTGTCGCGCCTGTTCACCGAATTGTGCGTGCGGCTGGCCGCTGACCTGCAGCGCAAGGGCTACGCGAGTCGCACGATCGGACTCAAGCTGCGGTACGACAATTTCCAGACCGTCACGCGCGATTGCACGCTGCAGGTGCCGACGCAGGATGCGGCCGCGATCCGGCGTGCCGCCGGCGAGTGTCTCAAGCGTGTGCCGCTCGACCGGCGCATTCGGCTGCTCGGCGTGCGCGCCGGCACGCTGACCCGGTTCTAAACAGTCCAATATCCGTCGTGGCCCGGGGGCGGGTAAACTGCCGCTTCCCATGACAGGCCGGAGCCACCGCCGATGAAAATCACCCACGTACAGTCCCAGGTCGTCAAACTGCCCGCCGAGGAGCCGCTCGCCAACGGGCCGGAGGCGGCGGGCGCAACGCGCACGTTTGTCGCGGTCACACTCGGCACCGACCAGGGAATCGAAGGCATCGGCTTCACGTTTTTCGGCGGCCCGCTGTCGGCGACGCTGAAAAGCGCGGTCGACGCGCTCGGCGGCCTTGCCCTCGGCGAGGATCCACTGCGCACCGAGGCGGTTGCGGCGAAGTTGCGGGCGGCCGCTGGCGCTTCCGCGGGCCCCGGCGGCATTTTCACGCTGGCCCTGTCGGCGATCGACATCGCGATGTGGGACATCCGCGGCAAGGCGCTGAACCTGCCGGTCTCGCGTCTGCTCGGCGGCCATCGCGACCGTGTGCCGACCTATGCGAGCGGCGCGCTGATGCGCGGCTTCCCGCTGGCGCACGTCGAAAAAGCCGCCGCCCAGCTCGTGACGAAGGGGTTCCGGCAGATGAAGACGCAACTCGCGCTGCCGGGCGACACCAACCCGGAAAAGGAAGTCGAGCGCATCCGCGTGGTGCGCAACGCCGTCGGTCCTGCGATCGACCTCATGTGCGACATCAATCAGCGCTGGGATGTGCGGCAGGCGATTTCCATCGGCAGCCGCGTCGAGGAATTCCACCTGTTCTGGCTCGAAGACGTGGTCGCGCACGACGACTATCCGGGTCTCGCCGCGGTGGCGGATGCGTTGCACACGCCGATCGCCGCGGGCGAGTACGTGTACGGAATCGTGCCGTTCCGGCACATGCTCGAAGCACGCTCGGTCGATATCGTGATGGTCGATGTGCTGCGCGCGGGCGGCATCACGCAATGGATGAAAATCGCCGGCATGGCGGAAGCGTTCAACCTGCCGATCGTGAATCACCTCGCACCGGAACTTTCGGTGCACCTCGTCGCGGCGGTGCCGAACGGGCTCACGGTGGAATACATGCCGTGGTCGTCGCGATTGTTCGAGGAAGTGCCGCAACCCGTCAACGGCGAGTTGACCGTCCCGGACAAGCCGGGCCTCGGCCTGAAATTCGATCAGGACATATTGAAACGTTACGGTGCCGGCCGATAGCGTACTGCGGAAAAATACGATGGTTCGAATCGCCGGTACCCGCTATTTGGCGCGGTCTGCAGCGTTCCTGATTGAATAAAATACCTTAATAATCATTACTTTACAGTCGACGCCCGTATGCGATTCGGACAGTGAAGCGGCGGCGGTCCGGACCCAGCATCGCTTGCGTACGTGTGCCGCCGCGTATCGTGCAGGCAGAGGATTTGTGTTGCCGCATTCCGAAATTCCGACGTCCGACCACCGTGCGCTCGGCGGCCTGCTGATCGTTGCCGCGTTCGTCATATCCGGCGGCATTCACTATCAGACGCCGATGCTCGCGACGCTCGCCGCCGAGTTCCACGCGAGTCCGGCGGAGGTGGGCTGGATTCCGACGCTGTCGTTCGGCGGCATGCTGGTGGGCATCGCGCTGTTCGTTCCGCTTGGCGACCGCATCGACAAGCGCTGGCTGATCGTCGGCAAGGTCGCGACGCTCGCCGCTGCCCAGGCGGTCATGGCGGGCGCGCCGTCGATTGCGGTGCTCGCGATGGCGAGCCTCGTCACGGGGATCTGTTCGTCGGTGGGTCTCAGTTTCATCGCCATCGCGGTCGAGATCGCGCCGCCGAACCATCGCGGGCGCGCCGTGGGCACGCAACTGATGGCGATGTTCATCGGCATATTGTTCGCGCGTATCGCCGGCGGCCTGATCGCGACGCATCTGGGCTGGCGCTGGAGTTACGTCATGTCCACCGGCGCGTTAGCCGCGCTGCTGCTCGCGCTGCTCGCATGGTTGCCGAGCACGCGGTCCACCACGCAGTTGCCGTATCGTGAATTGCTGTGGTCGATCTTCGCGATTTTTCGCCGGCACGGCAGCGTCCGGCGCGCGGTGTCGATACAGTTTTTGCTCGGCATCTGCTACGGCGGATTCTGGGCCGTCGTCGCGCCCGCGCTCGCGATGCTGCACCACGTGGGCCCGACGGAAGCCGGGTTCATGGGAATTCCCGGTGCCGCGGGCATACTGGTCGCGCGACCTGCCGGGCGCTGGATGGATCGCTCGGGCGCCGTCCCGGTGGTGGCCACGGGCGTGTGCGTCATGATTGCCGCGTGGATCGCGTTCGGATTTGCCGCCTACGCCATCGCGTTCATGGTGGCCGGCGCGATACTGCTCGACTGCGGACTGCGCACCGTGATGGTGGCGAATCAGACGCTCGTCAACGCAGCGGCGCCCGATTCACGCGCGCGCGCCAACACGCTGTTCGGCATGCATGTGTGGTGCGGCAACGCCGTGGGCGCGTTTCTCGCCAGCATGGCTTTCGCGCTCCACGGCTGGCCGGCCGTGTGCGCGATCGCGATGACGGCTTCAGTATTGTCCCTGCTGATCCATTTCACCGGCCGGAAGTGAATCTCCTGCCGGGCAACCTTCGATCGCGGGGCCACCGCCCCAGGACCGCCGCTTGGGGACATCTTGACGGGCTGCCGGCCCAATTCCTACTGCGGCTTGTACCCGATCTGCTTCACGAGCTTCGCGTACATCGGGATCTCTTTCTTGATGAGCGCGGTAAGTTCGGCGGGCGTGGAGCCCACGGACTCGAGACCTTGTGCCGACAAGCGATCCCGGATTTCCTGCGACTGCACGATGCGGACGAGTTCCTTCGAAATCTTGGCCGCGATCGGTTGCGGCGTCTTGGCCGGCAGCACCACGCTATGCCAGACGATCTGTTCGAACCCCGGCAGCGTTTCGGCGATGGTCGGGAGATCGGGCATCGCGGGGCTGCGCTTCGAACCCGTGGAGCCGAGCGCGCGTAATTTTCCCGCCTTGATCTGGGGCAAGCCCACGAGCGGGTTGATGATGAACATCTGCACCTCTCCGCCGACAATCGCGTTCACTGCCTGCCCGGTTCCTTTGTAGCTGATTGCCACCGTCTTGACCCCGGCCATGTGGTTGAACAATTCCGCCGCGAGTAGGTTGTTGGTGCCGGTGGTCGCGAAGTTGATTTGTCCCGGCCGGGATTTGGCAAGCGCAATGAATTCCGGCACGGTTTTGGCCGCAACCGACGGGTTGACCACCATCAGGTACGGTCCCGAAGTCACTTGCGTCACGGGCTGAAAATCGCGCAACGGATCGTACGGGAGCTTGATATACACGCTCGGGTTGATGGTCAGACCGGAGGAAGTGGCCAGAAGCAGCGTGTAGCCGTCCGGCGCCGCCCGGGCGCCCAGCTCGAAGCCGACGATGCCGCCGGCGCTCCCGCGATTGTCGACGACGACGGTCTGGCCCCAGCTTTCCGTAAGCTTCTGGCCGAGCAAGCGCGACAGTATGTCGCTGGGGCCGCCAGCCACAAAAGGCGCGATGAACCGGATCGGCCGGTTGGGATAGTCCTTCGCCGCATCCGCGGCAACGGCAATCGAAGCAATGCAGGACGACACGGCAGGCAGCAGCAGGAGCAGGCGCGACGCGTTTTTCATGCATTTCTCCCCGGTCCGGTCAAAACGCAATTTTGCCGAATTCGGCCGATGTGCCAACTGTTACGCGAGGGCACTGTATTCCTGTGCCGCCGAACGGTCAACGCGGAACGAACGTCGCTTTTTCTGATAGCGTTCGCATTTTTGTCGCGGCCGCATGCGGATACGCATCGTCCCGGGACCCCCATCGACACCAAGAGGATTCCGACATGAAGCTCCTGTTGGCCTTACCGCTCATCGCCGCGGCAGCGCCCGCATGGCCCGCCGGTCCGGACACGGGCTATCCCGTCAAGGCGATCCGGCTCGTCGTGCCGTTTCCGCCCGGCGGCACGCCGGACATCCAGGCGCGCATGCTGGGCGAGAAGCTGTCGCAGCGCCTCTCGCAACCCGTGGTCGTCGACAACCGGGGCGGTGGTGGCGGCATCATCGGCATGGAGATCGTCGCGCGGGCGCCTGCCGACGGCTACACGATCGTCAGCGCGGCCGTCGGATCGTGGGCCGTGACGCCGCACTTCAGCAAGCTGCCGTACGACACGTTGAAGGATTTCGCGCCGGTCATCCAGATCGCGACGACCCCCGGCGTGCTCGTCGTGCACCCTTCGGTTGCGGTGAAAACCGTGCAGGACCTGATTGCACTGGCACGCCGGAAGCCCGGCGAACTCAACTATGCGTCGGGCGGCTACGGCGGCTACAGCCACGTGTCCGCCGAGTTGTTCAACCATATGGCCAAAATCCGGATCGTCGGCGTCCAGTACAAAGGCGCCGCGCCCGCGATGACCGAAGTGATCGGCGGCCACACGCAGGTCATGTTCAATACGGTGATCACGACCCTGCCGCACGTGAAGTCGGGCAAGTTGCGCGCACTGGCCACGACCGGCGCGAAGCGCCTGCCGTCGATGCCGGAACTGCCCACGGTCGCGGAAGCGGGCGTTCCGGGCTACGAGAATTCGTCGTGGACCGCCGCCGGTGCGCCCGCGCGAACGCCGCGCGCGATCATCGACCGGTTGAACCGCGAGTTCGCGGCGATTCTGCAGCTTCCCGACATCCAGGAAAAACACGCGGCAGTGGGTTCGATCATCACGAGCGGCACGCCGGAAGCGTTTCGTGATTTTCTGAAGCTGGAGTACGCCAAGTTCGCGACGCTCGTGAATCAGGCGGGACTCAAGGGCGAAGCCGGGAACTGACGCGAGCCATGACCTGCATACTGTTCGCCCATCGCGACGCCGATTATTTCGCGCCCCGGCTGCGCGCGCGTTTCCCGGCTCTGGAGATCATCACCGCGCCGGATCTGCCGGAATCCGTTGCGCGCTTCCCCGACGCCGATGTCATCATGGCCGCGGGGCACGGCTTCAATGACGAACGCCTCGCGCGGGCGACGAAACTGCGGTGGATCCATGCGATGACGACCGGATTCGACGCGATCGCGGGTTCCCGCACGCTGCGGCCGGAAGTGATCTTGACGACCACGCGCGGCATCCACGGCCCGCAGATGGCCGAAATGGCCTTTCTCTACATGTTGAATCTCGCGCGCGACTACCCGCGCATGCACGAGAATCAGAAGCGGCATGTCTGGAAGCGCTGGACGCAGGTGCGGCTCCACGGCAAGACCGTCGTCATCACCGGACTGGGGCTCATCGCGGAGGCGCTTGCGCCGCGCTGCAAGGCGTTCGGCATGCACGTAATCGGTGTAACCGGCACGCCGCGCCCGGTGAGTGGTTTCGACCGCCTGTACGCCTACCCGCAACTCGAGCAGGCCGCGGCGCTCGCGGACTTTCTCGTCGTGCTGACGCCGTATTCACCCCGGATGGACAGCCTGATCGATGCGAAGGTGCTGGCGGCGATGAAGCCGACGGCATTTTTGCTGAATCTCGCGCGCGGCGGCCTGTGCGACGAACGCGCGCTTCTGGACGCGCTGCGGCAGAAGCGCATCGCCGGCGCCGGCCTCGACGTATTCCGCACGGAACCACTGCCCGGGGACAGCCCGTTCTGGGATCTCGACAACGTGCTCATCACCGCGCACTGCTCCGGCAGCAGCGACGACAACCTTGCGATGACCTGGCCCATCATCGAAACCAACGTGCAGTGCTTTCTGGACGGCCGCGCGTCGGACATGGTGAACCGCGTGGCGCGCCGGTCAGATTCCGCGCAGGACCCGCGGCAGGAACAGGTGTAGCAATACCGCGCGGCCACCGAAAAAAGTCGCCATGGCGACCCAGAGTCCCGTGTTGCCGGCGAGCGGCAGCAGGGCGTGAAGCACGACGAGAAACGTGGCGAACGAGACGATCATCGTGTTGCGCATGATGCGGGTTCGCGTCGCGGCGAGGTAGACCCCGTCGTAGGTGTAGGCCCACACGGTCACGAGCGGCATGACGATGGTCCACGCGAGATAGTCGGCTGCCATCGCGCGCACTTCGGGAATCGCGGTCATCAGCGCGATGATTTCGTGGCCCAACGCAAGGTAAATCAGCATGTTGACGAACCCGACGACGCCGGCCCACAGAAAGACGACCCGCATGTCGCGGCGAAACGCGTCGCGGTCGTGCCGACCCACGGATTCGCCGAGTATCGCCTCCGCGGCGTGCGCGATGCCGTCGAGGCCGAACGACGTGAAAATCAGCAGGTGATGCAGCACCTGATTGGCGGCGAGCGGCACATCGCCGAGCGCCGCGCTCTTCGCCATGAAGAAGCCGAGCACCGACACCACGCACACCGTGCGCAGGAAAATATCGCTGTTGATCGTCAGCATGCGCGCGAGCTGCGCGGGGTCGAGCAGCCGGCTGCGCCGCCCGTCGTCGGGCAGTTTGCGCAGAGTTCCCCAGACGCACCAGAGTCCGATCGCAAGGCCCGCGTAGGACGCGATGAGGGAGGCCGCCGCGACGCCCGCGACGGCCCAGCCGAATCCGAACACGAACAGAAAATCGAGGCCGATATTGAGCACGCTGATGACGATCTGCAACGCAAGCGGGACCTTCACCTGCCGAAGCCCGTAGTACCAGCCCATGATGGCGTACGCCCCGAGCACGGCCGGCATGGCCCACACGCGAATCAGAAAGTACTCGCGCGCGAGCGCCTCGACCTGCGGGCTCGCTTCGATCAGCCAGAACGCAAAGGCGACAATGGGAAACTGCAGCGCGATGATCGTGGCGCCGAGCGCGCCCGCGAGCAGCAGGGCGCGCGCGATCATGGCCCGGACTTCGGCGGTGTTGCCGGCCCCGACCGCCTGCGCGGTGGGCCCCGTGGTTCCCATGCGCAGGCAGTTGAACAGATGGTAGATGTAGTTGAACAACATCGCGCCGATCGCAACGGCGCCGATGTAGTACGCCTGCGGGAGTTGCCCGACCACCGCGGTGTCCACGGCGCCGAGCAGCGGCACGAACACATTCCCGAGAATGATGGGCCCCGCCATCGACCAGAGCTGGCGGTGCGTGCTGGCGGGCGACCCCTCGTTGCGCGGCGTGCTCTGGGTCAAGCGTCGGGTTCGCGCCGGTCGCGCGGTTCAGAGACTCGCGAGCACCTTGCCCCAGCGCGGGTCGGGGCGATGCAGCATCTTGCTTCCGGCGGAATGCAGGGCGGCCCACGTGGTGGATAGAATGTTGAGCAGCACCGGCTTCCCGAATTCCGCCTCCAGTACCGGAACGGCGTGAATCGCGAACCACAGTCCGCCCGGCATCAACAACGCCTGCGCGTCGGGAGCGGCCTTCATGACCTCGCGCCCCAGATCGAGCGCGAGCTGGTGATCGTCCGCCGGACTCGACACCTTGTTGGCATCGAGCGAGCGCGCGCGCGATCGTTCGGCGACCACCGTGATGCCGGCTTCGGCAAGATAACGGGTCAGCGCGGACGTCACGGTGCCGGGCCAGCGCGTTGCGAGCGCGACGCGGGTCGCGCCGAAGTGCTGCAGCGTCGCGATGTGCGCTTCGAGGTCGGTGTCGCACACGAGACCGGTGCGGGCGCTGCCTTCGGCGAGGATCTCGCGCATTTTCGTCCGGCCCAGCGCGGAGGCGACCGGCACGCCCGACAGCGACAGCCGGTCGGTTTTCTTCGCGAGCAGATCGAATGCGCGCCACAGCGCGGGCAATTCTTTCTCGACCGCGGCGAGCGTGTAATCCGTGAGATTCAATCCCGTCGTCGCGAGCATCATGCCCTCGGGCGCGACGCGATAGAACTGGTAGGCGTCGAGATCGGTGTAGAGGTGCGGAATCACGTACCCCAGTTGGTACCACGGCGCGATGATGCTCATATTGCAACTGTCCTTTCGGGCTCCGGATCAGATCAGCCCGATGTTACCGGTTTTCGCATGCTGCCCGCGATCAGCTTGTATTCGAACAGCCGGCATTCCAGTGCGCCGTTGTAGAGCGGCGTGCGCCTGGAAGCCTTGAGCCCGATCAGTTTCGGCAACCGCATGTCGGCGGAGAGCAGATAGGCGGTCCAGCCCGCGTATTTTTTCTTCAGCGCATCACCGAGCTGCGGGTAAAACGCGGCGAGCGCAGCCTGTTCGTCCATGCGCACGCCGTAGGGCGGGTTCGTCACCAGGATGCCGCTTGCCGCGGGCGGCGGCATTTCGACGACGTTGGCCTGTTTCAGCGCGACGCTATGTTCGACGCCGAGCGCGGCAAGGTTGGCGCGCGCGCGCTGCAGTACGTCGCCATAGCGGTCACCCCCATAAATCATTGTTTTTAATGATGTTTTGCTGGGGGCGGCAGCCTGGTTCCGGCGCGTGTTCCAATCGCCCGCATCGAATGGCGCGAGCCTCTCGAATCCGAACGCGCGGCGCGCGCCGGGCGCGATACCGAGCGCGATCATCGCGGCCTCGCAGAGCAGTGTGCCGCTGCCGCACATCGGGTCGAGCAGCGGCAATTCCGGCGTCCAGCCGGAAAGGCGCAGGATTCCGGCAGCCAGGTTCTCACGCAGCGGCGCCTCGCCTGCTTCGCGCCGGTAGCCGCGCTTGAACAGCGGCTCGCCCGAGGTGTCGAGGTAAAACGTGACCGCATCCGCCGTGAGAAACGCATGCACCCTCACGTCCGGCGATTGCGTATTCACGTCGGGGCGCCGCCCGCCGGCGGCGCGAAACACGTCGCATACCGCATCCTTGATGCGCAGCGTCGTGAAATCGAGGCTCTTGAGCGGGCTGCGGATGGCGGCGACGTCCACCCGGATGCTGCAGCCGACGTCAAAGTGGCGCGGCCACGGCAACGCGTGCGCGGCGTCGAACACGTCCCGTTCGCCGCGGTAGCGCGCAGCACCCACTTCCCACAGCACACGGCTCGCCACGCGGCTGTGCAGATTGATCTCGTAACACAGCGAAAACGCACCGGCACACCGCGCGCCGCCGTCGGTCGGCGCCACGTCCCGGGCGCCAAGCGCCGTGAGTTCCGCGGCAAGCACGGTTTCCAGTCCACGCGGACAGGTGGCGAAGAATTTCTCCATGGCGCGGTGTCGCTGCTACTGCTGTTGCAGCGTCACGAAAATTTCGTAACTCATGCGGTGATGTCCGTTGCGCGACACCGCGAGATCGAGCACTTTCGCCTCCACCGCCATGCCGCGGTCCATCTGACGCGCGAGATCGGCGTTGTCGCGGCGCGGCACGTAGCCCAGCATGCGTCCGTTCCACTCGACCCGGATCGCGTTGGCGTCGTGCGTGTTGGCGGGTTCCCGCACCAGCGTGAGCGGATCGCCTTTGCGCATGTCGGCCCACACCGCCTTCGCGTCGTAGTAACGGGCGCCCGCGAGCGGAGAATCCTGCACGACAATGCGCGCGCTCGCGCACCAGGCGGGTGCCGCGACCGCGAGGGCAAGGACGGCGAGCAGCGCAACCGGTTTTCTGGCGCGGCGCATGTCAGAACGGCTTCATCACGACGAGAAACACCGTGGCGAGCAGGATCAGCGCCGGAACCTCGTTGAACCAGCGATACCAGACGTGCGAGTGCGTGTTGCGGTTTTCCTCGAATTTTTTCAGCAGGCGGCCGCATCCGTGGTGATAGCCGGCGAGCAGCACCACCAGCGCGAGTTTCGCGTGCATCCAGCCGCCGCCGATGCCGTAGCCCAGCCACAGCCACAGGCCGAACGCGAGCGCCGGCGCGGCGAGCAGCGTCATGAACCGGTAGAGCTTGCGCGCCATGACGAGCAGCCGCGCGGTCGCCGCCGGCGCCGTTTCGGTCGCGAGATTCACGAAAATCCGCGGCAGATAGAAAAGGCCCGCGAACCATCCGATCACGAAGAAGATATGCAGTGCCTTGACCCAGAGCATGATGTTCGGCGGCTCCGTGGCTTCTACTGCAACAGCCGCCGCCGGCAGAAAACGAGCGCGAGGTAGAAGCTTACTCCGGCGAATGCGGCCAGGGCCAGCAGATGAAACGGCGCTTGCGCGGGAATTTCGCCGTTGAGCAGCGGGCGCGCGAGACTCACGGCGTGCGTGAGCGGCAGCACCTGGGCCACCGCCTGCAATGCCGCCGGCAACTGTTCCACGGGATAAAACACGCCGCAGAGCAGCATCATCGGCGTGATGCCGAGCGTGAAAAAATACGTGAAGAAATCGTAACTCGGCGACAGCGCGGTCATGATGAGCCCCATGCCCGCAAACGCGAGCCCGTTCAGAAAGATGACCGGCAGGATGCCCAGCGCGACCGGGGACGCCACGAGGCCCAGCAGCGTTGCGACGACCAGCACCGCGGCGCCGGACAGAAACGCCTTGCTCGCGGCCCACAACGCTTCGCCGAGCACGATGTCGTCGAGCGACACCGGCGCGTAGAGTATGGCCTCCCACGTTTTCTGCACGTGCATGCGCGAGAATCCCGAGTACATCGCCTCGAAGGACGCGCTCATCATCGTGCTCGAGCACACGACGCCGGCGGCGAGAAACGTCACGTAGGCCGTGCCGCCCACGTCCGGCAGCATCGACCCCAGGCCATAACCGAGGCCCAGCATGTACAACATGGGGTCCGCCAGGTTGCCGATCATCGATGGCACCGCGAGTTTGCGCCACACCAGCGCGTTGCGCCGCCACACCTGGAGGCAGCGCGCGGAGAGGGCGGGCGGGCGCCACACGGGAAACGCGGTCATCAATCCCTCAACTCCCGGCCGGTCAGCTTCAGAAAGACGTCTTCGAGATTGGCGTGCCTGTGCAGGTACCGGAGCGTGCTGTCGTGTTCGAGGTGGTGCACGATCGGATCGGCATCCTGCGCGTAGCAGAACACGGTTTCGCCGGTCTTTTCGCAGCGCTCGCTGAGCCGGCGCCCGTGCGCGTCGCTCCAGGCCTGCACGCCGTCGCCGTACACCTCGACGACCTGCGGCTCGATGTGTTTCGCGATGAGTTCGCGCGGCGTGCCGGACTCGATGATGCGCCCCCGGTCCATGATCGCGATCCGGTTGCAGAGCCGTTCGGCCTCGTCCATGAAATGCGTGGTGAGGAATATGGTCTTGCCCTGTCCGAGCAACATGCGCAGTCGTTCCCAGATGAGATGGCGCGCCTGCGGATCAAGGCCGGTGGTGGGCTCGTCGAGGAAAATGAGGTCCGGATCGTTGACGAGCGCGCGCGCCAGCGTCAGCCGGCGTTTCATGCCACCGGAAAGCGCCTGGATGCGCTCGTCTTCCCTCGACGAAAGTCCAGCAAAATCAATAAGATACGATATTCTCGCCGCGACGTCCCGATGCCGCATCCCATAGTAGCGGCCATAGACGAGCAGGTTTTCGCGCACCGTGAAGTCCGGGTCGAGATTGTCCATCTGCGGCACGACGCCGATGCGGTTTCTTGCCTCGCGGCTACGCGCCGGAACGGGCAGCCCGAGCATATCGATTTCACCGGCATCCGGGGCCGTGAGCCCGAGGCACAGGCGCAGCGTCGTGGTTTTTCCCGCGCCGTTCGGGCCGAGCAGCCCGAAACATTCACCGGGTCGCAACTCGAAATCGACGCCGGCGACGACCTCGCGCGCGCCGTACGATTTGCGCAGACCTGCGACCCGAAGATGCGACATTGCGCGGCGCGGTTCAGGCGCAATAACGCGCGACGACCTGCGCGAGCTGATGCAACCGGCCGTGGAAAAAATGTCCGCAGCCGGGAAAAACGACGACCGGCAGTTCCCGCGGACGCGCCCAGTCGAGCACCGTGGAGAGCGGCACGACATCGTCCGCCTCGCCGTGTATCACGAGCGTATCCGGTGGCACGTCTTCCACGGGGAACCGGCCGACCGCCGGGCCGACGAGCACCATGCGCTCCACGCCGATCCGCTGCGCCACGCGGGTCTGCACGAATCCGCCGAACGAAAACCCGGCAAGCAGCAGCGGCAATTGACCGTATCGCGACATCATGTGGTCGGCGACCGCCAGCAGATCATCCGTTTCGCCGCGTCCCTCGTCGTGCGTGCCCTCGGACGCGCCGACGCCGCGAAAGTTCGGCCGCACCGGCACGTACCCGAGACCGAAAAACGTCTTCGCGAGCGTGGTGACAACCTTGTTGTCCTTGGTGCCGCCCTGCACCGGGTTGGGATGCGCGATCAATGCGATGCCGCGGCGCGGCGCCCCGGGGTCGTTGATGTCGGTTTCGATGCGTCCCGCCGTGCCTGCAATCATCACCGTTTCCAGCGTGGACGGCGGCATCGGTCGTGATGCGGGCGATGGCATGAACGGCGGAGAAATGTCGGGGCCGGGAATGCGGCGGGCCGTCACGGCCGGACCGGGAGGCCCGGCGTACTAGATGCGCAGGCGTTCGACGACACGGCCGTGCATCAGGTGCTCGCTGATGATGTCGTCGATATCCTGCCGGTCGACGTAGGTGTACCAGACCGCCTCCGGGTACACGACGAGCACCGGCCCTTCGGTGCAGCGATCGAGACATCCCGCCGCATTGATGCGTACCTTGCCTTCCCCCGACAGTTTGAGCGCCTTCACCTTGTCCTTCGCATACTGCCGCATGGACTGGGCATCATGATTGCAGCAGCACTGTGCACCGGCGTCACGCTGGTTGCAGCAGAAAAATACATGGCGTTCGTAGTAACTCAAGTGGCACCTGGCGGGTTGGACGTGCGATGGCGTCGATTTTCACGACGGCGCCAACGGCGGATTATAGTCGATCGGCTTCTTCCGGCTCGTGCCCGACCCGGCCCATGCCGCCCGCCGCCGCGGCGACCAGAAATCCGACCGCGAGCAGCGGCCACAGTTCCGAAATTGCGCGCGCAATGCCAGAGAAACTCAGCAGATGCGAGTGCCCGCGGGTGAGCAGATGCGCCGGCAGCGTCTGGTAGGGGTTGTCCGGCGCCAGATTGATCGTGGCCACCGCGGCCAGAATGCAGATCAACGCGCCGGCGAGGCATGCCGTGCGCGGCATCCGCAGCAGCGGGAACAGCGCCACCACGCCGGCCACGAGCCCCAGCGCGACGCCCGGGGTAAGCCAGGACAGCGGGTTCGGCACGCCGAACAGCAGCACTGCGGCGGCGGCTTTCACCGCGATCGCGAGCCCGATGGTCGCGCCCACTACCGGCACGCGGTGCCGCGCAGGCTGAAGGATCGCGGACACCATCAGCGCGAGACCGACGAAATTGAACAGCACGACCGCGGCCTCCGCCGATATCAGCCGACTCGGCGTGTGAAATGTGTAGGTCGGCAGATCGAAGGTGCCGCGCAGATTCCCGCTGCCGAACAACTGTGCCGTCGGGTGCAGCTGTGCGAGGATCCAGAGTCCGACGACGATCAGGCCGATATCCATGACGATGCCGCGCACGAACCACCGATCGCGCCACGCGACCAGCCGCTCCCCGACGAGATGCGTCGGCGAAAAAACCGGCGCGAGCAGCGCGCCGACGAGGCCGCCGGTTCCGTTGGTCAGCAGATCGATGTTGGAGGCGATGCGCGCCGGAAGAAATACCTGCACGCATTCCATGCCGAGGCTGAACGCCGCGGCGCCTGCGGCTGCGAGCAGCACGGCGGCGCGCGGCCCAAACCGCAACCGGAAGCCGGCCGCCAGCAGGAAGCCGAGCGGCACGTAGGCAAGTATGTTGATGAGCACGTCCCGCCCCGTGATGTAACGCGGCCACGGGCCGGTGATGAACGACCAGAGTTCGCCCGGCGGCACGCGCCAGTCACGGAACGGCTGCAGACTGGCATACGCGACGATGAGCAGGTAAGCTGCGGCCAGCACCCACGCGAGCCGCATGCTGTGGCGCGAAGGGCCTCTGCCCGGACCGGAGAGCACGCCACGATCGGCCGACAGGGTATCCACCTTGATCACATTGGCGAATGGGGCCGCGCGCGAACGCGCGGAGCACAGCACCATGCAATTTTACGATATCTTCAACGGCGATGCCGACGGCATCTGCGCGCTGCATCAGTTGCGCCTGGAAGACCCGCGCGGGAGCACGCTCGTGACCGGCGTGAAGCGGGACATCAAGCTGCTGGATCGCGTGCCGGCTGTGGCCGGTGACGAGTTGACCGTGCTGGACATTTCGATGAAATCCAACACGGCGGCCCTGACCCGTCTGCTCGCGGCCGGCGCGCGCGTGCGCTACTTCGATCACCACGCCGCGGGGGACGTGCCGCAGCACGCGGGACTCAAGTCATTCATCGATACCGCCGCGGACGTCTGCACGAGCCTGCTGGTCGACCGGTATCTGTCCGGACGGCAACGCCTGTGGGCCGTCGTCGCCGCGTTCGGCGACAATCTTGTGGACGCCGCGCTGCGCGCCGCGCAACCGCTCGGTCTCGACCAGACCGAACTCGCGCGGCTTCATGAACTGGGCGACTGCATCAATTACAACGCGTACGGCGATTCGGTGGAGGACCTGCACTATCATCCCGCCGACCTCTATCAGACGCTCTCGCGCTACCGCGATCCGCGTCATTTCATGTTCGACGAACCCGTGTTCAACGTGCTGCGCAGCGCGTACGCAGAGGATCTGTTCCAGGCGGACGCCGTCAAACCCGAGTTCGCATCCGGCGCATCCGCGCTGTTCGTGCTGCCCGACGCGGCATGGAGCCGGCGCGTGAACGGCATATTCGGCAACCGCCTGGCGCAACAGCATCCGGCCCGCGCGCATGCCGTCCTGGTCGCGCGTGCCGGGGGATACCGCGTGAGCGTGCGCGCTTCCACGACACGGCCGGCCGGCGCCGACGAACTGTGTCAGCAGTTCGAAAGCGGCGGCGGGCGCAAGGGCGCCGCGGGCATCAATCATCTCCCGGAGGCCGATCTGCCGCGCTTTGTCGAGGCGTTCAGCAGCCGTTACGCCTGACCCCGCTGCCCGGCGCCCGTCGGCGCACGCGAGTCTACGCAGGTCCTGCCGCGCGCAGCAGGTCGAATTCAATCACGGCGAAGGCGGCGATCCACAGGAAGGCATCCGCGGCATCGAGCCACTCACCGCGCGCAGCCCATACCACGACCAGCGCGCCGAGCGCGGCGTAGAGCACCGTGGCGGTCGCGGCATAGACGGTCCGACGGCGGGCAACCGCCGCGGGCCGGCGCACTTCCACTTCGAGCAGCAGCACGACGGCGGCCCAGAGCGCGGTATTGATCGCGTCGAGCCATTCCCGTTCGAGCACGTACCCGATGCCGGCGGCCACGATTGCGGCCGTGGCAACGGCCCGGACGCCACGCAGCAGCGTCGCCGTGGTGCCGACGCCAAATTTTTCCGGTGCACCGGCCTCGACGCCGAACAGGATCAGCAACACGTACCACGCGGACGACTCCACGGCCTCCGTCGCGCGGCCCGTGACGATGAATGCGACCGTCGTGGCCGCGAGCAGCAGCAGTATCGCCGCTCTTGCGAGGCGTTCCGCGTCCGTGCGCGGGCCGGCGGCGGCCACCGTATCCGGTAGCCGCGGTCAGGCGGCCGTGCGCGCGGCGCGCGGCGCCGTGCCGTAACGCTGCGGCAGCAGCGAACCCGCGAACATGCCGACGATGGAGACTGCCAGCCCGATCAACTGCGGCGGCACCAGGCTTTTCTCGCCCACGAGCACCTCGATCAATATCCACGACACGAGACCGCCCAGCGTCGCGGCGAGGGCGCCCTGCGTCGTCGCGCGCTTCCAGAACGCGCCGAAGATGAGCGGCACGAACGCGCCGGCGAGCGTGATTTTGTAGGCCGCTTCGACCATCTGGAATATCGATGATTTCGAATTGAGCGCGAACGCGAGCACGATGCCCCCGAACGCGAGCAGCGTGAGTCGCATCGTCCACAGAAACCGCCGATCGCTCATGTGGGGATGAAAACCCTTGACGATATTCTCGGCGAAAGTCACCGACGGCGCGAGCAGCGTCGCCGAGGAGCAGCTCATGATCGCCGAGAGCACCGCGCCGAAGAACAGCACCTGCGCGAAGAGCGGCATCTGCTGCATGACCAGCGTGGGCAGCACGAGTTGCGAGTCCTTTTCGATGAGCTCGCCGAAGAACTTCGGATCGATCAGCGTGGCCGAGTAGGCGATGAACATCGGCACGAACGTGAAGCAGAAGTAAATCGACGCGCCCAGCACGGATCCCCAAATCGCGATTTTCGCGCTGCGGGCCGACGTGATGCGCTGAAACACATCCTGTTGCGGCACCGATCCCAGCATCATCGTGATCCACGCCCCGAGAAACGTGATCCACATCCACGGATCGGGCGGCGGAAAGAAATCGAGCTTGCCGGCCTGCGCCGCGTGGTCGATCACCGGCCCGACGCCGCCGGTCATGCCGCTTACGACCCAGCCGATGTAAAGCAACCCGCCCATGCTGACCATCATCTGCACGAAGTCGAGAAAGGCGACCGAGAACATGCCGCCGAACGTCGTGTAGGTCAGCACGACGGCCGTGCCCAGCACCATGCCTGCCTCCTGGCTCACGGCGCCGGCAGTCACCACGTTGAAGATGAGCCCCAACGCCTTGATCTGCGCCGCGACCCAGCCAAGGTATGAGCCGACGATGCAGAGCGACGTGATGACCTCCACCGTGCGGTTGTAGCGCATGCGGTAGAAGTCGCCGACCGTCAGCAGGTTGAGCTTGTAGAGTTGCGTCGCGAAGAAAAATCCAGCGATGACGAGGCACAGCGACGAGCCGAACGGGTCCGCGACCACGCCGCGCAGCCCGTCCTTGACGAACTGCGCCGAAACGCCGAACACGGCTTCCGCGCCGAACCAGGTCGCGAATACCGTCGCGGTGACGACGGGCAGCGGCAGGCTGCGGCCCGCAACCGCGAAGTCCTTGGTGTTGTGCACGCGGGTCGCCGCCCA
>CAZMBS010000012.1:0-27871 GCA_964564295.1 uncultured Streptomycetaceae bacterium
TCGAACAATTCCACGGCACCACGATTCTGTCCGTGCGTCGCGGCGGCAAAGTCGCGCTCGGCGGCGATGGGCAGGTCACGCTCGGCAACGTCGTGGTCAAAGCCGGCGCCCGCAAGGTGCGGCGCCTGTACCATGACAAGCTGCTCGCGGGGTTCGCCGGCGGCACCGCCGACGCGTTTACGCTGTTCGAGCGCTTCGAGGCCAAGCTCGAAAAGCATCAGGGAAACCTGATGCGCTCGGCCGTGGAGCTTGCGAAGGACTGGCGCAGCGATCGCGTTCTGCGACGGCTCGAGGCGATGCTCGCGGTGGCCGACCGCGGGAATTCTCTGATCATCACCGGCAACGGGGACGTCCTCGAACCCGAGCACGGTATCGTCGCCATCGGCAGCGGCGGCAGTTTCGCGCACGCCGCGGCGCGCGCGCTGCTGGAAAACTCCGATCTGCCGCCGCAGGACATCGTGAAAAAAGCACTCACCATCGCGGGCGATCTTTGCATTTACACGAATCAGAATCACGTGATTGAAGTGCTCGAATGAGCGCCATGACGCCGCAGGAGATTGTCCATGAGCTGGACAAGCACATCGTCGGTCAGGAGGCGGCGAAGCGCGCGGTGGCAATCGCGTTGCGCAACCGCTGGCGCCGCCAGCAGGTCGAGGAGCCGTTGCGGCAGGAGATCACGCCCAAGAACATCCTGATGATCGGCCCGACCGGCGTCGGCAAGACCGAAATCGCGCGCAGGCTCGCGCGACTTGCGGATGCGCCTTTTGTAAAGGTCGAGGCGACGAAATTCACCGAAGTCGGTTATGTGGGCCGCGACGTGGACACGATCGTCCGCGATCTTGTCGAAACGGCGATCAAGGACGCGCGTGAAATCGCGATGCGCCGAAAGCGGCATCAGGCGACGGACGCGGCGGAAGAGCGCGTGCTCGATGCCTTGTTGCCGCAGGCGCGAGACTTCTCCGGGACCCACGGCGAGGGCGAGAACGCAACGCGCCAGAAGTTCCGCAAGATGCTGCGGGAGGGCGCCCTCGACGACAAGGAAATCGAAATCGAAGCGGCCGTCACGCAGGCGCACATGGAAATTCTGGCCCCGCCCGGCATGGAAGACCTTACGGCGCAGATCCAGGGCATGTTCCAGAACCTCGGGGGCGCGCGCAAGCGTTTGCGCAAGCTGAAAATCGCCGAAGCGATGCGCCTGTTGACTGAAGAGGAGGCCGCGAAACTCGTGAACGACGAGGAGCTCAAATCGGCCGCGCTCCGGAACGTCGAACAGAACGGCATCGTGTTTCTGGACGAGATCGACAAGATCGCGGCGCGGCAGGAAACGTCGGGCGCGGACGTCTCGCGGCAGGGTGTGCAACGCGATCTGCTGCCGTTGGTCGAAGGCACGACGGTATCCACGAAATACGGGATGATCAAGACGGATCACGTGCTGTTCATCGCGAGCGGCGCGTTTCATCTGTCGAAGCCGTCGGACCTGATCCCCGAATTGCAGGGGCGTTTTCCGATCCGGGTCGAACTGAACAGCCTGTCCGTGGAAGACTTCGAGCGCATCCTGACCGCGACGGATGCATGCCTGACGCGCCAGTACACGGCGCTGCTCGCGACCGAGGATGTCAAGCTGGAGTTTCGCCCCGACGGCATACGCCGGCTTGCCGAAATCGCCTGGCAGGTCAACGAAAAGACCGAGAACATCGGCGCGCGGCGCCTGCACACGGTGATGGAAAAGCTGCTGGAGGAAGTTTCCTTCGACGCATCCCGGCGCGCGGGGCAGGACATCGCGATCGACGCGCAGTACGTCGATGCGCGACTCAAGGAACTCGCGCACAGCGAGGATCTCGCGCGCTACGTACTGTAATCCGCCGGCAACCGTCAGCGGTTGACCACGAGCGCCTTGATGCCGAGCGCCTGCCCGATGCGCTGGGCCGCGGCGCGTGCGTCGCCGTCGTTGGCGTACGGTCCGGCGTGGACGCGGAACAGATTGTCCCGAACAAGAATGGCGATCCGGTCGCCGCCATCGACGTGCGCGCGTACGCGCGCGACGAATCCTTCCGCGTTGTCACGGGACGCAAACGCGCCCAACTGCACGAACGAGCCGCCCGCGTCGTTGACGACCGGGACCGGATTCACGGGCGCCGGGGGCACAACTACCGGGGACGCCGCGGGCGCTGCGTCGGGAAGCGGTTTGACGACCACCGGCTCCGCGGCACGGATGGGCTTCGGTGTGGGTTCCGCCGCGGCCGGTGTCGTCGGTGCCGGTGACTCCGTCACGGCAGGCGCCCCGGCGCCGGGCACGATGGTTTCCACTTCCACCATCGCGCTGCCGCCGGCGAGTGTTCCAAGCCTGTGTGCCGCGGTGTACGAGAGATCGATCAGGCGATTGTCGACGAAGGGACCGCGATCGTTGATGCGCACGATCACGGATCTCCCGTTGGCGACATTGGTCACGCGCGCATAACTCGGGATCGGCAGCGTGGTGTGCGCCGCCGTCATCGCATACATGTCGTACGGTTCGCCGGACGATGTCGGCTTGCCGTGATAGCGCCTGCCGTACCAGCTGGCGATACCACGCGCCTTGTACGGCACGACGGCGGTCATCGGCATGTAGGATCGACCCATCACCGTATACGGGCGCAGCGCGCCACGATGCAGCGGCTCCACCCTCGGTACGGCGTCCGGAATCCGGTCGAGGTTGGGCGGCGGTTTGTCGCCGGGGCCGTCGTCAAGGTAGTAGCCGCCGGAACGGGGCGCTGTCGAGACCGGGGGGGGGGATTCGCGCCTGGACATGCTGCCGCAGCCCGCGAGCGCCACGGCGAGCAGGACAACCGCGGTGGCGCGTGCGACGCGTGTCGGCATATCTCGGGGCGCAGTCACGTCTGCACCAGCTTCTTATGGGTCTGGATGCTCATCAGGATTCCGAATCCGAGGCAGATGGTGACGAGCGAGGTGCCGCCGTAGCTCACGAGCGGCAGCGGTACGCCGACGACCGGCAGTATGCCGCTCACCATGCCCATGTTGACGAAGGCGTAGGTGAAGAACGTGAGCGTGATCGCGCCCGCCAGCAAACGCGTGAACAGCGTCGGCGCGTTGGCCGTGATGACGAGCCCGCGCGCGATCACGAGCAGGAACAACACGAGCAACACCACGTTGCCGATCAATCCGAATTCCTCGGAGTACACGGCGAAAATGAAATCGGTGGTGCGTTCGGGGATGAAGTCGAGATGCGTCTGCGTGCCGTTCATCCAGCCCTTGCCGACCACGCCGCCGGAGCCGACCGCTATGGTCGACTGTATCGTGTGGTAACCGGCTCCCAGCGGATCCTGCATCGGGTCGATGAGCGTCAGGATGCGCTGGCGCTGATAGTCGTGCAGCACGGTCCAGCCCACCGGAAGGCTCGCGATGCCGGCCACGACGAGACCGGCGATGAGCTTCCACGACAGCCCCGCGAGAAACAGGACGTAGGCGCCGGTCGCCAAGATCAGCACGGCAGTACCCAGATCCGGCTGCCGGGCGATCAGCAGAACCGGCACGATCAGCAGCGCCGCGCCGACGAGGTGGTTGTGCACGCGCAGCGTCGCCGCATGACGGTCGAAGTACCACGCGAGCATCAGCGGAACCGCAATTTTCATGAGCTCCGACGGCTGGATGCGCGTAAAGCCCACGTACAGCCAGCGCCGCGCGCCGTTGATCACGTCGCCGAACAACGCCACCGCAACGAGCAGCAGGAAGCCCAGCACGTACACCGGAACGGACATGCGGATCAGGTAGTGCGGCGGAATATTCGCGAATACCCACATGACGCCGAGCGCGACCAGCATGTTGACGAGCTGTCCGGACAGCCGCGGCCAGCTGCCGTTCGACGCGCTCCACAGCACGATCAGTCCCGTGCCGGCAAGCAGCAGCACTGCCCCGAGCAGCAGGCCGTCGATGTGGGCGGAAGCGGCGCGACCGGCGCGGCGCAGCGCGGGCGGCATTACGGTTCCTCTTTGGCCGGCCGTGCCGGCTCCACACCCAGCAGGTAGTAATCAAACACCTGCCGGGCGATCGGCGCTGCCGCCCGCGCGCCGAACCCGGAGTTTTCGACGATGACCGCCAGCGCGATGCGCGGTTTGTCCGCCGGCGCGTAGGCCACGAACAGGGCATGGTCCCGGTGCCGTTCGGCGATCCGGCTTTCGACATACTTCTCGCCCTGCTTGATGCCGATCACCTGTGCGGTCCCGGTCTTGCCGGCGCTCACGTACTGCGCGCCTGCAAAGACGCGCGCGCCGGTGCCCTCTTTGTTCACGCCGACGAGGGCATTCTTGATGACGTCGATGTGCTCCTGGCTGACGGGCAGGGTGCGCAGAGGTTTCGGCTCAATCGGCGTGCGTGCCTTGGTGCGGATGTCTTCGACAAAGTCGACAATGTGCGGCCGGAACATCACGCCGTCGTTGGCCACCGTGGCGATGGCGCTCGCGAGCTGCAGCGGCGTGTAGGCGTTGTAGCCCTGTCCGATGCCGATGCTGATGGTTTCGCCCGCGTACCACTTCTGCTTGAAGCGACGCATTTTCCATTCCTGGGACGGCAGAATCCCGGCTGACTCGCCCATGATGTCGATGCCGGAACGGCTGCCGAACCCGAGCTGCGCCATGAACCGGGAAATGGCATCGATGCCCATGTCGTTCGCGAGCACGTAATAATAGGTGTCGCACGACACCACGATGGACTTGTACATGTCCACCATGCCATGGCCGCCGACCTTGTCGTCGCGGAACTGGTGCCCGCCAAACATGAAGTAACCGGGATCGGAAATGGCCTGTTGGGGCGTGCGTTTGCCGAGCGTGAGCGCCGCGAGCGCCATGAACGGCTTGAACGTGGAGCCGGGCGGGTACGTGCCGGCCAGCGCGCGGTTGACCATGGGCCGATCCGGGGACTCGTTGAGTTCGCGCCAGTTCTGCGGATCGATGCCGTCCACGAAAAGGTTGGGATCGAATCCGGGCTTGCTGACGAACGCGAGCACACCGCCGGTATCCGGTTCGATCGCCACCAGCGCTCCGCGCCGGTTGCCGAAAGCGCGGAAGACGACCTCCTGCAGTTTTGCATCGAGCTTGAGCGTCAGATTGTTTCCCGAAACCGGCGGCGTGCGCGACAGTGTGCGCACGGCGCGCCCTCCGGAATCGATCTCCACTTCTTCCACGCCCGTGGTGCCGTGCAGATACCGCTCGTAGCTTTGTTCGAGCCCGACCTTTCCGATGTAATCCGTTCCACGATAGTTCGCGGCCTTGCCTTCGGCCTCGAGCTGCTCGACTTCGCGCTGGTTGATGCGGCCGATATGCCCGACCACGTGCGAAAAGAGTTCCCCCTGCGGATACTGCCGGAACAGGCGCGCCTTGACGTCCGCGCCCGGAAACCGGTAACGGTTCGCCGCAAAACGCGCGATTTCCTCGTCTGAAAGCCGGGTGCGGATGGGCAGGCTTTCGATGCTCTTGCTTTCCTCCAGCAGTTTGCGGAACCGGCGCCGGTCCTTCGGTGCGATCTCGACGATCGCCGACAGGTCGTCGATCAACTGATCGAGGTCGGACACCTTGCCCGGCGTGATCTCGAGTGTGTAGGCGGAGTAATTGTGGGCCAGCACGACTCCGTTGCGGTCGACGATGATCCCGCGGTTGGGCTGGATCGGCACGATCGAAATGCGATTCGCTTCCGCAAGCGTGTGGTAGTGCTCGTGCCGGACCACCTGCAGATACAGAAACCGTGAAAACAGCACCGCGAACAGCATCAGCACGAAAGCGGACGCGATCGCGAGGCGAAGCCGGAATTCGCTGAGCTCGAGCTGGGAATTGCGCAGTTCGACGCCGGGATTGATCGAGAACTCAGACATGATCCGGGTCGGGCTTGGGCCGCTGCGGCAGCCGCAGCAATATCGTGAGCAGCGGCCACAGCGCCCCGCCCACGAAGCTTCCGATGAAGTATTGCCAGCCGGGAAAATCGGCGCCCGCGACAAGCCGGACCAGCAGCACGGCGAGATCGGTCATCAGCAATAGCGGTATGACGTGCAGCACCTGCGGCGCCATCGAGAAGCGGAGCACGCGCCGGTGCAGCACGATGCCGGCATACGCAAGTATCGAATACGCCAGCGCATGCTGGCCGAACAGGCTTGCGTCGGCGATGTCCACCAGCAGGCCGAGGAGCCATGCGACGAGAAAGCCGACCTTGCGCGGCTGATCGATGCTCCAGAACAGCACGAACAACGCCACGAAATCCGGGCGCACCCACTGCCACCCTCCCGTCCAGGGCAGCAGGCTCAGCAGAAATGCCGCGATCAGCGTCGCCGCGATGAATCCCGGCTTGACCGGCAGCAGCAGTTCCTGCTGGGCGTCGCCGCGCGGGTAGATCATCCGCCCCTCCGCGACTTCTTCTGGCGCGCCGGCTTCTCGGGCTCCACCGGACGCTCCGGCACATTGCGCTCGTCGCTGACCACCAGAACGTGTGTATTGCTGCTCACGCCGCCGGTCGGTTTGCAACTGATACGCGCGAACAGAAACGCGACGTTACGCTCGACGTTGGTCACCTGTGCGACCGGAAGCCCGGCGGGATAAGTACCGTCGATACCCGAGGTGACGAGTTGATCTCCGTTCTGGAAGTCGGCGTTGAGCGGAACGAAACGCAGCTCGACCGTGCCGTCGTTGCCGGTGCCGGCCAGCACGGCCCGCAATCCGTTGCGCAGGTTGAGCACCGGAACGAGGTGATCCTTGTCGGTGATCAGCGTCACTTCCGAGAGCCAGGGGTACACGCGCGTGACCTGCCCGACCACGCCGGCATGGTCGATCACCGGCTGGCCGCTGCGCACATCATTCTGCGCGCCGCGGTCAATGACGATCTTGCGCGAAAACGGGTCGCGCGCGGCGTACAGCACGTCTGCAAGCGTCGAGCGGATGCCGATCCGCTCCCGCGCGCCCAGCAGCCCGCGCAACTGCGTGTTTTCCGCCTCGATGGACTTCATCTGCTGTTGCAGTACCGCGAGCGACAGGTTGTGCTCGGTCAGCCGGGTGTTTTCGCCGCGCAACGACTGATGCGTGACAAAAAATTCCCCCGCGCGGCGAAACATCGCGGCAGGCGCGGCGGCGATGCGCTGCAGCGGATATACCGCAACGCCGGCGATCTGCCGCAGATAGTGCAGGTAGTTGAACCGCGCGTCGGCGACGAGCAGCGCGAGGGACAGCGCGGAGAAAATCAGCAGGCGGGCGAGCGGGGTGGGGCCGGTCTTGAAAAGCGGTGGCGGCTGATGTTCCATCCGCGATTATTCGGCCCCGTCAGTCATTGGTGAATATGCTGCCGAGCCGCTCCATTTTTTCGAGCGCCTTGCCGGAACCGCGCACGACGCACGTCAGCGGATCCTCCGCGATGATCACGGGCAGCCCCGTCTCTTCCATCAGCAGCCGATCGATGTCGCGCAACAGTGCGCCGCCGCCGGTCAGCACCATGCCTTTTTCCGCGATGTCGGCCGCGAGTTCCGGCGGCGTCTGTTCGAGCGCCGACTTCACCGCCGAGACGATGCTGTTCAGCGGATCGGTCAGCGCTTCCAGGATTTCGTTGCTGGAAATCGTGAAACTGCGCGGGATGCCCTCGGCAAGGTTGCGCCCCTTCACTTCTTTCTCGCGCACTTCCGAGCCGGGGAACGCCGAGCCGATTTCCTTCTTGATGTGTTCCGCTGTGGTCTCGCCGATCAGCATGCCGTAGTTGCGACGGATATAGTTGATGATCGCTTCGTCGAATTTGTCGCCCCCGACGCGCACCGAGCCCTTGTAGACGAGTCCGCCCAGCGCGATCACGCCGACCTCCGTCGTGCCCCCGCCGATGTCGACCACCATCGAGCCCGTGGCTTCACCCACCGGCAGATCGGCGCCGATCGCGGCTGCCATGGGTTCTTCGATCAGGTAGACGCGCGATGCGCCGGCGCCGATCGCGGCGTCGCGTATCGCACGACGTTCGACCTGAGTCGATCCGCAGGGAACGCAAATGATGATGCGCGGCGACGGCGAGAAGAATTTGCTCGCATGCACGCGCTTGATGAACTGCTTGATCATTTGCTCGGTAATCACGAAATCCGCAATGACGCCGTCCTTCATCGGACGGATCGCGGTGATGTTGCCGGGCGTGCGGCCGAGCATCTGCTTCGCGGCGAGGCCGACTTCCTGGATCACTTTTTTTCCGTTCGGCCCGCCATCCTGGCGGATCGCCACCACCGACGGTTCGTCCAGCACGATGCCCTTGTTGCGCACGTAGATCAGCGTGTTCGCGGTGCCGAGATCGATGGCGAGGTCGTCGTTAAAGTAGCTGCTTAAGAAACCGAACATAAGGTGTTCCGGGTAAAGGAATTGGTGCCCCGCATCAGGGCGGTATGATACCCTATGCGCCTTCGATTTTTAAGGGTTTTGCCGGGCGCCCATGGCCCTCTCCCTGGATGACGTCAAGCGCGTTGCGCACCTCGCGCGGATCGCGATCGACGATGCCGAAGCGCAGTCCGCGCACGCGCAGTTGTCCGGCATTTTCGGATTGATCGAAGAAATGCAGGCAGTCGATGTTTCCAGGATCGAACCGATGTCGCACGGTCAGGATGTGGTGCTGCGTTTGCGTGACGACGCGGTCACCGAGCGCGACGAACGCGACGCGTTTCAGGCTGTCGCGCCGCAGGTCGAATCCGGCCTTTACCTGGTACCGAAAGTGATCGAGTAGGCACGCGCGCCGGGTTTCGATCGCCGGCGCTGTATTCCTCCCGCCATGTCCCACGCCACGCTTGCCAGCCTGTCCGCCGATCTTGCCGCGCGGCGCTGCTCCAGCGTCGAACTGGTTGATATTTATATCAATAAAATCAACAAGTTAAACGATTCCCTCAATTGCTTCGTCACGCTCGACCCGGATCGCAGCCGGGCGCAGGCGCACGCGGCGGACGCATTGCGCGCGGCAGGGCACGCGCAGCCACTGACCGGTATTCCGATCGCGCAGAAGGACATCTTCTGCGCGAAGGGTTGGCGCACGACCTGCGGTTCGAAAATGCTCGCCAACTTTGTCGCGCCATACGATGCACATGTCGTGGAGCGTTTCAATGCCGCGGGCGTGGTCGGCATCGGCAAGACCAACATGGACGAGTTTGCGATGGGCTCGTCGAACGAAACTTCGCACTTCGGCCCGGTGCGCAATCCATGGAATGCCGCGCTGGTTCCGGGCGGCAGCTCGGGCGGCTCTGCCGCCGCGGTGGCGGCCAGGATGGTGCCTGCGGCGACGGGGACGGATACCGGCGGTTCCATCCGGCAGCCGGCTGCGTTGACCGGCATCTGCGGACTCAAGCCGACCTACGGCGTGGTCTCGCGCTACGGCATGATCGCGTTTGCCTCCAGCCTCGATCAGGGCGGACCGATGGCGACGACCGCCGAAGATCTTGCGCTGATGCTGAACGTCATGGCCGGATTCGACGCGCGCGATTCGACAAGCCTCGATCGGCCCGCCGAAGACTACACGCGTGATCTCGCGAAGCCGGTATCCGGGCTGAAAATCGGGCTGCCGCGGGAGTTCTTCGGGGCGGGCGCGTCTCCCGATGTCATGCGGGCGGTCGAGGATGCCGTGGCCGAGTACCGCAAGTTCGGATGCGAGACCGTCGAAGTCAGCCTTCCGAACATGCGCCTGTCGGTGCCGGTGTACTACGTGCTCGCGCCGGCCGAGGCATCGAGCAATCTCTCGCGGTTCGACGGGGTTCGTTACGGCTACCGGGCGCCGGAATACGCCGATCTTCTCGATCTCTACAAGAAAACCCGCGCGCAGGGTTTCGGCGCGGAAGTGAAGCGCCGAATCCTCATCGGCACGTACGTGCTCTCGCACGGCTATTACGATGCCTACTACATCCGCGCGCAGAAACTCCGGCGCCTGATCGCGCAGGATTTCAAGTCCGCGTTCGAGAAATGCGACGTGCTGTTGGGGCCGACGAGCCCGACGACGGCGTTCCGCATCGGTGAAAAGTCGGCCGACCCGGTGCAGATGTATCTTTCCGACATCTATACGATCGCCGTCAATCTCGCGGGCCTGCCGGGCATGTCGATTCCTTGCGGCTTCGACGGCAACGGCCTGCCGGTGGGCCTGCAGATCATCGGCAACTACTTTCGCGAAGCGCAGATGCTCAACGTCGCGCACCGGTTCCAGCAGGCGACGGACTGGCACCGGCGCATGCCCGGAGGGTATGCGTGACATGACCTGGGAGGTCGTCATCGGCATCGAGACGCACGCGCAGCTCTCGACCGCCTCGAAAATCTTCTCCGGCGCGGCCACGGCGTTCGGCGCCGGGCCCAACTCGCAGGCCTGCGCGGTGGATATCGCATTGCCGGGCGTGCTGCCGGTATTGAACCGGGCCGCCGTGGAAAAGGCGATCCGGTTCGGCCTTGCCGTCGGCGCGAACATCAATCGGCGTTCGATTTTCGCCCGCAAGAATTATTTCTATCCCGATTTGCCGAAGGGCTACCAGATCAGCCAGTACGAAACACCCGTCGTCGAAGGCGGCTCGCTTCGCGTGCTCGTCGACGGCGCGGAGAAGACGGTGCGCCTGACGCGCGCGCATCTCGAGGAAGACGCGGGAAAATCGCTGCACGAAGATTTTCACGGCGCGACCGGCATCGATCTCAACCGGGCCGGCACGCCGCTGCTCGAAATCGTCACCGAACCGGACATGCGGTCCGCGGCGGAGGCCGTGGCTTATGCCCGCGCGCTCCATGCGCTGGTGCGCTGGATCGACATCTGCGACGGCAACATGCAGGAGGGCTCGTTCCGGTGCGACGCCAACGTGTCGGTTCGGCGTGCCGGTGCCGACGCACTCGGCACGCGGCGTGAAATCAAGAACCTCAACAGTTTCCGCTTCCTGCAGCAGGCCATTGAATACGAGACGCAATGGCAGATCAACGAGATCGAGGATGGGCGCAAGATCGAGCAGGCCACCGTGCTGTTCGATCCCGCGACCGGAAAGACGCGCATGATGCGCACCAAGGAGGATGCGCACGATTACCGCTACTTTCCGGACCCCGATCTGCTGCCGCTGGAAATTACGCAGGAATGGCTCGATCGGACCGCGACTCAGATGCCCGAACTCCCCGGAGCACGGCGGACCCGGTATATGACGGACTATTCGCTTTCGGTTTATGACTCAAGCCTGATCACACAGTCACGCGAGTGGGCTGATTACTTTGACTCGGCTTTTCGGGCGCTGAATGCCGACGACAAGATGGTGGCTTCAAAGCATGTTGCGAACTGGATGACCGGAGAACTTGCAGCGTCGCTGAATCGTCAGGACATTGATATCGCGCAGTCCCCGATATCCGCTTCAGCGCTCGGCATGTTGCTCAGGCGGAACGCAGACGGCACGCTGAACAATAAGATGACCAAGGAGGTGTTTGCCGCCATGTGGGCCGGCGAGCATGGCGGCGACCCCGACGCAATTATCGCCGCGAAGGGATTGAAACAGATTTCCGACAGCGGGGAAATCGAGAAAATCGTCGACCAGGTGCTCGTCGCGAACGCGCAGCAGGTCGCGGATTACAAGAGCGGCAAGGAAAAAGCGTTCAACTCGCTCGTGGGGCAGGTCATGAAAGCGACCCGGGGCAAAGCCAATCCGCAGCAGGTCAACGAGCTGCTCCAGCGCAAGCTGGTGCGCGACTGAGTTACTTCAATAAAATCAACTAATTACTTCTTGGCGGCCGCAGCCGGTGCGGGTGCTGTTGCCGCTGCCGGCTTAGCCGCAGGCGCCGCTGCGGTGGTCGCGGCAGGCGCAGGGGTAGCGGCTGCAGGAGCGCCGCCCTTCAGTTCCAGGTAGCGTTTTTTCTGCTCGGCGTAACGCTGGCGGATTTCGTCCTGCTCCTTCTGCTTCGCCGCGATGTTCTGCTCCGCCTTCTTCACGTCCGCGTTTGCGCGTGCCGAATCTTCCTTCATGGCGGCGGATACGACGGTGCCACCCTTGGCTGCGGCATCGTTGCGCGCCTTGGCTTCCCGTTCGCGATCGGTCGCGTTCTTCAGCGAATTCTTGAGCTGCGCAATCTGTTGTTCGACCACCTGCAGGTCGCGGTCCCGACGCTGATCGATTTCTTTTTCGTTGGAGTAGGTGTTGATGAGCGCGGTGTCCTGCCGTTTCTGTTCGGCTAGCCGCTTCGCTTCTTCCGACTTCTTCGCGGCCTGTTCCTTCTCGGCCGCCATGCGCTTCGCGGTTTCTTCCGCCGATTCCTTGGTACCGCGCGTCACGCCGGTCCTGTCCATTTCCTTCGTCGCGCTTTGCTGGTACTCGGGTGGAACCGTGTCTCCGCAGCCGACGACCTTGCCGGCCTTGTCCTTCCAGCACACGATCTTGCCCTTCGACTGTGCGGCGGCAAACGGGGAGCCCGCCGCGAGCACGATGCCGAACAGGACCAACAGGGGGATACGCTTGTTTTCAGGCATGATCCATGACTCCATACAGTTCACGGTACCGGCGCACCGCATCGAGCTGCCGCCCCATCGTCCGGTCGGCCGCAAGAAACCCGGAAAGGTCGTCCAGCGTGGCGATGCTGATCACCGGAATATTATAGCTTTGACGCACTTCCTGCACGGCGGAAAGCGCGCCGGCGCCGCGTTCCATGCGGTCGAGCGCGATGACCACGCCGCAGGGTATAGCGTTCGAGGCCTGAATCAGGTTGACAGATTCCCGCACCGACGTGCCGGCGGAGATCACATCGTCGATGATGAGCACCCGGCCCTGGAGCGGCGCGCCCACGATGCAGCCGCCCTCGCCGTGATCCTTGGCCTCCTTGCGGTTGAAGCTGTAGGGCACATTGCGCCCGGCCCCGGCCAGCGCAACCGCGACCGTGGCAACCAGCGGAATGCCCTTGTAGGCCGGACCGAACAAGGCGTCGAATCCCACGCCCGACGCCAGTACGGCTTTCGCGTAGAATTGCGCGAGCCGCTGCAACGAGGCGCCGTCGTTGAACAGTCCGGAATCGAAAAAATACGGTGAGAGGCGCCCTGCCTTGGTCTTGAACTCGCCGAACCGCAGCACCTGCTGCTCGATGGCGAAGCGGATGAACTCCTGCCTGAAATCGGCCGTCATCGGTCGGCTGTCATTGATGCGGCCCGCATCCGGAATCAAACGGAAAAACCATGGCAACAAGAATTATAACGGTTAACCTGAACGGAATCCGCTCCGCCGCACGCAAGGGTTTTTTTCCGTGGATGCTGCGTGCCCGCGCGGACGTGGTTTGCGTGCAGGAATTAAAAGCGCAGGAAGCCGACATGACGGCGGACATGCTGGCGCCGCGCGGCTACCACGGGCACTTCCACTGCGCGCAGCAGCGCGGCTACAGCGGCGTCGGCATTTACACGCGGCACGTGGCAGCCGAAGTGCGCGCGGGCCTGCGCATCGCGGAAATCGACCGCGAGGGGCGCTACGTGCGCATCGACTTCGGCAAGTTGAGCGTTGTTTCGGTCTATCTGCCTTCCGGATCCAGCGGTCCGCACCGGCAGGCCGCCAAATTCCGCTTCATGGACCGGTTTCTCCCGCATCTCAAGCGACTGCGCTCGGAAGGCCGGGAATTCGTGCTGTGCGGAGACTGGAACATCGCGCACAAGGAGATCGATCTGAAGAACTGGCGCGGCAACCGGAAGAATTCCGGGTTCCTGCCGGAAGAGCGGGATTGGCTCACGCGGATTTTCGACGAGATCGGCTGGGTGGATGTCTTTCGCCGGATCGACGAGCGCCCCGAACAGTACACGTGGTGGTCCAATCGCGGGCAGGCCTGGGCGAAAAACGTGGGTTGGCGCATCGATTACCAGATCGCGACACCGGGGGTCGCGGCCAGGGCGACGCGCGCTGCGATTTTCAAGACCGAGCGGTTTTCGGACCACGCGCCGCTCACGATCGACTATGATTTCCCGCTGTCTTAGCGCCATTGGAAGCCGGATGCCGGAGGGCCTGCGCCCGTATTTTGAGGCGGCGCCGCTCGCGGCATTGTTCCTGGGCGTCTCGTCCGGATTCACGTTTGCGATGATCGGCGCGACGCTCACGACGCGCCTCGCCCAGCATGGCATATCCACGAGCGCTGTCACCGCGTTCGCGCTCACGTTCCTCGCCTACAACTTCAAATTTCTTTGGGCTCCGATTGTCGATCACGTCCGGCTGCCGATGATCGGCAGGTACGGGCAGCGGCGCAGCTGGTTGTGGCTGATCGGAGCGGTGGTCATGGCCGCCGTTGCATTTCTCGGGTTGGCCAATCCGGATGAGTCCATACTCGTCGTCGCGGTCGCAGCGATCGCCATGGGCATCGCGGGCGCCACGTTCGACATCATCATCGACGCCTATCGAATAGAGCTGCTGGAGCCGCATCAGCTCGGCGTCGGCTCCGGCATGTCGCAGTACGGCTGGCGAATCGGCGCCGCGGCGGCGGGCGCCCTGGCCCTGGTCCTCGCCGCGCGGGTCGGATGGACGGCCGCCTATCTGGCCTGCATCGTGTTTGCGCTTCCGGCGATGCTCGTCGGCGTGATCATGGGTGAGCCGCACCGGCACCGTGAGCCCGCCGCGCCGCGCGGAGTCGGCGAGGCGATCGTTGCGTACTTCAGTCCGTTGACGGAGTTTATTCGGCGCGCGGGCGCGCTGGTTGTACTGATATTCGTGCTGATCCACAAGATCGGAGACACGCTCGCCAATCTTACGCTGCGGCTGCTGTTCCAGGATCTCGGCTACACCAACGATGAGGTGGCCTTCTACGATGTCGGCGTCGGCTTTGTCGCGCTGCTGGTCGGCATTTTGGTCGGCGGAATGCTCTATGCGCGGCTCGGCATGCAGCGCGCCGTGCTGATCAGCCTGATCCTCATGGCGGTGTCGAATCTGAGTTTCGCCGCGCTGGCGGCCGCAGGGCACACCAATCTCGGCATGGCTGCCGCGGTGGGATTCGAGAACTTCGCGAGCGGCATCGGCGGCGTGACTGTGGTGGCCTATCTTTCGGCGCTGTGCAATCTGCGCTTTACGGCGACGCAATATGCGCTTCTGTCCGCCCTCGCGAGCATCGTCGGCAGGCTCCTCACGGGAACGACCGTCGGAGCGCTGATCGAGGCTGTCGGCTACGTGAACTTCTACCTGATGACCACGCTGGTCGCCCTTCCGGGCGTGTTCCTGTTCTGGTACATGATCCGGTCGGGACTCGTCGACCTTTCCCTCGGCTCGGCAGGAAAGAATGGCGCGGACTGATGGCGAATTCACAATCTAAGCGCACCACGCCGAGCGGCGGAAAAGACTTCGTGTGGCGCAATTTATTCGCTGTTGGCGGGATGCGGGGGTGAGGTTTTCAGGAACACAGCGGGGACGCGCTGAGACGTGGTCAACTTTCCGCGCGATTGACTGCCCGGCGAGCGGGGGATAGATTGCCGATGGATTGCCGGTGGGTGAAAAAAGATGTTTGAAATTCCTATACACCGAGCGGGTAGGAATTCGCAGCGGTGTGTTAGCCTTATCCCGCAACGCCCCGTCGAGCGAGCCTTGCGACCTCGCCAAGCGGGTTATTGGTGTGTTTACCTCAGTCGAGCTTGATGCCGAGGCGTCTGCCGACCGCGCCCCATTTCTCCGCGTCCGCCTGCATGACTTTTGCAAACTCGTCCGGCGTATTGCCGATGACCTCGGCACCCTGCGCGGCGTACAGTTGCCGCACATCCGGCAAATTGGCGGCCGCGATGATTTCCTTATACAGGCGCTCCAATACGGGCCGCGGAACCTTGCGCGGCGTGAGGTAGCCCCACCAAGGGCTTGACTCATAACCGGGCACACCGGATTCGGCGACAGTCGGCACTTCGGGCATGGCGGCCAGTCGCCTCGCACCTGCGTGTGCGATAAAGCGCAGCCGTCCAGCCAGCCAGTGCGGCCTTGTGGAAACGATGTTGGAAAACGTGAACTGCACCTCGTTGCCCAATAGCGCGGTGATCACTTGCCCCACGCCTTTGTACGGCACATGGTTCATTTGGATGCCAATCATCGAGTTGAACAGTTCGGTGTTCAGGTGTCCCGTACTAGCGAGGCCGCTGGTACCATAGTGAATCTTGCCGGGATTCGCCTTGGCGTGCGCGATGAATTCCTTCACCGTTTTTGCCGGCACGGACGGGTGCAGAAACAAGCCGGTCGGTGACGAAAGGATCAGGCTGATCGCCGCAAAATCCTTGATCGGATCATAGGGAAGCTTGCCATACAACTGGGCGTTCCATGCATGTGCCGCCTGCGCGACCAGTATTGTGTAGCCGTCGGGCACGGCCTTCGCGGCGAGATCGGTGCCGACGATGCCGGCGCCCGACGGGCGGTTATCCACCACCACCGGCCGTCCCAGGCGCTCGGACATTGGCGTGGCAAGCATGCGCGCAAGGATATCGCTGCCGCCGCCCGGCGAAAACGGCACGATCACGCGAATCGGACGGATCGGGTAGTTCTGGCAAAACACCGGTACGGAAATTGCTGATGCAGCCACGGCGATCATGCAGCGTGCGATGTTCGTTCTTGCTGAAATCATCGTTTGCCCCCTGAGGTTGTCATCATTCGGGAAACCATGTTGACACCACGTCGAGCACTGCTCAATCATCCGCTTTTCCCAGCGCCATGAATTGGAGTTATCGGCATGGAACTGCGTGACATCGAGTATTTCGCCGCCATCGCGGAACATGGGCATTTGGGCCGTGCCGCCGAAGCGTTGGGATTAAGCCAGCCGGCGTTGAGCAAAAGCCTGCGTCGGCTGGAAAAGGCCTTGCAGGCGAAATTGGTGACGCGCACACCCAAGGGTGTTGAACTGACCGCCGAAGGCAATGTGCTGCTGGCCAATGTCAGCCCGCTGCGCCTGTCGCTGCAGGATCTTGCGCGTAAAATTGCCGATATGGGGACGGGCGCTGCCGGGCATTTGCGTATCGGCGCCGCGCCCGGCGTGGCGGATTATTTTCTGCCGACGGCCTTTGGTACGTTTCTCAACGACGCACCCGGCGTGACCGTCTCGGTTGTCGTGGAGCCGGAACCCGTGATGGTTGCCGCCTTGCGCAATGGGCAATTGGATCTGATGATTACACGCTTGGCGGCGCCGCCTTATGAAAGTGTTGTTCAGGAGCGCCTATATGAAGATGAATTTGTAGTTTATGCGTCCGCCAGCCATCGGCTGGCGAAGCTTACGCGGGTGACGCTCGCCGATGCCGCGCGGGAAGGGTGGGCTTTCCCCGCACTCGAAGGTGTGGTTTGCCGGTGGGCGCAGCGCGTGTTTGCGGACCACGGCCTTGCTTTGCCGCGTGTCGTGCTGGTGGGCGGCCCCATGCAAATCAGGCTGCAGGCGATAGCGGAATCCCGTTTGCTGGGAATGGCGCCGAGACAGGTCGTGCAGCGAGCCAAGCCTCGTCTGGGCTTATGCGCGATTCCGGTGAAAGAACTGGCGTGGTCACGCCACGTCGCCGTGGGCTATCGCAAGAATGCCTACTTATCGCCCGCGATGCGGCGCTTTTTCGACGTGCTGAAATTCACGGCCAAGGCGCTGGCCATATAGAAGCTTCTACGCGCTAATGTCGCCAGTCCCGATTCGCGCAAGCGCTTTGCGGTGATGTTCATGACGCTTGGGCTTCGCGGCACAACGGATTGTTGTCATTATAATCATCCTGTCGTTTTCTCGACGTCAATATTGAGCGCTGCCAAGCGTGCGGCGGCAAATTGAATATCATCGCGGTGATTGAAGAGCCGGCGGTGATCGAGCGCATCCTTACGCATCCGGGGTTGAGCGCTCAACCGCCGCCACGATCCCCGGCGCGGCGGGTGGATCTGTTTCAGGCGGTTTGATGCTCGACCCCGAACTGGTGTTGTGCCAAGGCCGGTGGGACGGCTCGGCCATCGCTCGTGCAAGAGCGGCGTTTGGCGCAAATTATTCGCTGTTGGCGGGGTGCGGGGGCAGGCAGGCGCGTAGTTCGCCGTGGCGGACACGCCCGAAGGCGTGCTGCTGCGTCCGCTGAAACCGTTCTCGCCCACACGCGTCGACGAGGTGTTCGGCAGCGTCGGCTACCGCAGGCGGTCGCTGAGCCTCGCACAGATGGACGCGGCGGTCGCCGCCGAGGCGCCGCCGGCGGTGATCGCGCTCGACACCAACGTCGTCGTCCGCTTCCTAGTCAACGACGACGCGTCGCAAGCACAACGCGCGCGCCCTTAGCCGCTGAAGTGATACACGGCGAGCGCCCCGAACAGGTTCGGCGCACGCGTGACCGGCACGCCGTCGGTGAGCACCTTGCGCTCGACGACGCGTATGCCACGTGAACGGCAGAACGATTCGAAATCCTCGATCGTGCAGAGGTGGATGTTCGGCGTATCGAACCACTCGTACGGGAGGTTCTCGGACACCGGCATGCGGCCCAGCATGGCCTGCAGGCGGTTTCTCCAGTAGCCGAAATTCGGAAACGTGACGATGCCGGCGCGCCCGACGCGCAGCATTTCGGTCACGACCCGGTCGCTGTTGCGGACGGCCTGCAGGGTCTGCGACAGGATGACGTAGTCGAACGCGCGATCCTCGAAATCCGACAGGCCGCGTTCGAGGTCGCTCTGAATGACGTTGACGCCGTTTTTTACGCACGCGAGCACGTTGGCGTCGTCGATTTCCACACCGTAGCCCGATACGCCGCGCGCGCCCTTCAAATACTTCAGCAGTACGCCGTCGCCGCAACCGAGATCGAGCACGCGTGAGCCGGGACGGATCGATTCGGCTATCGCGTCGAAGTCCGGGCGCTTGAACCCGTTTCCGCTCATGTTTTGCCCCCGCACTCCCGCCAGATGCGATCGAAGTACGCGGACACCAGTCCGTGATAGCGCACATCGTCCAGCAAAAAGGCGTCGTGGCCGTGCGGCGCGTCGATTTCGGCGTACGTGACATCACGGCGGTTGTGCAGCAACGCTTTCACGATTTCGCGCGAGCGTTCCGGCGAGAACCGCCAGTCGGTGGTAAAGGACACCACCAGGTAATTCGCCTTCGACGGGGCGAGCGCCGCGGCGAGGTTACCGCCGTGCTCGAGCGCCGGATCGAAGTAGTCGAGCACCTTCGTGATGCGCAGATAGGTGTTCGCGTCGAAGTATTCCGAGAACTTGTTGCCCTGGTGGCGCAGGTAGGATTCGATCTCGAACTCGGTGTCGAACGAATACCCGAGCTTGCCGTGCCGCAACTGGCGCCCGAACTTGTTCGCCATTTCATCGTCCGACAGGTAGGTGATATGGCCTACCATGCGCGCGACCCGGAGGCCGCGTCGGGGCGTGGTCCCGTGGGCGTAGTAATCGCCACCGTGAAAATCCGGATCGGTCAGTATGGCCTGCCGTGCGACCTCGTTGAACGCGATGTTCTGAGCCGACAGGCGCGGTGCGCAGGCGATGACCAGCGCGTGCGCCACGCGATCGGGAAAGCTGATCGTCCACTGCAGCGCCTGCATCGCGCCGAGGCTGCCGCCCATCACCGCCGCAAAGCACGCGATTCCGAGATGGTCGGCCAACCGCGCCTGCGTCGCCACCCAGTCTTCGACTGTGACGACCGGGAAGTTCGCTCCCCAGGGCTTGCCTGTTTTCGGATCGAGGCTCCGGGGTCCCGTCGAGCCGTGGCAGCCGCCAAGGTTGTTGACGCCGATTACGAAAAACCGGTTCGTATCCAGCGGCTTGCCGGGACCGATCATGTTGTCCCACCAGCCCACGTTGTCCGGATTGTCGGCATACCAGCCGGCGACGTGATGCGCTGCGTTAAGCGCGTGGCAGACCAGCACCGCGTTCGACCGCGTGGCGTTGAGCGTGCCGTACGTTTCGTACACGAGCTCGTACTCGTCGATGACCGCGCCGCCCTTCAGGACGACCGGCTGGGCGAAGCGGGCCGTTTGCGCCTTGACCGCGCCCACCGAAGCAATGGTGCGTGTGCTGTCCATGAAAACAAAAACCCCGGCAGCTTGCGCTCCGGGGTTGCGAGAACGATGGGATTCTCTTTAGCCGGATTTGTTACGCGCCCGCAAGCTGAATTCAAATCGGCGCGAAAAAACAGCGGCTTACGTTACCCGCTTGGGCGCGGATTGTCAAACGCCCCGGTCACGCCTTCAGTATGACCGATTGCCCGGTGTCGAGAACGATGTAAGGGACATCGTGCGCGTCGCAAAACTCGTCCCACGCCCGATGGGCTCCCGGGAACAGCGGCGCACCGTAATCGTCGCAGATCATCACGCCGCCCGGCGACAGCCGCGGGAAGAAATATTCGAGGCTCGCCAGCGTCGGCGCATGCAGGTCGAGGTCGAGATGCACGAACGACCAGCGCGACTCCGGCAGGCGCCCGAATGCTTCCGGTATCCATCCCTGCACTATGGTTGCCTGTGGATATTCCCGCAGCGCTGCCTGCGCCGCCTCGACCGGCGCGGACAGCCAGCCTCCCGGAAGCGCGTGCGTGGCGGCCTGTCCGCGCACCGTTCGCACCGCAAACCGGTCCTCCTCCGTCGGCGTGCTGAGCCCGGCGAAGCTGTCGATCAGGAACAGATCAGCACCGGCGTAGTCAGGCTCGACGGTGCGCGCGGCGCGGCACATGACCAGCGCGCTCGTTCCCTGGAATACGCCGCATTCCGCGCGTTTCCCGTCAACGTGCATGGCGTGCAGGAAATAACGCGCCAGAAAGTACGACGCGAGCGGTCGGTGAAACGCTTTCAGCGGTGGCGACCGGGAATGGGAATCGGCGATGCAGCGCTCCACAAAATCCACGAGCCCGTCTTCGCCGATGCGCATGTTCCCGAACAGGATGTCGAGGTGCGCTTGGGTCGGCGCCCGCTCGTGAGCGATCTGCATCCGCTTGAGCCGCTCGGCCGGGAATTCACCCCCGGCGGAATCCGGGCGGCGCGGGATCCCGAACAGCGATCTGAACAGATTCAACAGCATCGTGAAGGTACGGCTGCCGGCACCGGTCCGCCGCCCGGTATCAGGCGTTCATGCGGTCGAGCAGCGCGTGCATTTTGCGCGGGTCGCTCGAGCGCAACATGCGCGCGGCGACCGGGCGCATATCCCCGACGCTCGACTTCAGCACGCGCTGTTTGACGTCCAGCAGGTGGGCGGAGTGCATCGAAAACTGCCGCAGCCCGAGTCCCAGCAGCAGCCGCGTGAGCGACAGATCGCCGGCCATTTCGCCGCAGAGCGCGACCGGGACGCGCGCCCGGTCCGCCGTCTTCAGCACGTGGGCGATCAGCGACAGCACGGCAGGGTGCAGAGGGTCGTACAAATGCGCGACCGCGTCGTCGGTGCGGTCGACCGCGAGCGTGTACTGGATCAGGTCGTTGGTGCCGATCGACAGAAAATCCAGCTTGCGCGTGAACATTCCCAGCGCGAGCGCCGCCGCGGGTATTTCGACCATGCCGCCGATGCGGATCGCGCGGTCGAACGGCACCCCCTGTTCGTCCAGGCTCGCCTTTGCCTGCGCGATGAGGTGCAGTGCCTGATCGAGCTCGGTGCCGTTCATGAGCATCGGCAGCAGTATGTTCACCTTGCCGTAATGCGACGCACGCAGCAGCGCGCGCAGCTGGATCAGGAACCGCTGCGGCTCGGTCAGGCACAGCCGTATCGCGCGCAGCCCCAGCGCCGGGTTCGTGGTGATGCGCTGCGCATCGTTCGTCTGCTTGTCCGCGCCGAGATCATAGGTGCGGATGGTGACCGGCAGGCCTTCCATGGCTTCGGCCGCCTTGCGATATGCCGTGAACTGTTCTTCCTCGTCCGGCAGATCGCTGCGATTGAGGAACAGAAACTCGCTGCGGAAGAGCCCGATGCCGGTCGCCCCGTTCTCGCGCGCCTCGGCAACATCTTCGGGCAGCTCGATGTTCGCGTGCAGCTCCACCGCGACGCCGTCGAGCGTGGCGGCGCGCGTGTGCCGCAGCCGCTTGAGCTTCTGGCGCTCGATGTCGAACTCGTGCTGGCGCAGCTGGTATTCCGCCAGAATCTGGGGGTCGGGATCGACGATGACCACGCCGACCGTGCCGTCGACCACCACGAGTTCGTTTTCGCGAATCAGGTTGCGCGCATAGTGCAGCGCGACGATGGACGGAATGTTGAGGCTGCGCGCGACCACCGCGGTATGCGACGTGGTGCCGCCCAGATCCGTGATGAAGCTCGCGAAATGGTGCTGCTTGAACTGCACGACATCGGCTGGCGACAGGTCGTGCGCCACCAGGATGAGATTGCGTTCGCCCTCGATCGCCGGCGGCGGCACGTATCCCGGCTGTCCCGACAGCGCCTTCAGCACGCGCTCGACGACGTGGATCACGTCGGTCCGGCGCTCGCGCAGGTAGCCGTCTTCGATCGCGTCGAACTGCTCGAGCAGCGCGTCCATCTGCACCTTGAGCGCCCACTCCGCGTTGCATTTCTCGGACTCGATGATCCGGCGCGGAGTCTGCGACAGCATCGAATCGTCCAGTATCATCTGGTGCACGTCGATGAACGCGGCAAATTCCGCGGGCGCCGCTGCGGGCACGCCGGCCCGCAGCGCGGCAAGTTCCTCACGCACCGTGCGGATTGCGTTCTCGAATCGCAACGATTCCTCCGGCACCTGATCGGCCGGCACCACGAAGTGCGAGACCTCGAGCCGCGCGTGCGACACGAGGTGCGCGTGCCCGATGGCGATGCCGCCGGAGACGCCTATGCCGTGGATGGTGAAACTCATGCCTGAAGACAGCAGGTCGGAAACGGGACGACCAGCATAACCCAAAATTGCCGCGCGCCGGACGACCGTGTTCCGCGCCACGAACCCCGTCGCGTTACTCGCCTTCGCCGAACTTGTCCGCGACCAGTTGCGTGAGCGCCGTCAGGGCCGCCTGCTCGTCCGCGCCGTCGGTCTCGATCACCACGCGCGCGCCCTTGGCCGCGGCAAGCATCATGACGCCCATGATGCTCTTGGCATTGACGCGCTTGCCGTTCCGGGTGAGCCACGCCTGCGCCGCGAACTGACCCGCGACCTGCGTGAGCTTGGCCGACGCGCGCGCGTGCAGCCCGAGCTTGTTGATGATTTCAACTTCCTGTTGCAGCATTGTGAACGGCGAGCGGTGGAGGCAGCCTCGTCACGCCGTCGCACCCCCCGCTCACGGCCTTGGTAACGATCGTCTGCAGCGATTTCTCGCGGTAGGTCAGCGCGCGGATCAGCATCGGCAGATTGACGCCGGCCACGCCCTCGACCCGGCCCGGCACCACGACCCGTGAAGCGATATTGGACGGCGAGCCGCCGTACATGTCGGTCAGCACGAGCACGCCGTCGCCGTCATCCAGTTCCCTGACCAGCGCCCGCGCCTGGGGCACGAGCAGCAATGGATCGTCCTGCGCGGTGACGCTCAACTGACGCAGGCGCGGCGGGCGCTTGTTGAGCACGTGGCTCGCGCAGTGAATCAGGCTTTCGCCGAGCGTGCCGTGCGTGATGACCAGTATGCCGATCATGTGTTCCGTTCCATCCTTCGACAAAACCGGCGCATTCTACGCCGATGCGGTCCGACAGGCACGCGCGGCGCTAAGCGGCTTTTTCCAGCGCATCCACGAACATGCCGGCCACGTTGAAACCCGTCTGCGCCGTGATTTCCTGAAAGCAGGTGGGGCTCGTGACGTTGATTTCCGTCAGATAGTCGCCGATGACATCGAGCCCGACCAGCAGCAGACCCTGCGCGGCGAGTTGCGGCCCGAGCGCGGACGCGATTTCCCGGTCGCGCGGCGACAACGGGCGTGCGACGCCGGTTCCGCCGGCCGCGAGATTGCCGCGCGTCTCGCCCGCCTTCGGGATGCGCGCGAGGGCGTGCGGCACGGGTTCCCCGGCGATCAACAGCACGCGCTTGTCGCCGTCGCGAATCTCCGGAATATAGCGCTGCGCCATGATCGTGCGCCGGCCGTACTGCGTGAGGGTTTCGATGATCACGTTGGTGTTCGGGTCCCGCTCGGCGATCCGGAACACCGACGCGCCTCCCATGACGTCCAGCGGCTTCAGAACGATCTCGCGATGCTCGGCGAGAAATTCGCGCAACAGCGCCTCGCGCCGCGTGACCAGGGTCGGCGCGGTGAACTGTGCGTAACGCGCGATCGCGAGCTTCTCGTTGTGGTCGCGTATCGCCCGGGGGCGGTTGAAAATCCGCGCTCCCTGCGCTTCCGCTGCCTCCAGCAGGTACGTGCTGTAGACGTACTCCATGTCGAACGGCGGATCCTTGCGCATCAGCACCGCGCCGAACGTGGACAGCGGCACTTCCGTTGCGGGGGCGAGCCGGTACCATGCGTCGCGGTCGCCCGTGAGATGCAGCCGCGCGGCGTTGCCGGAGACCACGGTCTTGTGCCAGGCGAGGTCGTCCTGCTGCAGGGCGAACAATTCATGCCCGCGCGCCGCGGCTTCGCGCATGATCGCGTAGGTGGTGTCCTTGTAGAGCTTGAACTCGTCGAGCGGGTCGACGACGAACGCGAGCCTCATGAGCCCACGGAGGAACGCAGCGCGACCACGACGTTTTCGGCGTCGGCATCGGTGCGTTCGAGCTCGATCGCGGCGGCGAGCAGCGCGAGCCGCGCGACGACGCCATACGCGTAAAAGCGGTTGGGCGGGCACCCGGGATCGTCCGGGTCCGGGGACGAGCAAGGCGCGGCGAAAGCGAGCGGCGCGAACTGCATGCCCGGCGCGTTGAGATTCTGATCCTTGCCGCGTTGAGTGTGCACGCGATAGAAGCCGCCGACCACGAAGTGGTCGATCATGTAAACCACGGGCTCGGCCACCGCGTCGTTCACGGTCTCGAACGAATAGACGCCTTCCTGCACCAGGACTTCGTGTACTTCCAGCCCTTCCTTGACGACCGCCATTTTGTTGCGCTGCTTGCGGTTGAGGCCTTTCACCTCGGACGGGTCGCGCACGGTCATGATGCCCATGCCGTAGGTTCCCGCGTCGGCCTTGACGATCACGAACGGCTCTTCGTCGATGCCGTATTCCTTGTACTTCGCGCGGATATCGCCGAGTATTTCCGCCACGTAGCCCTCCAGGCATTCTTCACCCTGGCGCTCCTGGAAGTTGATTTTTCCGCACTTCTCGAAATACGGGTCGATGAGCCACGGATCGACGCCGATGCGGTTGGCGAAGTCCGCGGCGACCTCATGGTAAGCCGCAAAATGATTCGACTTGCGGCGTATCGTCCAGCCCGCATGCAGCGGCGGCAACAACGTCTGTTCGATGTTCCTGAGGATGTCCGGCGTGCCGGCAGACAGGTCGTTGTTGAGCAAAACGACGCACGGATCGAATCCGTCGACCATGAGGCGGTTCGCCTTGCGCGTGAGCGGCTCCAGCACGAGCTTGTCGCCGCTCGCGAGCACGAGTTCGGTCGGCTTGTCGATCTCGGGCAGCAGGGAGCCGATGCGCACGTCGATCCCGGCATGCCGCAGGATGCGCGCGAGCGTCGCGACGTTCTGCAGGTAAAACTGGTTGCGCGTATGGTTCTCGGGAATCAGCACCACGCCGCGCGCGTCGGGACAGATTTTCTCGATCGTGGCCATCGTGGCCTGCACGCAGAGCGGGTGAAACTCGGGATTGAGATTGTTGAATCCGCCCGGAAACAGGTTGGTGTCGATCGGCGCGAGCTTGAACGCGCTGTTGCGCAGGTCCACCGAACAATAAAACGGCGACGCGTGCTCCTGCCATTGGCCTCTCAGCCAGTGTTCGATGGCGGAGGAGGATTTCAGGATCTGGCGCTCGAGGTCCGGCAGCGGGCCCGTGAGCGCGGTGGTGAGTCGGGGGACAGTCATCGGAAGGTATTCTAGCCGATCATCGCGTGCCGCCCTCGATGCTCATTTTTTCGCATAAAATCAATGAATTGCAGATTGACGGCGATCGCCTGCCGATCCGGTGTGCGAAAAAAAACGGGCATCCCGAAGGATGCCCGAGAATCACGTCACTGCGGGATCACATGTGGTACGCGGTCTCGCCGTGCGAATTCACATCGAGACCTTCGCGCTCCTCTTCCTCGGTCACGCGCAGGCCGACGATGAGGTTCGCGATCAGCAGGGAAATCCACGCGACCACGGCGGTCCAGATCACCGTAAGACCCACGGCCTTCGCCTGCACGAACACCTGTTCCCCGATGCTGGTAAAGCCGGTCTTTGCTGTGACCCAGTCGGTCACGAAGCCCGGGCCGCCCAGCGCGGGCGAAACGAACACGCCGGTCAGCAGCGCGCCGAGTATGCCGCCCAGCGCGTGGACGCCGAAAACGTCGAGCGAGTCATCGGCCTTCAGCATGCGCTTGAGGCCGTTGACACCCCACAGGCACACGATTCCTGCCGCGGTGCCGATGACGAACGCGCCCGGGATGCCGACGTTGCCGGCGGCCGGGGTAATTGCCACAAGCCCCGCGACCGCGCCGGAGGCGGCGCCGAGCATCGAGGGTTTGCCCTTGATCATCCACTCGCCGAAAGTCCACGCCAGTACCGCGCAAGCCGTTGCGAGGAAGGTGTTCATGAACGCCAGCGCGGCCGTGTTGTTTGCCTCGAGCGCGGAACCGGCATTGAATCCGAACCAGCCCATCCACAGCAGCGCGGCACCCACCATCGTCAGCGGCACGTTGTGCGGCGTCATCGACTCGCGGCCGAGGCCCACGCGTTTGCCGACCATGTAGGCCCCCACCAGGCCCGCCACTCCGGCGTTGATGTGCACGACCGTGCCGCCCGCGAAATCGAGCGCGCCCCATTGCCACAGCAAGCCGGCCTTGGCGTTCAATCCGTCCACGAGTTTCGGATCCGTGTAGGCATCCGGTCCCGGCCAGAACCAGACCATGTGCGCGATGGGCAGATACGCGAACGTGAACCACAATACGACGAAGATCAGCACCGCGGAGAATTTCGCGCGCTCCGCGAACGCCCCGAGTATCAGACAGCAGGTGATCGCCGCAAAAGTCGCCTGGAAAGCGACGAACAGGATTTCCGGAATCACGACGCCCTTGCTGAAAGTGGCGGCATTCGCGAACTCGCCTTTCGCCGCGTCGAGGACGCCGCCGAGGAACAGGCGGTCGAACCCGCCGAAATAGGCGTTGTTCTCCGTGAAAGCGATGCTGTAGCCGTAGATGCACCACAGCACGGTGATCAGCGAAAACGTGACGAATACCTGCATCAGCATGGACAGCATGTTTTTCGCGCGCACCATGCCGCCGTAGAACAACGCGAGCGCGGGCACGCTCATCATGAGCACGAGCGCGGTCGAAATCAGCATCCACGACACGTCGCCTTTGTTGGGCACCGGAGCGGGAGCCGCGGCTGCGGCAGCCGCGGGAACGGCCGCAGCAGCAGCAGGGGCCGCCGCCGCGGGTTTGTCCGCGGCCTTGTCCTGCGCGTGCGCCGGCAGTGCGGCAAGGGCAAGCGCGCCGAACAGCGCGAACACGGCAAATAGCTTTTTCATGGGGAATGCCTTCTAAAGCGCGTCGGCGCCGGTTTCACCGGTACGGATGCGGATGACCTGTTCGAGTTCGAATACGAACACCTTGCCGTCGCCGATCTTGCCGGTGTTGGCCGACTTCTCGATTGCCTCGATGACCTGCTCGAGCATCTCGCTCTTGATCGCGGCCTCGATCTTGACCTTGGGCAGAAAGTCCACGACGTATTCCGCGCCGCGATACAGCTCGGTATGCCCCTTCTGCCGGCCGAAACCCTTGACCTCGGTCACGGTCAGGCCGCTGACACCGATCTCGGACAGCGCCTCGCGCACTTCATCCAGTTTGAACGGCTTGAAAATCGCCTCGATTTTTTTCATGGTGGCTCCGGAAAATGCGGTTGGATGTCAAAAAGAATAGCACAGGACCGGACGGGTGGACGTCAATGCCTGAACTTGTTGGTGATGGGGTAACGCCAGTCCTTGCC
>CAZMBS010000013.1:0-27471 GCA_964564295.1 uncultured Streptomycetaceae bacterium
TGTCGAATTCCTTTACCAATCAAACACTTGCGCAACTTGAGCTGTACCAGAACGGCGACCGCTACGAAAACAAGGTGTACGTGCTGCCCAAGCATCTCGACGAAAAGGTCGCGCGTCTGCATCTGAAGAAGCTGGGTGTCGATCTGACGGTGCTGAACGAAAAGCAGTGCGAATATCTGCACGTGCTCGTCGACGGCCCGTTCAAGGCGGAACACTATCGTTATTGACCCGCAACCCGCATGGTGCTGACATGAATCCGGCAATCGCGCCCGCGCGCACGTTCAGTTTCGAGTTCTTTCCGCCGAACACGGATGACGGCGCGCAGAAGCTGCGCGCAACCACGGCGCAGCTCGCGCAACTGAAACCGAAGTTCTTTTCCGTCACGTTCGGCGCCGGCGGCTCGACGCGCGAGCGCACGCTCGGCGCGGTGCTCGACATCCGGTCGCAGGGCCACGCCGCGGCGCCGCATATTTCGTGCGTGGCCTCGACGCGGGAAAACGTCCGCGAGATGCTGCAGCGCTACCAGGACAACGGCATCCGGCACCTCGTCGCGCTGCGCGGCGACCTGCCGTCGGGGCTCGCTGCCGCGGGAGAGTTCCGCTACGCGAACGAGCTCGTCGCGTTCATCCGCAAGGAATTCGGAAGCCATTTTCACATCGAGGTCGCGGCGTACCCCGAGTATCATCCGCAGGCGCGCAGCGCACAGGAGGATCTCGCGAACTTCAAGCGCAAAGTGGACGCCGGCGCGGACTCCGCGATCACGCAATACTTCTACAACGCCGAGGCCTACGACCATTTCGTCGATCAATGCGCGGCGATGGGTGTCGGCATACCGATCGTCCCCGGCATCATGCCGATCGGTCGTTTCTCGCAGCTCGCGCGGTTTTCCGATGCGTGCGGCGCGGAAATACCGCGCTGGATCCGCAAGAAACTCGAGGGCTACGGCGACGACACCGCCTCGATCCGCGCGTTCGGCCTCGACGTCGTGACCGAACTCTGCGACGACCTGCTGCGCAACGGCGCACCGGGGCTGCATTTCTACACGCTCAATCAGGCGGGCCTCGTCTCCACCATCTGGCAACGCCTCGGCCTGTGATCTGAGCCGCGTCGCGGCCGATTCCCCGCGGTTATACTGTGGCGCGGCGCACCCGGCTGCGCCCGCGAAAGGGGATCGGCATGGCGACCGAACACACGGAGTCTGAGCAGAAGGTTCACGCGCAGCAACGCGCGATGCTGGTGCCCGAGGTAAAGGGGCGTTCGCCGCAGGAGGCGGCAAACCTGCTCGCGGAATACCCGGCAGCCGTCATCGCCGGCGTGTTGCTCGACGTGAGCAGCGGGCTCGCGCAGGATCTGCTCGCGGACCTGCCGCGCGGTCTCGTCGATGGCGTCATGCGCGAGTTGCCGGCGGACATCGCGCAGCAGTGGCGGCGTAACCAGACGTACGCGGCCGGCAGCATCGGGCGGCTGATGGAGCCCGTGGTTGCCGTATTCCGCCCGGAGATGACGGTTGCGGAGACCGTATCGGCGCTGCGCACGCTCATCCAGTCCGCGTTCATCACCTATTGTTATGTGACCGATACGGCGGGCCGCCTCTCGGGTGTCATCACGATGCGCGATCTGCTGTTCGCGGAGGATCACGTCCGGCTCGACGCGATCATGCTGCGCAACGCCTTTTTCCTGAAGCCGGACCTGCCGCTGTCCGAAGCCATGAAACTCGTGCTCGACCGGCATTACCCCGCGTATCCGGTCTGCGACGACAGCGGCGTGCTGGTCGGACTCGTGCGCGGCCAGGCCATGTTCGAAGAGCAGGCGATCGAAATCACGGCGCAGGTCGGCAGCATGGTCGGCGTGGAGAAGGAGGAAAGGCTCGCCACGCCCTGGGGCAGGAGCTTCAAGTTCCGGCATCCGTGGCTGCAGCTCAACCTCATCACCGCGTTCGCCGCCGGCGCGGTCGTCGGCATTTTCGAGAGCACCGTGGAGCGGCTCGTCGTGCTCGCGGCGTTTCTTCCGGTGCTGGCCGGGCAATCCGGCAACACCGGTTGTCAGGCGCTGGCCGTGACGCTGCGGGGGCTCACGCTGGGCGAGCTGCGGTCGGGCAAGGAACGCGCGCTCGTGCTGAAGGAGGCATCGCTCGGGTTCCTAAACGGTGCGTCGACGGGATTGGTGGCCGGACTCGGCATGTTCGCGTACGCGACCGTGCAGGGCTCGCCCCACGCGCTGATGCTGGCCGGCGTCGTTTGGCTTGCGCTCGTGGGCGCCTGCGTGACGAGCGGCATCTGCGGCGCGATGATCCCGCTGACCCTCAAGCGCTTCGGCGCCGATCCGGCAACCGCGTCGAGCATTTTCCTGACCACGGCGACCGACGTGGTCAGCATGGGACTGCTGCTCGGCCTCGCCACGCTCATCGTGCGTTGAGCACCGGACGCGGCCGGCTTTCGTCGCGCACGTGCCGGGCAGGTCGCGCGGCCGCTCTGGCGGCGGGCTACTTCTGGTGCAGCGCGTTTTTCGCGTACATCTGCACGTCGCCGCCGTGCGCCGCATGACCCATATCATTGCCGCCTGTTAATGTAATACATTATGTGATACATTGAGCACTTCCACTGCTTTCGGGAGACGGCCATGGGTGAGCGAACTTTGTCCACCACCGCACGCGACGCGGTGCATAACTTCACCCACTACGCAGCGATGGTCGATGCGGGCGCTGAAGTCATTATCACGCGGCGTGGCCGTGCGCCGTTGAAACTCGTGCGCGCCGAGCCGGCTTTGACCGCCAGGAATCGCGAAGCGCTCGTGCAGCGGGCGTTGTCGATTCGTTCTGCGAAGCCGTTCAAAGGCAAATTCGTGCGCAGCGAAGCCTACGACGAATGAACTCTCTGGATACCAACGTGCTGGTATACGCCGTCAGCGCATCAGAGGGTGACAGGGAAAAAGCCGCAAGAAAACTTCTGGCCAGCGCATCCAACGCCGGCTGGCCTGTCGCCGCCCAAGTTTATGGTGAATTCTTTGCAGTGATGACGCGCCGGCAATACCTGAGCAGAAAAGAAGCGCGGGGCGCGATAGAAGCCTTTTCCGCCGTCATGCCGGCGATGCCCTCGACCGTGACCGCACATGCCGCAGCGCTCAGGTTGGCCACGGAAAAGCAGGTGCAATACTGGGACGCGCTGATCATTGCGGTGTGCGCGGAGCATGGCGTAAGACAGCTTTACACCGAAGACGCACCCTCGGCGGTGAAATTGCTGGGTGTCAAGTGCGTGTCGCCGTTCGGGGTGAAGTAAGCCGCCGCCGCTGCGCGAATCAGCCCGGCGATACGCAACGTCGATGTCCAATATCCAATACCCGCTTGGGCAGGCGCGCCACGCTCCTGCGCGCCGGCATGACATGCGCGTGGACGCAGTCGATTTCGGGCGGTTACCGGAGGATGCGTTTCACGGACTTCAGCCGCTGCGTGGTGTCGCCGGCGAGGTGCCACCAGACCATGCCATCGCGCACGAGCTTGTCGGCAAACCGGTTCACCGGGCCGCCGCCGGCCGCATGGATGTCGAGATTCAGCGTGGTCACGCGCCGGATCACGTCGGTGGCGTAGTTCATGACCATGACGACGCTCGCGGCGTTGTAGCGCTTCTCGTCCATGTCGCAAGCGGCCTTCATCACGTAGGTCCGCAGCGCCTCGCTCAGCATGTGCATCTCGCCGAGTTTGAGCTGGATCATCTGGTGCGCGGCAAGCGGCTTGCCGCCGCGGTGCTGCGTCTTCGCGCACCGCATGGCCGATTCGCAGGCGTCGTCGCAGACGCCGAGCGCGTTGCAGGCGAGCTCGAAATCGCTGAACGCCGAGCCCGGGCCGGTGCGCGCCTTGAGGCCGCCGTGCACTTCGCCGACGACGTTGGCGTGGGGAACGCGGCAGTTCTCGAAGATCAGCTCGGCGTTCTGGTAGAAGCGCCAGCCGGCCTTGTTGAACACCTTGCCGACACGAAAGCCGGGCGTGCTGCTCGGCACCATGAACACGGTGGTGCCGTCATGGATGGGCACGTCGGGATTGCTGCGTGTGTTGACGAAGAAAAGCTTGCCGACGCTGCCGTTCGCGATAAAGGTCTTGTCGCCGTTCAGAACCCATTCGTCGCCGTCGCGCACCGCGCTCAGGCGATGCCCGGCGCGCGGGTCGTCCTCGGGCGGCAGGCGGCAGTCAGACCCCGCGTTGGGTTCGGTGCCGGCCGATCCCATGACGAAGGTGTCGTCGGCCACAAAGGCGGTCAGAAAGCGCTGCTTCTGTTCGGGCGTGCAGGCCGCGGCGATCAGGTGGCTGAACTTCCAGTTCTGGCTGAACGACTTCGAGATCGCGCTGTCGGCCTTTGCGAGCTCGGCCATGACCAGCGCCTGCGTGACGAAATCGATGCCGTGGCCGCCCCATTCCTTCGGCACGACCGCGGTTCGGAAGCCGAGCCGGTTGCCCTTGCGGAGAATTTCCCAATCCCACGTTGCGCGCGGATCCGCGATCTGCTCGCGCGCGAGCGAAATCGGGCGTATTTCCTCCCGGGCGAATTGCCGTGCCTTTTCGACCCACGCCTGTTGCTCCGCATTCAGCCTGAAATCCATCGTCTTGCCACCTCCCGGTTGCCTGTCCTACTAACGTTCCACTGCGTCGAGCTGGTGCACGAGTTTGGTCCAGAAATCGGTCTGCACCTTCAGAAACTCGGTAAACGCCTCGGGTGCCCGGCTGACCTTGGCCACCGCGCCCGACGCGCGGTAGCGGTCGATGAGTTCCGGCTGCTGCATGACCTTCAGCGTGGCCGCATGCAGGCGGTCGACGATCAGCCGCGGCGTGCCCGTGCGTACCCACAACCCGTGCCAGGAGCCGAGCGTGAGTTCGGGGATTCCTTCCTCGGCGAGCGTCGGCACGTCCGGGGCCTGCGGCGAGCGCTCCGACGCGACGACGGCAAGCATGCGCAGCTTGCCGGCCTTCGCAAGCGGGATAAACGACGAAATGGTCTGCATCGACATGTCGACCTCGCCGCGCATCACCGCCATGGTCGCGTCGCCCCCGCCGCCCTTGTATGCGATGTGTTCGACCCGGGCGCCGGCCCTGCCAAGCACGAATTCCATTGCGAGTCGCGACGCGCTGCTCGCGCCCGTCGAGCTGTAGTTCATGCGGCCGGGGCGCGCCTTCGCGAGCGCGAGCAACTGCTTGAGGCTCGTCGCCGGCACCGAGGGGTGCACGGCGATTCCGATCGTGATATCCGAAAGGATGCTGACGGCGACGAAGTCGCGCAGGGGCACGACGCGGAACTTCGGATAGACGCTCGGGTTGATGGCCATGCTGCCGACGTTGCCGAACAGCAGGGTGTAGCCGTCGGGGAGCGCGTTGTGGGCGAGTTCGACGCCGATGGTGCCACCGGCACCGGCGCGGTTGTCGATCACGACCTGCTGGCCGAGTTCCTGGCTCAGCCGGGGCGCCACGATGCGCGCGACGAAGTCGGTGGCGCCGCCGGGCCCGAAGGGGACGATGCCGCGCACCGCGCGGTTCGGATAGGTGTCCGCGGGCTGCGCGAATGCCGGTAACGAACCTGCCACATGCAGCACGAAAAGCATTCCGAGCGCGAACCCCGCGCCCGGCACAGCAACTCTGATTCGCACGACGTCTCCTCCGGCGGTTGGTACCACTGCCCTGCTGCAATGCCCAGTACGGGAACCCGGCTTCCGCCGGTGGTTTTTTTGTCGGCCGTTCCCGTCGATTTTAGGAGATGGCGTGGTGGGGTGGAAGGGCTGCAGCGAAGCCATGCGCCTGCCCGAAGCTCCGCGGCGTCGAGAGTAGCGCACGCGCGGCGGCGAACCGGATCAATCTGGAAGGATCGCGCCCGCGTGTTGAAAATTACTTGACCTGGATCCCTGCTTCACGAATCACGCCCGCCCAAAGCGCGACTTCATCTTTTATGATTTTGCCGAATTGTTCCGGCGTAGACGGATCGGGTTCCAAACCCAAACCGGACAAACGCTTCTCCACCGCAGGCATCCTCAATATTCGCCCGATCTCCGCGCTTAGTTTGCCGAGTATGGGCCGCGGCGTGCCGGTTGGCGCGAGCAATCCATAGGAGAGCGTCAATTCAAACCCCTGCAATCCCGACTCCGCGATAGTCGGCACGCCCGGCAGGGCGCCGGTACGTTTTGGCGTTACCGCGAGCGCCGCGGCCCTTCCCGAGGAAATCAGGGGTAGCGCGGCGGGTACGCTTGAAAAAGACACCTGCACCTCGCCGCTCGCAATCGCGCCCACGGCTGCCGCGCCGCCCTTGTACGGAACATGCAGCATTCTTACGTTGGCCCGGAGATTGAAGAGTTCGCCCGCAAGGTGTGCCGGACTCGCGATGCCGGCCGACGAGTACCGGAGATCGCTCTGATTGCGCCTGCCGTAGGCTATCAACTCCTGCACGGATTTCGCCGGTAGCGTGACGCTGGTTAGCATGACGTATATTCCGGAAGCTACCTTGGTGACGGGGACAAAATCCTTGAGCAGGTTGTATTCGAGATTCGAATACAACGTCATGCTGGGCGCCAGCACGCCAATAAGCCCCATGAACAGCGTGTGGCCGTCTGCATTGGCCTTCGATGCGATTTGTGCTCCGAGGTTCGACGACGCGCCCACGCGGTTGTCCACCACAACCTGCTGGTTCCAGCTTTCGGACAGATATTGCCCGACCGTGCGGGATAACGTATCCGTCCCGCCGCCCGGCGGGAATCCATCGACGATGCGGATGGGACGCACGGGATACTGTTGCGAATACGCCGTGCCGGAAACCACGCTCGCGAGCAGAATGCCCGCGATGGGAAATCTTACGCCGCATGTATTGCCCACTCTTTTCCTCCCGTGCGCCGGACCGCAGCGCCGCTTATCCAGGAATGAACGCCAAATCCGGCACGGGGCCGTCATTCGCCATCGCCAATACTTCCGAAATGAACCGTTGTGAATTCCTGAATCCGCCGGCATCGAGCGAAGCGCATGCCTTTGCATTCATTTCTTCCTCGCTCATCGGCTCTTCCGGATCACCCTTCACGTTTTCGCACGAAAACGAGGCGCGTGTTCCATCGGTTAGTTCCACTGTGACCCGTGCTCCCCACGCCTTCTGATACGATGCGGCGTACGGGTCCGCGGCCTTGACCGATATGCGCTGCGCCAACCGCTTGTAGCGCGCGCAAGCGAAGTCCGTATAGGAAGCGTTCGACACTTCGCCATCCAGAAGCGCCGCGGCAACACAATATTGGATGGACGACTTGCCCCGATGCGCGTCAATGATGCCGCCATTGCCGCAAAGATCCACGGCAGCCTGATAGGTTTCAACGTCAACATTGGACACACCGCGGCCATTGAGCTGCCGCGCCGCGCCCAGCGCCGATTCAATGGCAGGGTGCGTAGATGCGATGACGGCCAGGGCTTGATGGACATGCCGGTCAGGCCCCACGCATCGTCTGCACCGCGCAGTACCGCGGAAGGGTTCGCATCCGGGCACGCCGCCTTGAAAAATCCGCGTGCGCCCTCGATTATCTTGAGCGGGCCTGAAAATCCGCCGACGGCAAGCTGCGCCGCAATCAAGCCGGATTCGGCCGCGCGCCCGGCGTGGAGCTGCTGGGTCATCGCGCCCGTTTCCCGGTACTCCCACAATCCGCTCGATTGCGTTCCGGCATTGCCAAGCGCATGCACGAGCCGGCTCTTGTCGAGACCAAAAAGGAAGCCGGCGGCAAACGCGGAGCCATACGGCCCGCACGTCGCGGTATTCTGATAAATCCTGTAATGACCGGGGCCGGCGGCGCGCCCCACCCTGAAAGCCACTTCACTGCCGCGCAGTATGGCTTCGAGCAAACGCCGCCCGCCGAACCTTCTGCCTCGTGCGATCGCCAGTACGGCCGGCACCACCACGGTTCCCGCGTGTACCGCGCTTTCCCGATGCATGGCATCCAGCTCCAGTACCGTTGCAAGACCGCCGTAGACAAAGGCAATACGCGCGGTATTGATTGGTTCGGCACGCGCCCAATTCAACAGTGGTTGCGCGCGGGGATCCGCTCCCCCGCCAACGATATTCGCGATTGCATCCAGCGTGAATGGCGCCGTCCAGCGCAAATCCGCCTCCGCAATCGGTTTGGCGCTGACCAGTTCAACCAGACCCGATGTCAGCGAATCGTTCCGATTGAACAGGCCGGCACTTTCGCTACTCATGCGGCAGCCTCGTTTGCCAACGCGCCCGTCGGCACCCGATGATGACTCCTGGGCAAGAACATGGTCGTACGTTTCATCAGGCGTTTCTCCGTCTCTGGAAACGAGTCGCGCTGATGCAACAGAAAGCCGTTGTCCCAGATGATTACGTCGCCCACGCGCCACTCGTGCTGGTAGACAAACTCCGGTCGCGTCACGAATTCGGTAATCTCGTCGAGCAATGCGTTGGCTGCTGCATCATCCATGCCCACGATGCCGATTGTCGTCGTCGGATCAAGGTAGAGCGATTTCCTGCCCGTTACCGGATCCGCATGCACGATAGGGTGGATCACGTCTGCGATCCGGTGCTGCTCTTGCGACGGCACCATGCGGTCCGTGCCCTTGAACCCCGCCAGACGCTTGGCGTAGCGAAATACCGCGGATTTTCCATCGACGGCCAGCTTCAGCCGCTCGGGCAATGCTTCGTAGGCCATTTCGAGATTCGCCCAACGGGTGGCGCCACCGGTATTCGCGATTTCCACAGCGTGCAGGCCTGCGCCCGTCGCAGGATCAAGAATGTAAGATTGATCCGAGTGCCATAGCACCTCGCCGTCACCCAACCCGCCGATGGGTTTTCCCGTACTGTCCTTGAGGTTGGAAATGATGCCCACTTCCGGGCGCAGCGTGGAAGCCCAGTCGCGCCGCACGGTAAGCTCCAGTGAACCGAAGGTCGAACTGAAATCCGCGAACTCGTCCTCGGAAAGACACTGCCGGCGAAAAATAAGCACGCCATGCGCGCGCAACAGCGTGCGCAGGCTCTTCACCGTTTTTTCATCAGGCTTTTCCCACAGATTCAGCCCGATGATTTCACACGCAAACTTGTCGCCCATGTTACGTGCAGTGAATTCCATGACCGCCTCGCCGGAATCAATCCGATGCCGAAAACGTTGGTGAAAATTACCGGGGTATAGAGATGTCAAACACGCTTTTTCAGGTATCGGCAATGTATCCCCCGCCCCGGGGCGGGTCAACCGATCGAAGGTTCCATCTGCCCCGCCGCTTCCCCGAAAATTCCTCCCCCTGCTCCGCGCCCGCTGCGATCAGTTTCCGCGATCCCCCGCTTTTGCGCGAGCGAATGCCGAGCCGGCTGAAAGCATTTCACAACGCGGACTCCAGGTTAGTCTGCCGGCAACATCGGACGGCGCGGCGCCGGAATTGAAGGTAGAGTAAAGGCTTCCGTGAAGTGTCGGCCCGCGGCGATTCGGCCACCGCGATCACCCGCATTTCCGTACTCCGATCCGGTGGAACCGGAATGTCGCCGGGGGTGGGCATAAAGCCATGGGCTATGAGGAAAACATCGTGAGCGGACTCCTCGAGGGAATTAAGGTACTCGACTTCACCCATACGCTAGGTGGATTCTTTTCCACGACGATACTCGGCGACTATGGCGCCTCCGTACTGAAGATCGAACCGCCGAGCGGCAACGTGCTGCGCGCTGATCATCCCCAGACCCGCGGAGAAAGCGCCTATTTCATGGCCGTGAACAGAAACAAGCGCAGCCTGGTTCTCGACCTCAAAAGTCCACAGGGCAAGCAAATCGCGCTGCGGCTCGCAACGGATGCCGATGTCGTCGTAAACAACTTTCGGACCGGCGTGATGGAAGGACTGGGGCTGGGATATTCGACTCTGCGCAAGAAGAATCCGCGGCTCATTTATGCGCACATGACGGGCTATGGTTCGGAAGGAGAATACAAGGATCGCGCCGCGCAAGAGGGACAGATACAGGCAATTTCCGGCGTGATGAGCCTCACCGGCGATCCGGACGGCCCGCCGCAGTTCTGCGGCATCAACGTTGCCGATCTCACCTCAGGCGGCACCCTGACCCACGGAATCCTCGCCGCCCTTTTTGCGCGGGAACGTACCGGGAAAGGTCAACTGGTCGAAGTCGCCATGCTCGATGCGATAATTTTCCAGTTGTCGGGATTTTATGGTCCGGCGTACCTTACAGACGGGAGAAATCATCAACGACGCGGGGTTCGGTCTCCTTTCATTGCACCCTACGGAATGTTTGACGCGTCTGATGGTGCGTTTGTCCTGGTCGGGCGGACCGAAAAGCAGTTTTCGGAGATTTGCAGAATTATCGGTGAGTCTGACTGGGCCGTCGATGCGCGATTCAGCACCGGCAAAGCGCGACTGCTTAACCGGGAGATTCTGGAAAAAGAGCTGTCGAATCGCTTTCGGAAGCAGACTCGATCGCACTGGGTGTCCACACTGAGCGCGGCGGGAGTGCCGGCTGCGCCCGTCAATACCGTCGGAGAAGCGCTCACCGATCCGCACATTCGGCAACGGGTTGTCATCGAGCAGGAACACCCCCGGGGCGGAATGGTTCATGGCCTTGCAAATCCAGTCCGGTTTGGGGGCATGCCCATCGATCGCTACGGTGCCGCTCCATCGTTTGGCCAGCACACGAGGGAGGTGTTGCAGAATCTCGGCTTTACTGCGGACGAAATCGCAGCACTGGAGGCGGCTGGCGTGGTTGTGGCGGCGAAGAGTTAACGCCGCAAATGGAGTACGCATCGGCCGGTTGCGCGGGACTTTGTAGTAAAGCGTTCGTTGGACTTGCCTTCGGACTTCGAGCATCGGGGAAGGAGCATCGACATGGTTGAGAAATTGAAGGAATCCGCAATTGAACGGCTCGGGCTGCTCGATCCAACGGCGGCCGTTGCGCCCGTTCCCGCCGTTGTGACAATCCCGTCGCTCAAGTCCTTGTCTGGAAAACGCATCGGCTTGCTGGACAACAGCAAGACCAATGTGAGCCGCTTACTCGCGCAAATTGGCGACGCATTGGTGCGCGATTACGGCGCGTCGGCGCTGATTCCTCGCACGAAGTTGATTTATTCCCGCGTAGCACCTCTCGCGCTGATCGAAGAACTGGCCGGACAGTGCGACGCAGTAGTAACGGCTGTCGGAGATTGAGGATCCTGCATATCGTGCAGTCTGCACGATACTGTGGAGTTTCTGAACCGCGGCATCCCGTCGGCATGCATCTGCACCCAGCCCTTTCATTCCGCAGCGCAAACTCACGCCTGCCTGCTGAAGTGGCCGGGTTATGAGCCGGTCGTGATACCGCATCCGCTGCAAACCCTGAATGCCGAACGCGTCGACCAAAGGGCTGCCGGAATTGTCGCCGACATCGTCGATCGACTCACCAACCCGGATACGCAACCAAAATGAGCGTCGGCCCGCTGACGGAAGCCATAGAAGCAGCCTACGAGCAAGGGTGGACAGACGGTCTTCCCGTCGCGCCGGCGACGCGCGAAACCGTTGCGCCGTTTCTTGCGGCAACCGCCCGCGCTCCAGACGAAGTCATCGCGAAGATCCCCCCTCATGGGGGCGACGCGACAGTCGAGAAAATCGCGATCAACTCGGTAATGGCCGGGTGCCGGCCGGAATACTTTCCGGCGGTGCTGGCGGCGATTTCCGCGATTTCGGACGAGCGCTTCAGTTTGCAGGGCGTGGTCGGCTCGACGCACATGGCTACGCCAGTATTGGTCTTCAACGGTCCTGTCCGCCAGCGCCTCGGGATCCATTACGGCGGCAATTTGCTGGGCCCAGGATTTCGTGCCAATGCGACGATCGGGCGAGCCGTCAACCTGGTGCTGAAGAATATAGGCGGCTCTTACGCCGGAACGACTGCCAAGAGCGTATTTGGCCAGGGTGGACGCTTTACCTGCTGCTTCGCCGAAGATGAATCCAGCAACCCGTGGGATCCATTGCACGTGGAGCGAGGATTTCAGCGGGATGAGAGTACCGTTACCGCGTTTCCCGGTGCTTCTCCACAACACATTTACAACCCCGGCGCGGATGATGCTCTGGCGCTGCTCGACACCATGGCCGACGGCATGGCCGCGTTGGGCAATGCGCAGTTGCGCGTCATGGGTGACGCCATGGTGATATTCAGCCCCCATCATGCGGGCCTCTTGTCGAACGCGGGCCTGAAGAAGGCGGATGTCAGGCAATACCTCTTTGAACACGCGCGCAAGCCGGTGGAGCAGGTAAATCTGATGCTCGGCAAGAATTTCAGCGTGGACCTCAAACGCAAGCTTTGGCCGCGATGGCTGGATTTCGAGGCGCCCGGTGCAATGATTCCCGTGGTTCGGCGGGCGGCAGATATTCTGGTCCTGGTCGCCGGCGGGGCCGGTGGCCCGCACTCGCTTTACCTGTCGGGGTGGGGGTCACGCGCCGTAACAAGGAAGATCGATACTTGACGCGGTGGCAAACCGGTATTGGCGTGCCAGGGCGGTGCGCGTCGTCAGGATCGCACCGCCCTGGCCGGAAAAAAGGGAGGGGGCTCACGTGATTGTTTTCAAAGCGGTACTGCTGGCTCTTGTCGCCGGCATGGCAAATGACCTGAGCGCGGCCTCCTATCCCGAAAAACCTGTCCGCTTTATTGTCCCGATCGCCCCTGGCGGCTCGAACGACATAGTGGCCCGTTCCCTCGCGCAGAGGCTGACAGCAAGCCTCCAACAGTCTGTTGTTGTGGATAACCGCGCCGGGGGCGGCGGCATCGTGGGAACGGAAATCGCGGCACGCGCAACTCCCGACGGCTACACGCTGCTCATGGTGAACCTGTCTCATGTCGTCAATCCGGCCATGTTTCCCAAAATGCCCTATGATTTGCTGCGCGATTTCACCGCCATTTCTTTGCTCGGCTCGGCGCCCAACGTCCTGGTGGTCTTTCCTCAGTTCCAGGCGACGTCGGTCAAGGATCTGGTCACACTGGCAAAGAAAACGCCCGGGAAACTGTTGTACGCTTCCGCAGGCAATGCGAGCGCGCCGCATCTTGCCATGGAGTTGTTCAAGCTGAAGACCGGCACACAAATCGTCCACGTTCCGTATAAGGGCTCCGGTCCCGGTCTCATTGCCTTGATGGCAACGGATGTTCAGGTGTCCTTACCCGTGCTTTCCACAGCAATGCCGCTGGTGAAATCGGCGCGGCTCAGGCCCCTGGCTGTTACGAGTCCGGAGCGCGCGCCTGCGCTCCCCGACCTTCCCACCGTCCGGGAATCCGGCGTATCGGAATACGAGTTTTCGGCGTGGTTCGGTTGCGTAGCGCCAGCCGCAGTCCCGGGTTCGATCGTAAGGCGTCTGAACCAGGAAATACGCGACGCGCTCTCCAACGACGAAATGAAAAGGCAGTTCTCGGCTCAAGCGATGAACCTGACCGGCACATCGCCGGAGGAGTTTTCGCGGTACCTTGCCAGTGAAATCAGGAAGTGGGCGGGCGTGGTTCGAGCGGCAAATATCAAAGTGGACTGACTCCCGAGCCTGGATTCCAGGCTCTTGCCGGCGGAAAAGGCAAGACGGATGGAGGTGATCGGTCGTTCGTGCAAGCAGGCATTTCTTTTTTGCATTGTCGGAGGAGCAAATGGCATCGGTGGCTTCTGCAGCGCTGGATCCTGTTGATGTAGTAGAGGCACTCTACGAGACCGGCTGGTCAGACGGCCTCCCGCTTGTTCCTCCCACCCGCAGGCGCGTAAGCGAATTCGTGGTGGCCAGCGGCCGCTCCGCCTCCGACCTCGTCGCGGCGATCCCGCCAATGGGCGGCAAGGCGACGGTCGAAAAGCTTGCGGCCAATGCAGTGATGGCGGGGTGTCGGCCTGAATACATGCCGGTCATCATCGCGGCGGTCGAAGCGTTGATGGATCCTTCGGTCAATGTCGGCGGCATGATCTGCTCCATGCATTCGGCCATTCCATTAGTCATCGTTAATGGCCCCATTCGAGCGGCGTTGGGGGTTAATTCGGGATTCAATGTGTTTGGACAGGGTCATCGTGCGAACGCGACCATCGGTCGAGCCGTCAACCTCATACTCGTGAACCTGGGCGGCGCAAAACCCGGCGAGGCCGACCGGTCGACTTTTGGGCAACCGGGAAACTTTTCCTTCTGCATCGCGGAAAACGAAGAACGGAGTCCGTTTCCTCCGCTGCATGTCGATCGCGGGTTCCCGGCTACGGACAGCACCGTTACGGTTATCGGCGCGGAGCCGCCACATATCAACAACAATGCGACTGCGGAGACCCCGGAAAACGTGTTGCTCACAACCGTCAGCATGATGAAAAACCTGGGCTCGATGAACTCTTATTTGCAGGGCGACTCGGTCATATGCCTGTCTCCGGAACACGCCGAAATCATCGCGCGACACGGATGGAAGAAATCAGACGTACAGCAGTTCCTGTTTGAAAACGCACGAAATCCGGTTCGTGAACTCAAGCGTGGCGGACCGTATGGCGCGGATGTCGGGAAATACAGGACGTGGCCGCGCTGGATTGATCGCTACGACGATGAGGCACGCATACCGGTCGCGCGGCAACCGGCGAGTTTCGTGATACTTGTGGCGGGAGGGCCCGGCAAGCAGACCGCATACCTGCCCACGTGGGCAACGCGCTCGGTGACCCGCAAAATAGCGGCCTGAGGGTCGGTCAACCCGATGCGCGGGAAAATTCTCGACCCAGGTCATTCAATAGAACGAGCGCTTCATGCCGTAAGCGGGAAAACGACCGGTTGCATGAATCGCCATTTTCCGGAGGACGTAACAATGTCAACCCCGAAAGTAACGAATCCCATTTTGGCGGGCCTGGATCTCATCGACCCCTGCCTTGAGGCGAGCAAGAGTCGTCTGGCGCTGGCCAAACGATTGGGAACCCTGTCGGGAAGAAGGATCGGCCTGCTGGATAATCGCAAGGACAACGCGGACGTAATCCTGAAGCGTATAGCCGCTAGGCTGGAACAAGACTTTGGAGCGACCGCGGGACTCTATCGCATGAAGCCGGTCTACTCGCGTCGCGCGGAACCGTCAGTGATCGAGGAACTCGCAGCGAACAGCGATTTCGTCGTTACATCCACCGGCGCCTGAGGGTCATGCACGTCGTGCAGTGTGCACGACGCCATCGAACTGGAGCGGCGCGGCGTTCCGACTGTCGCGATACATACGAGCGTGTTCATGAACTCCGCGGATGCACATGCCAGGGCTTATGGCATGCCGGACTTTATGTCTGTCGCCATCGAGCATCCCGTGTCGGGGCGTCCGCGAGCCGAGATTGAAGCAAAAGCCGATGCCATATTGGGCGAGGTCGTACGCATCCTTACGGTCCGGGCAAAAGCATCATGATGCTCGGGCTAACGTGGCGTTTCGTTCGCGCGCTGGCGGCCTGCGGCGCCGGCGCGTGTTTGCCGGCAACCGCACATGCCCAGGATGCCATCCCGCGGCAAATCTCCGTTGTTGTCGGCTTTCCGGCAGGAGGAGGAACTGACATATTCGCGAGGTTGTTCGCGCAAAAAATCGCGGCCTCCACCGGCGCCAGTGTGATTGTGGACAACCGGCCTGGCGCCTCCTCAAATCTGGCTACGCATCTGGTCATTCGGGCCCAGCCAAATGGACAGACGCTGCTGTTCACGTCGGCAAGCATCGCATTGAGCAAAGCACTGTATAAGGACCTGCCCTTTGATCCTCAGCGTGATCTGGCGCCGTTGGCGCTTACCGCCCGGATACCGTTCGTCCTGGTTGCGCACCCATCGCTCCCGATTCGTTCGGCAAAGGATCTGCTTGCGCTCGCAAAGCGAAAGCCGGGGGCACTTGATTACGGCAGCAGCGGCACCGGGTCGGCGCCGTATTTCGCGATGGAAATGCTCAAATACAAGGCCGGCGTGGACATCAATCATGTTCCCTACAAGGGGGCCGGACCGAACACTACAGGGCAAATGAGCGGAGAGGTTCAGTTGTCCATGCTCATTCCGCCGGTTTCACAACCGCACATCCGAAGCGGCAGAATGCGTGGTCTTGCCGTCACGACGCGCAATCGCAGCACTGCTCTCCCGGAATTACCATCGTTGCAGGAAATGGGAGTGGCAGGTTATGACGTGCCTCAGTGGCACGCGTTTTTCGCGCCAGTGAAAACGTCCCCGGGATTGATCGCCAGGCTTAACGCGGAAGTCGTCAAGGCGCTGAACGCACCGGATGTTCAGCAGCGCTTGCGCGTGGAGGGGGCCGATGCGGCTAACGGCAGTGCGGCCGAGCTGGCTGCGCAGCTTGCATCAGATATCAAGTTGTATGGCGAACTGACGCAGCGCTTGAATCTACGGCTTGAGTAACATCGGCGTTCGACTGGAACACGGCTGAAACGCGTAGACATCTGATCACGATTCGGCGCGTGCCCGCGGCGTTCCGGAAAATCGACGCCTCTACATGAGCAAAGGGCAAGGGGCGCGGTCAGCTATACCGGTGCGCGGCGTGCCGGAGCGCAGGCTATGCCGGTACCAGCATGTCGACAAGCTGCGCCGCGTCATCGAGTCGATCCAGACCGGACACCACCGTGATGACCCGGGCCACGACTGCCTCCGACAACACGGGCGCGGCAAGCAGCCTGAATTTATCGATCAGTTGTTGCTGCATCGACGCACTCTCGGGGCTGCCGGGACAATGGCGGCTTTCACGTCGAAAAATGCGGCCGTTGGTCGTACGCACCGGCATGCGCATCGCGTAGCGAAACGCGTGGCCGAGCGTGTCGAGCGCGGGATCGGGCTGTATGTCAACCTTGGGGATGAAGCCGAGCAGTCCCGGGGCCGCGACTCGACTCTCCGCAAACTGCTCGACCAAGGCTGCGCGGTCTACCGCCATGGCCGTCAGGGCGAAGCACAGATTGAGTTGAGCCGCCGCCACACTGAGCGGCACGTACGGCCACGCCACGTGTTTGTGGCAGTAGGTGGTGCAGCGGACCTCGATGGCCGCGATATCGGCGGCGGCGAGCCCGCCGTACCGAACGCATTCGCAGTCTGCAGCGCATCGAGGCCCAGAGCGCGGCTCGCCGTCGCGGCAGAGGCAAAGACATCACACATCGCGCGGCCGGCAGCATCGGGCGGCTGATGGAGCCCGTGGTTGCCGTATTCCGCCCGGAGATGACGGTTGCGGAGACCGTATCGGCGCTGCGCACGCTCATCCAGTCCGCGTTCATCACCTATTGTTATGTGACCGATACGGCGGGCCGCCTCTCGGGTGTCATCACGATGCGCGATCTGCTGTTCGCGGAGGATCACGTCCGGCTCGACGCGATCATGCTGCGCAACGCCTTTTTCCTGAAGCCGGACCTGCCGCTGTCCGAAGCCATGAAACTCGTGCTCGACCGGCATTACCCCGCGTATCCGGTCTGCGACGACAGCGGCGTGCTGGTCGGACTCGTGCGCGGCCAGGCCATGTTCGAAGAGCAGGCGATCGAAATCACGGCGCAGGTCGGCAGCATGGTCGGCGTGGAGAAGGAGGAAAGGCTCGCCACGCCCTGGGGCAGGAGCTTCAAGTTCCGGCATCCGTGGCTGCAGCTCAACCTCATCACCGCGTTCGCCGCCGGCGCGGTCGTCGGCATTTTCGAGAGCACCGTGGAGCGGCTCGTCGTGCTCGCGGCGTTTCTTCCGGTGCTGGCCGGGCAATCCGGCAACACCGGTTGTCAGGCGCTGGCCGTGACGCTGCGGGGGCTCACGCTGGGCGAGCTGCGGTCGGGCAAGGAACGCGCGCTCGTGCTGAAGGAGGCATCGCTCGGGTTCCTAAACGGTGCGTCGACGGGATTGGTGGCCGGACTCGGCATGTTCGCGTACGCGACCGTGCAGGGCTCGCCCCACGCGCTGATGCTGGCCGGCGTCGTTTGGCTTGCGCTCGTGGGCGCCTGCGTGACGAGCGGCATCTGCGGCGCGATGATCCCGCTGACCCTCAAGCGCTTCGGCGCCGATCCGGCAACCGCGTCGAGCATTTTCCTGACCACGGCGACCGACGTGGTCAGCATGGGACTGCTGCTTGGGCTCGCCACGCTCATCGTGCGTTGAGGCCCACGTTGTCAAGGAAGCGGACCGACCCCGGTAAAGTCCATCAGTTCAGGTATTCACCGGTCAAACCGTTGTATTATTGATTGTTTGCGGAGGGCATCGATTGTCGAAAAAAAGCGCTCTTCGGCTGATCGTACTCTGCCTTGTGCTTGCCGGCGTGGCGCGTGCGGAGGACTGGTCGGCGTGGCAGCGTGCCTACGATCCCGCGACACGCGTACGCTACATACCTGTCGAGCTTTGGACCGGCGCGCCCTGGGACGGAACGCAGGAGATCCGGATGGCGCCCGCGGCACTCAAGTTCGGGCGTGGAGGAGACAAAAGCATCACCGGGCCGTTGACCTGGAACGGCATCCAGGTCTACGAGCGCCTGAATCGCGACAAGCTTCAGCGCTTCGCCGTACGCGAAGACCGGACAGGCCTGGGCCGTGTCTTCGACTCGCGCTATCCGCAGGCCGGTTGCCGCGGCGAGGTGAAATTTCCGCTCGGCCGCTGGAAGCAGGGCGAGGTGCGCGAGTATCAGCTCGACTGTGCGCGCGGCAAGCGGCCGCTCAAAGTGACGATCGAGGAGATCGACTTCGTGTATGACGGCGTACCGCACTCGCTGCGTTTTCACTGGCTCCTGATGGAAGGGCGCGGACGCGGCACCGATATGCGCTACGTGTACAGTCCGCTGCGCGGGTTGGTCAATGTGCAGGGGAACGAGTAGCGCAACTGCTCGCAGCGGTTTCACGGAACAGGGGGCAACGATTTGCGGTTGCAGCCCAACTTGGCCGACATGGATGGCGACGTGCTGCACGCGGAGCGCGTCTGAAGACCAACATTCCGACGGACACACTCTTGAATCCAGCTCATCGCCTCATCATCGTGGAAGGCATCATGGGCTCGGGAAAATCCACGACGATGCGGCATATTGCCGCAAGATGCAAAGAGTTGAATATTGCGGTGGTGGCCTACCATGAGCGTTCGGACCCACATCCGGTCCGGGCCACGGACACCGTTGAGAACTGGTTTAAGCCCTGGTTGGAGCTGACGTACCGGGAACTTGCGACGCGAGGCATCGCCAGGTGGGCACGCTTCGTGGAACAGTCCCGCCCGCGGGGTGTCGTTTCGGTGTTCGACGGCCAGTTGTTCCACGGCGATTTGACCAACTTGTTCTTGATGGAAGCACCGGAGTCCGCACTCGAGGAATATTGCAGTTCCGTTGTCGAGCGCCTACTTCCGCTGAGTCCGTTCCTCATCTACTTCTATCAACGAGACATCGAGGCGGCGCTGCAACGAATTTGCACCGAGCGGGGAGAGGAATGGGTCAATTACCAACTCAACTGGAAACTACAAACTCCATATAGCGTTCGCCATGGTCTGGTCGGAATGCCGGGATTCATTATCCTGTATCAGAGATATCGCCAATTGACGGACCGGCTTTTTGAAGGCCTGGACATCCCGAAATTGAAGATTGAAAACGCGCAACAGGCATGGTCCGGTTATTACGCCGAAATTGAACGGGCACTCGGCCTCTCGAAATGACGCCCAGCCCGCGCATGCGCCCAACCGCCGCAAGCAGGGCTCGACAGCAGCGCTGCGGGAGGCGGGAGCGCCCGGGGCGACGTAACGCACCGCCGAAGCCGGGCGTCCGGATGACTCGATGGGGCCGGATTTCGAAGTACTGATAGAGTACCGCGCACGAACGCGCACTATGCGCCTGAGGTATTCACGATGATGAATTCATTCCGCCGATTCTTCACTCTTGCGTCCATTGCGCTCGGCTATTCGGCCCTGCTCGCCGGTTGCGCAGCCCCGCCGCCCAACTACGCGGAGATCGTAGCCGCTCCGGATCGCAGCGAAGCCGACCGCGCGAACGACAAGCGCCGCAATCCCGTCGAGCTTCACGGCTTCACCGGTGCGCGACCCGGCATGAAGGTGCTCGACATGGGCGCGGGCGGAGGCTACAGCACCGAGCTTCTTGCGCGCGCCGTGGCGCCGGGCGGCATGGTCTATTCGCAAACTCCGCCCAACCTCTTTCCCGGCGCCGTGAAGGCCTATGCGGCGCGCGCGAACAGCCCGGCGATGAAAAACACAGTTCGCGTCGAGCGGCCGTTCGAGGACCCGCTGCCGGCGGGCGTTGGCGGTTTCGATCTCGTCACCTTCTTTTTCTTCTATCACGACACCGTCTGGCTCGGCGTGGACCGGGCGACGATGAATCGCCGGCTCTACGAGGCGCTGAAGCCGGGCGGCGCTCTGGTTGTCGCCGACCACTCCGCCCGCCCTGGCGACGGCGCCAACGTGACGAAGTCGCTGCACCGGATCGAGGAAAGCGTGGTGCGCCGCGAGCTGGAGGCGGCCGGATTCCAGTTCGTGGCGGAGGGACGGTTCCTGCGCAACCCGGCCGACTCACGCGACGTTCCGGTGCGAAAAAATGCGGTTCCGAATGACGAGTTCGTCTTCAAATTCAGAAAACCGTGACCGTGGCGGACAATGGAGGGGCCATGAATCTGGCTTGCAGGGCTGTCGCACGCAACTTTATTGCATTCATCGCAGCAGTCGGACTGATGCCCGCGACCGAGGTTGCCGCGCAATCCGTGGTGGCCGGCCCATGGGGTAATCTCAAGGATCACATCAAGCCGCTGGAGATCACCACTGAGCACCAGAGAGTCACGCTGTATCGCCGCCAGCACATGCTGGCGAAATCGGCGCATTTTCGTTCGATCGAGGCCGTGGTGATTTACGGCGCGCCTTACAAGGATCAGTTGCGCGCCCACACGCAGGCGCTGAAGGCGCTGGCCGAAAACCTCGACAAGCTATTCGTGCCGGGCACCGAAACCCGGCCGGACCAACATGGCGCCAAGCCGGAAATCTGGCAGCAACGGGAGAAATTTGACCGCCATGTGGCGGGGTTTCGCCAGTCTGTAGACGAGCTGGCCTACGCTATCGACGCGGGCAAGGATCTCGCGGCACCGTATACGGGTGTTCGTCATCAGTGCCTTGCGTGCCACCAGTCGTTCCGGGCCTTCAAGCCGACGCCCAAGGTGCGGCCCATGTAATCAAGCCGCCCGGATTGAGGCTTGGGTCGTTTACACGCCTCATAACGCGGGATCGGTTGCAGCAGCGTTGGCTAGTTCGCTTCCATTCCCGACTGCTTGACTACAACTGCGTACTTTGCCAGTTCCTTGCGGACAAATTTGTCGAAATCATCGGCAGTGGTGCCCATTATTTCGAGATCGGCGTCCTTGAATCGGTCCTGCAGCTCGGGCAGACGGATCACCCTCAAGAGTTCCCTGTTCCAAACCGTGATGATGGCCTTGGGCGTTCGCGCCGGTGCGTGTATGCCAAACCACGCATTTGCCGCATAACCCGGAAACCCGGCTTCGGCGAAGGTCGGAACGTCCGCGTACGTCGGCAATCGTGTCGGGCGCGATATTGCAAGCGCCTTGACCCTGCCAGACTTGGCCTGCGCAAGCATGGTCGCCGCCGGGCCGAACATGATGTTTGTCTCGCCCGCGTGAAGCCCGACGATGGCCGGCCCGCCACCCTTGTATGGCACGTGCTGCATCTTGATTCCGGCCATAGTCTCGAATACAGCAGCGGCCGTGTGTGGCGGCGCCCCAAATCCTCCGGACGCGTATCGGATCGAGTTGGGCTTGGCTTTGGCCAGCGCAACGAGCGCCTTTACCGAGTCCACTTCCGGCAGTGTCTTGTTTACGACCAGAACGATCGGCGTGTTTGCCAGTAACGTTACGGCTTCAAAGTCCTTGACGGGATCGTAGCCGGGCTTCTTGAAAAGATTGGGGGCGACGGCGTGAGTCCCAAGCGACGAAACCAGCAAGGTGTAGCCGTCCGCTTCGGCGCGCGCGACCAGCGCTGCGCCCAGAGTGCCGCCCGCACCGGCCCGGTTGTCGATGATCACCTGTTGACCGAAAGCCGAAGTCAGATGGGGCGCAATCAGTCGGGCGACAGTGTCGTTGCCGCCGCCCGGCGAATAGGCGACGACCAACCGTATCGGCCGTACGGGGTACGAGTCCCTGGTCTGCGCCGCCGCTGCGGAAAACGCAACGGCAAGTCCCGCTGCCACGATGCCGTGACCGCAGCAAGTCGACAAGCGGTAAGCCGGCATGATTTTCCCGTTACTCAAAAGTTACAGCGCACGTTTCGGATGCGCACCCAAGTTCGCGATCGGCGTCCGCAAGCAGATTTTCAATGGCGGCGGGAACCCTGACTTCGCGGCCAACCACACGCGGACAGTAGCCCTGCAGCCAGAAGCTGTTGGTGGGGTGTGCGCCTCCGGCCACGACGATGACAATATTCTCGGGCTTCTCGCAAATAGGCCAGGGATCCAGATTGGCGCTCGCGCGGGTTACGGCGTTCGTATTGGCTCTTATCCACTCGAGGTTGCCGGATCGTTTCAAGGTGTCGTGCGGAATGCGCGAGTGCGTCCACAGGAACTCACGAACCGCGCTCTTGCCATAACCCTGAGACGCAATCTCGTGTGCTGTTACGCGGGACATCATTACAACGCCCGGCGTTCCGGTCTCGTACCCGTTGAACTGAATGCAGTGCAGATTGGGCGTGCGCATGAAATCGGCAACGCGGTGCAAGCCGTGGAGAACGTCATCCTGGAGACTGACCTTTGCCTCGCCACGACGCTTGATGTTTGTGGCGCTGCTTGCAAAAATCAGCGACACGGAGTTGCTGCCGCGTTGAAATCCGTGCCTTTCTGTGCCGTGCGGCAACCAGCCATCGGGCAGACCATCCTCGTCCTCGGCGAACACCGCGTTGGTGAAACGCATGGCGCCGAAAATTCCCATGGAACCAACCCCGGGGACTGCGCCACCGGCATTCTGCTGCAACAGGCGCAATGCCCGCCCTATGCTGGCGCCGGCAGGGCGCTGCGGATCCGGGCCCAGGCAGCCAAAGCCGGAGCTTAGCCGTATGCTCTTGGCAAGCGGACCGTTAACGATGACGACAGGGTATGCGCTGCCGGATGCCGCCTGAAGAAGATCGGTTCGTGCCGCCGGATCCAGCATGGCCTCCACTGCCGCAATAAGAATGCCCAGATACTCCGGTCGGCCGCCCGCCATCGCGAGCGCGATGGCGCAGGACTCCACGGTTACCCCGCCGCCGCGCGGCGGAAGTCTCCCAAGGACCCGCTCCCTGGGTTCGTCAGTGCCTCTGAGGATGCGGACCACTGCCTCAGGCGTCGCCGGCCACAACGGAAGCCCATCCCCCCACAGATTCGTTATGAAAAGGTGATTGGCCTTGAGCAGCGCTTCCTGGTAGTTGTTTCCCTCGACCGTAATCAGCGGTGGCTTCGTCGAACCGGATTTCGCCGATTGTGGCGCCCATCGCGTCAGGCCCTCGTAGAATTCCCTCTTGCGGGCCGCTACGACGCTGATGTCGCTGTCGGCCAGGAAAAGATCGATAGGAAACGCGACTCCGGCAGCCTCGGGCGCGAGCCCGATCCCGGCGACGGCATTCTTGAACACACCAGCGAAATCCTCCCGCAGAAGGGTGACGGTGGGAATCCCCAACGATTCAATATTCGCGGCTGCACGGCCGCACGCAGTGGCGCAGCCGCCTCAGGCGGCATTCCCGATGATGACTGCATCCACGCCGCTGGCCGCAATCAGCTTCGCCGTTTCTTCCGTCGACACGGAGGCAATTCCGTGCGGAAACGCGTCCAACGGCAGCAATTCGATATCCGGAAAGTCGGCCTTCAGCATCGCGGCGAGCAACGGAAAGGTGCGGAATGCCTGCCACTCGGCGATCGTCACAAAACCGATCTTCTTTCCATCAAGCGTATCCAGGCGGTCCGCATGCCATTGTGTTGGGGAGATCGAGCCTGATGGATCAAAAAACTCTATCCTGACCATTTGAATCCTCCCGGAGGTGCGTACAGGAATTTCGAATATGCTTGCTCACCCACCGGCAATCTATTCTTCACCCTCCGGGCAGTCAATCGGGTGGCAATTCGACCGCGAGCACGGCCCGTGCCCGCGGCGTGTAGGCCGTACAACCCGCTTACGCCGCTTTGGCAGCGGGCTAGGAAAATTCCATTGAGTTAACAGTCAGCTTGCGCGGTCCGGCCCCGATCGGAAGGAACGATGCAAGTATCGTGCGGCCCGCTTAAGCCTTAACACTGTTGTTGCGCCTGCGCGCGACGAACAGGCCGACAAGGCCAGCAACAAGCATTGCATATGCCTCAGGTTCCGGAACCGGGGCGGCGGTCCGCACGGTAACACTGTGAATGTCGGGATAAAAAGCTGGGATCCCGCCGCTGTCACCGAAGGTGATGCCGAACACGTTTGCGGTATCGAAGCTGAAGTTGACCGTGCCTGAGAGAAGTTCAAACACGAACCGGCCGTCACTGACGCCGTCCGCAAGCCTTGAAAAATCGATGTCGGTCGAAATGCTGTCGCCCGAGAACACGCTGGAGGGCGAAGTGAACCTTCCACCCAGAAAAACGGTGTCGATGATGCGCGAACCAAGCAGTCCGGACTCGTCATACAGCGAGATCCGCGCCTCTGCAGTGGCGCCGGAACCAAAGGAAACCGGGCTGCCAAAAAACTGGATGGCGTTGTGCGAGGGATGCTGGCTGACGAGGCTGAATGTAACCTCCATGTGGTTATTGCTCGTGGAAGTCATTATTACCGGAGCGGAGTATGCCGGCATGGACGCAAACAGCAACAGCGTGGGCAAGAAAACAGCCGAGAAACGCTTCATGATTGGCTCTCCATGGTGTCGCCAGCACAGTACGGTGTTTCAGTCAGGGCAGCGCACGGGGCGATTTCGTGCAACCGCTGCATAGAGCATTTCGGAATAAATCTAGCACGAAGAGTGCAGTCATGTATATGGTAAATATGTCCTATATGCGTGTCACGACCCGCCAGATCCTCTTGGTAGCTGGACACAAAACCATCCGAGTACTGGCTTACGCCGCTTTGGCAGCGGGCTTTTTCTTGCGCTGCGCGTCCTTCGCGTGCATCTGCGCGTATGCGCTGTGCGCCGCCGCTTCCGCGTCGCCCACGTGCACCGGATAGCCCATGTCTTCGAGCACCGAACCCATCGCGGACAGGCACAGCATCACGTTGTCGGGACGGCACGAGTAGCCCATCAGGCCGATGCGCCAGATTTTTCCGGCGAGCGGCCCGAGTCCGGCGCCGATCTCGATGCCGAACTCGTCGAGCAGGCGCTTGCGCACCTCGGCTTCGTTGACGCCTTCCGCGCAACGCACGGCGTTCATCTGCGGCGCCTGGAACTGCTCCTTGACGAGGAACTTGAGACCCATCGCCTCCAGCCCGGCTTTCAGCGCGGTGTGGTTGCGCGTCACGCGCGCCCAGGCATTGTCGAGTCCTTCTTCGCGTATCAGCAGCAGCGCTTCGTGCAGCGCGAACAGCGAATTGGTGGGCGCGGTGTGGTGGTAGGTGCGCGTGGTCGCGCCCCAGTAGCCGAGCAGCAGGTTCATGTCCATGAACCAGCTGTGAATCTTGTCCTTGCGGCCCTTGACGAAATCGACCACGCGCTCGCTGATCGACACCGGCGACAGGCCCGGCGTGCACGACAGGCACTTCTGGCTGGCGGAATACACCGCGTCGAATTTCCAGTCGTCGACGCGCACTTCGCAGCCGCCGAGCGAGGTCACGCAATCCACAATCGTCAGCGCGTTGTACTTGTGGGCAATTTCGACCAGCGTTTTGGCATCCGACAATACACCGGTGGGCGTTTCAGCATGAACAGACGCCACCAGCCGCACATCGGGATTGGCTTTTAACGCGTCTTCGAGTTTTTGCGGATCGACCGGCTCGCCCCATTTGTCTTCGACGATGATCGGCGTGGCGCCGCAGCGCTCGACGTTTTCGATCATGCGTCCGCCGAATACGCCATTGCGGCACACGATCACCTTGTCGCCGGGCGCGACCATGTTCACAAAACAAAACTCCATGCCCACCGAGCCGGGACCGGAAATCGGAAAGGTCAGCGGATTCTTGGTCTGATAGGCGTAGCGCAGCAGCGACTTCAGCTCTTCCATCATCTCGACGAATACCGGATCGAGATAACCGATTGCCGGCTGGCTCATGGTGGTGAGCACGCGCGGATGAATCTCCGTGGGGCCGGGGCCGAGCAACGTGCGCTGCGGCGGATGAAAGGAATGTATGCGTTTGGACGGTGCAAATTCGTTGTTCATGGTGTCGCTCCCGTTGGAGATATAAAGATTTTCGCCGTCCGGGCGCGATTTCAACCGGATCGGTTTGCGTGCAGTGGCTTCGTTCAGAATATCGGTGGCGGTCACTGCGCCGCCGGTGACCTGCTCCACTTCCATGGCCCAGCGCGCCGGCACGTAGCCGGACTTCACCCAGTTGTTGACCACCGCGCGGTCTAGGCTAAAGCGGCGGGCCACTTCGGCCTGGCTGCCGAAGAGTTCAACGAGACGTTGTGCGCAATTCATGGCGTAGTGTTAAAGACGTGAAGCGAGAGGCTAACACGGCAAAATAAATTTGACAACCTGGAGTTACTATTTGGAGAATTAACGTAAGTAATTGATTTTATTTTATTTTATGATTAACTCCGAAGCGGTACCCGCAACTACCGCGCTTCTGCCGCGCCGTTCGGCATGGTAACTTCCCCCAATAACCGACAAGGAGCAGTCAATGAAGCCCTGGATACACCTGCTCGCCGCCACGGCGCTGTGCGTGCCGCAGTTTGCCAACCACGCATCGGCTGCCGACAAAGGCGGCGCCTACCCCAACAAGTCGATCCGCCTGATTGTGCCCTTCCCGCCCGGCGGCGGCACTGATCTGGTGTCGCGCATCTTGCAACCGGCGGTCACCAGCGCGCTCGGCCAGCAACTGCTGATCGACAACCGCGGCGGCGCACAAGGCACCGGCGGCACTGCCATCGGCGCCAAGGCCAATCCCGACGGCTACACCCTGATCATCGCCGAAATCGGCGCCACCGCCGTGGCGCCGTGGATGTACGAGCAGGTGCCGTTTAACGTGGCGCGAGATTTCGCGCCGATCACGCAACTGATCGAACAGCCGTACATCGTGTCGATCCACCCCAGCGTGCCGGCGAAAACGCTCAACGATTTTCTGAAACTCGCCGCCGCCAAACCCAACGCCTACAACTTCGGCTCCGGCAACGTCACCGCGCACCTGGCGCAGGAAGTGTTTTACCAGACTGCGAAACTGAAACTCACGCACATTCCCTATCGCGGCAGCGGCCCGGCGATGACCGCCGCACTCGCGGGCGAAGTGCAAACGCTGTTCTCCGGCCCGGGCGCGGCGATTCCGCAAATCCGCGCCGGCAAAATTCGCGGGCTCGCCGTCACCACCGCCAAGCGCACGCGCGAGTTGCCGGAATTGCCGACGCTCGACGAAAGCGGATTCAAGGGTTTTGCCATCAGCGGCTGGTACGGCTTGATGGCGCCTGCGGGCGTG
>CAZMBS010000014.1:0-26733 GCA_964564295.1 uncultured Streptomycetaceae bacterium
GTCGCCGTTCGCTGCGACGCCGGCGGCAACGTCGATCTGTCCGACCTGCGGGCCAGGGCCGCGGAGCACGCCGACCGTCTTGCTGCGCTGATGATCACCTATCCTTCGACTCACGGGGTGTTCGAGGAGGCGGTGGTCGAAATGTGCGACGTCGTGCATCGCCATGGCGGCCAGGTGTATACCGATGGCGCCAACCTCAACGCGCTGGTGGGCCTGGCGAAGCCCGGGCTGTACGGCTCCGACGTGTCCCATCTCAACCTGCACAAGACCTTTTGCATTCCGCACGGCGGTGGCGGTCCCGGCGTCGGCCCGGTCGCCGTGAAGTCCCACCTTGCGCCGTACCTGCCGGCGAAACGGCCCGGTGGTGCGCGGCCGGGGGCAGTGGGCATGGTCGCTGCGGCGCCCCATGGTTCCGCCGGAATATTGCCGATTCCGTGGATGTACATCAGCATGATGGGGGGCGCAGGGTTGAAGCGCGCGACGCAGATCGCGCTGCTCCAGGCCAATTACGTCGCGCGCAGGCTGGCACCCCACTATCCGGTGCTGTACGCCGGCCGATCCGGATATGTCGCCCACGAGTGCATACTCGACCTGCGCCCGATCAAGGAAGCGAGCGGCGTCAGCGCCGAGGACGTGGCAAAGCGGCTGATCGACTACGGATTCCACGCGCCGACCCTGAGTTTTCCGGTCTCGGGTACGTTGATGCTGGAACCCACCGAGAGCGAACCCAAGGCGGAACTCGATCGCTTCATCGACGCGATGATCGCCATTCGCGCGGAAATCCGCGCCGTCGAGGAGGGGCGCATGGACCGCGAGGACAATCCGCTCAAGAATGCCCCGCACACGGCGGCGATGGTCGTCGCGGAGCGCTGGACGCACGCCTATACACGCGAACAGGCGGCCTTTCCGCTCGCGTGGCTCAAGCAGCGCAAGTACTGGCCGCCGGTGGCGAGGGTCGACAACGTGCACGGCGACCGCCACGTGATGTGCGCCTGCATTCCGATGTCGGCCTATGCGGCCGGCGGGCCCCTGCAGACCTGAAGCGGCAGCCCGCGATACTACTGGTGGCCGTACAGCAGCTTGCCGGCGACCGGCGCTTTCGCGACCAGGACGTCGCCCGACAGCGAGTCGGTGATGTACATGTCCTTGCGATCGGGGCCGCCAAACGCGATGTTCGCGAGGTGGTGGTGTTTGTGGTCTTCGGAATGGATCAGATGCGTGGGCAGCATGTTCGCGTCGAAGCGCCAGACGCCGACGCCGAGCTGGCACACGTAGAGGCCGTTGTCGGCGTCCATGTCGATTCCGTCGGGGCCGCCGACGCCGCCGGAAAGCTGGATCGCGACACCGGTCTTAGAGACGGACCCGTCGGCCATCAGCGGCAGGCGCCATACCGAGTTCGAGCGCGTGACGCCGACGTAGACATGCTTCTCGGTCGTCGCGACGGTGATGCCGTTGGGACTCGGCACGTTCTCGCACAGGCGCCGCAGTTCGCCCCTCGCGTTGAGCCGGAACACGCGGCCGGTCGGGTCGGCAATGCCGGTCTGTCCCTGATCGGTAAAATAGAGGTCGCCCGTGTTCGTGAAATGCAGATCGTTCAGTCCCTTGAAGCCTTCGCTGTACGCGGTTTCCAGCAGCGTCTCCAGCTTCGCGGTCTTCACGTCGAGGACCAGCAGGCCCTTCTTGTAGTCGCAGATGAAGAGGCGGCCGTCCTTGTGGAATTTCATGCCGTTGGGCCAGCCGTCGTACTGCACCACGAGGTCCCAGTTGCCTTTGGGATCGATGCGGAAGATGCGGCCGAACGGCGTGTCGACGATGTACAGGTTGCCCTGCCGGTCGAACGCGGGGCCCTCGAGGAAGCACTCCACTTCCGCATTCTGGCGATTGGGATCGGACCAGCCGGTGCGGCTTTTCTTGCGGAACGTCGCGGGCATCGACGACCAGACCCGCGCTTTGATGATTTCGAGCGGCTTGAAGGGATTGAACATGATTCCTCTGCGGGATGGAACGCCATCCGTGGTTTTTTCGGGCCGCCATGGTAGCACAGCGCGGCGCGAATTCCGCTGACGTCCGGTGGCGTTCGAGAGGTGGTTTGGTGTAGCGTTACAGGTCTTTCGGGAGGCAATGCGGTGTTCGACGGCTTCAGCAGGACCCGGATCGTGAAAGGATTTTCCGCTACGCGTATCCGGTGCGGGTTGGCGAGCGGTGGTGCTTTTTTCCGGCATGCCGTGGCGGGAGGCCTCGCGGCCTGCACCGGACTGTCTGGCGCGGCCGGTTATCCCGAGCGGCCGGTGCGCATGATCGTCGGCTACGCGGCGGGTGCGGGGCAGGATATTACCGGGCGTTTCCTCGCGCAGAAGCTTTCGGAAACCTGGGGGCAACAGGTCATCGTCGACAATCGTCCGGGTGCCGGTTCGAGCATCGCCGTTGAAATCGCCGCGCGCGCGACGCCCGACGGCTATACGCTGTTGCTGGCGAACGAGGCCATGGCCATCAACGCCACGCTGCAGGAGAAACGCGCGTTCGACCCGATGAAGGATTTCGCGCCGGTCAGCCTGTTGCTCGAGAATCCGCGCGTCATCGTCGCGCATGCCAGCCTGTCGGCGGACAACGTGAAGGAACTTGTCGGATTGGCGCGCGCCAAGCCGGGCGCAATACGCTACGGTTCTTCCGGGATCGGAACTGGTCCGCACCTTGCCGCCGCGCTGCTTGCCAGCATGGCCAAAGTCGAGATGACGCATGTGCCGTACAAGGGTGTCGCGCCGGCTCTGACTGACGTGCTGGGCGGGCAGATACAGGTCGTTGTTGCCGTGGTCATCTCCGCGTATCCGCATCTGCAGAGCGGACGATTGAAGGCGCTCGCGGTCACGACGGCCAAGCGAACGGCCTCGCTGCCGAACGTTCCTACCGTCGCGGAAAGCGGCTATCCGGGATACGAGGCCACGGCGTGGACCATGCTGCTCGTGCCGGCCCGTATCCCGGGCCCGGTGTTGGGACGGTTGCATGCCGATGCCGCGCGCATTATCGATTCGCCGGAGGCCCGCAAGCGGTTCGCCGCGGAGGGGGGATCGTCGGTGGGTTCGACGCCGGCGCAGGCCGCCGCGTATCTGCGCACGGAAATCGCGCGATGGGCCGGTGTCATCCAGAGCGCGGGTATTCGGTCCGGTGCCTGAATGGGGGGAACGGAAGTGACCAGCACTTTTCTGATCGAGCCTGATGAGCTCGCGCGACTGACCGTCGGCGGGGAAATCCAGTTGCTGGATGCGCGCAAGCCCGCGGACTATGCAAAGGGGCACATCCGCGGCGCGGTCAATTTTTCCACCTATGACCACTTCGCGCTCGACACGCGTGCGCCGGGACTCGAGGCGTTCGCAAAGGACATGGCGGCCCGGTACCTGGCTGCCGGCGTGTCGGCGACGAGGCCGGTCGTCGTGTACGAGGACGGTACCGGCATGCGCGCGGCGCGTGACGCATGGATCCTGCAGTTTCTCGGGCATCCCGACGTGCGCATGCTGCACGGCGGGCTCGTGGCATGGCGCGCGCTGGGACAGGACCTCACGGTGGAGCCGGGCGACGACTGGACCGTGGGATTTCGCGTGCGGGAGCGGCCGGATCTCGCCATGGGTGTCGACGAAATTGCCGAACGTCTGCCGCGCCGCGACTTTGTGTTGCTCGACGTTCGCGATGCGGACGAGCACGCCGGCCGGGACAGCACCGCGTGCTGCGCGCGGCGCGGGTGCGTGCCCGGGTCAGTCTGGATCGAGTGGACCGAGTTCTTCGATGGCGTGCGCTTCAAGTCGCCGCGCGCGATCAAGGCATTGCTGAAGTTGAAGGACATTTCGGACAATGCGGAAATCGTGCCGTATTGCCATCGCGGCGCGCGCTCCGCTGCCGTGTATTATGCGTTGCGCAGCGCGGGCCTCACGCGCGTGCGCAACTACATCGGTTCGTGGCATGAATGGTCGGCGCGAGCGGATCTGCCGCTGGAATCCTGACCGCGTGCGACGATTCGCTTTTCAACGACGGGTCTTGCGGGAGGGAGAATGAAAGTCTACGAACGCCTGGCGCGGGCATTCAAGGCCGAGGGCACCACGCACATTTTCGGCATGATGGGCGACGGCAACATGTACTGGATGGACGCGCTCAACAAGCTCGGCGTGACCATGATCGAGACGCGACACGAAGGTGTCGGGCTCGGCATGGCCGACGGGTGGGCGCGGCATACGCACTCGCCCGGGGTGGCGACGGCAACGTGCGGTCCCGGCGTGACCCAGCTTGCGACCGCGCTCGTCACCGCCGCGCGTGCGGAATCCCCGGTTGTGGCGTTTGTCGGCGAGCATCCCGCGAGCGACCAGGATTACCACCAGCGCTTGAATCAGGCCCAGTTCGCGGTGGGATGCGAAACCGCATTCATCCGCCTCGCGACGCCGGAATTCGCCGATGAAGCGGTGCGCCGGGCGTTCTACCTCGCGAAGCTCGAATCGCGCCCGGTCATGCTGAGCGCGCCGATGGACATCCAGCAGAAGAACTGGGACGACGACGAACCATACCGGCCTTCTTCCAGCCTGCTGCCGAAACGCACGGTGCCGACCGATTGCGTCGCACTGGAGCAGGCGGCCGAAATCATCGCGAAAAGCCGGAAGCCCGTCATCGTCGTCGGTCGCGGGGCGATCTGGTCCGGCGCGGGCGACGCCGTCCTCGCGCTCGGGGAGCGTATCGGCGGCCTGATCGCCACGAGTCTGCGCGCGAAAACGTGGCTTGCCGACCGGACCGAGTATCACGCCGGCGTTTCGGGCCTGTACGCGACACGCGCCGCGATCCAGTTGTTCGAGGAGGCCGATTGCGTGATCGGCGTGGGTGCGAGCCTCAACCGCCACACGACCGAACACGGCTACCTGTATCCCAACGCAAAGTACGTGCAGCTCGATCCCAAACCGCACATCGTGATGGGGAACGGCCGCGGCGCGGATTGCTACGTGCAGGCCGATGCGAAAGCCGGGCTCGAAGCGCTCGACGCGCTGCTCGCCGGGCGCGGCGTGAAATCGGCCGGCTATCGCAGTGGCGAGACGCTGGAGCGGCTCAGCAACATGTACGAAGATCGCGCCGTGTTCGAGATCGAACCGGGCACGATCGATCCGCGGCTCGTGTGCCGTACCGTGGACGATCTCGTCCCGGGCCATGTCGGTCTTTTCACCGGAAACGGCGCAAGTTCCGCGATCACTGTGATGACGACGCACAAGCCGCGGCCGTACGTGCACGCATCCGGCTTCTTCGGGTGCATCGGCCAGATGCTGCCGACCGCGATGGGTGCGACGATCGCGAACGGCAACAAGCCGGCGGTGCTCATCGACGGCGACGCGAGCACGATGATGCACCTGTCGGACTACGACACCGTGGTGCGCTGCAAGATGCCGCTGCTCATCGTGGTCCTCAACGACGAGGCGCTCGGCTCGGAGTACCAGAAACTGCGGGCGCACAACATGGATCCAGAGACGTCGGCCATTCCGTCGCCGGACCTGGGCGCGGTTGCGCGCGGCTACGGGGCGCGCGGCAGGCTTGCGCGCACCATAGAGGATGTCAGCGCCGGCGTGCGCGAGTGGGTGGCGAATCCCGGGCCGATGATCATCGACGCGCGCATCTCGCGCGCCGTGATCAATCTGCCGCATCGGCGCGTGCTGTACGGCAGGGACGAGTAGCCGGATTTCCCGGATGGTGCGCGGTACGGACCGCGCGGACTCAGCCGCCTTCTGCCGGGGAAAGCGGCACCGGTGGTCCGCCGGCGTGCAGCACCTCCAGGTAATGGCGGTCGAACGCGGCGAGCTGGCTTTCCAGTTCGCAGTAGGGGCCCGGTGTCCATCCCGATGCGCGCATGCCACGATAGGCATTCGTGCACAATTCCCAGTCCTGGCGATTGGTGAGATCCCAGAAGTCGACGGCCGGCTGCGGGTCGAAGCCGGGCGTGGTGAACGCGTCCCGGTGAAAGTACCAGTCGCAGACGACGCGCGTGCGGTCGACGGACAGCGGACGCACACGATGCACCAGCACGTAATCGGGGTGCAGCGACAGAAAAGCCGACGGAAACAGCGTGTAGTAATGGACCCTGCTGCGCTCCGCCGGCGCGAGGCCGGCGAACGGCGGCGCGCAGCGGCCGCCGTGCAGCGACATGCTGCCTTCCGGATTCGACAGGGCCATCGGGCCGCCGAGCACCGGGCCTTCGTCGAGGTCGTTCGTCGTGTTGCGGTAGTGCGTGAGGCGGTTGAGGTGCGGATGCGCCGTCGGGCAGTGGTAGCACTCGCTGTAATTGTGAAACACGAGTTTCCAGTTGGTCTCGACGTCGCAGGCAGTCTGATGCGCGGACCGCAGATCGGCCAGAGGCCAGCTTCCGAATTTTCCCGACAGCGGGTGCATAGCCTCGTCAAATGGCGGCGCGTCGGCGGCAAGGTTCACGAACAGGAATCCACGCCACTCGACGAGCGCGGCAGGCGCGAGGCCCCACCGTGACTTGTCGAAGCCGGCGACGTCCTGCATGTTCGGCGCGCCTTTCAGCACTCCGTCGAGCCCGTAGGTCCAGGCGTGGTACGAGCACCGCAGGTCGGGGCCGAGTCGGCCGCGCGTTTCCGCGCACAGGCGCGTGCCGCGATGCCGGCAGAAATTGCGATGCGCGCGCACCCGGCCTTCGCCGTCGCGCAACACGATCACGCTCTCGTTGCCGATGTCATGCAGGAAGTAACTGCCGCTGTCCGGCAGTTCCGACACGTGTCCCGCGAGCAGCCAGCAGCGGCCAAAAATGCGCTCGAGTTCGAGGCGCCAGTTCGCATCGCTCGTGACGTAATCTGCGGCGAGAGTACGCTGCCCGCGGGCGGTGCGGCCTTTCATGCGCGTTTCCTACGCGGCGATTTTCAGCACCGGCTTGATGGTCCTGCCGGCAAGCATGTCGGCAACCGCGGTGTTGATGTCCGCGAACGGGTAGTGGGTCACGAGCCGGTCGATCGGCATCTTTCCCTGCAGGTAGAGTTCGATGAGGCGCGGCAGGAAGGTCTGCACGTCGCTTTCGCCCTGCACGCAACCGCGCACGACGCGCCCCATCTGTATGGTGCGCATTTCGAGCGCGACATCGGTGCCGCTGCGGGCGCTGCCGACCAGCACGCAGGTACCGCGTGGCGCGATGGAATCCACCGCGGCGCGCAGGGCCTGGGGCACGCCCGCGGCTTCGAGCGCGAATTTCGCGCCGCGGCCGCCGGCGATTTTCCTGATTTCGGCGGCGAGTTCGGGATGGCCCGCATTGACCGTGTGTGTCGCACCGAGTTCGCGCGCGAGGTCGAGCCGGCTGTCGAAAAGATCGACCGCGATGACCGGATCGCATCCGGCGAGCCTGGCCGCGAACATGCCGGCAAAACCGACGGTACCCGCACCGAAGACCACAAACGCGTCTCCGGGCGCCGGCTTCATGACGTTGAGCACGGCGCCCGCGCCCGTGTTCACGCCGCAGGGGAATGCCGCCAGCACGTCGAGCGCGGCGTCTTTCGGCACCTTGATCACGTTGCGCGCGGTGGCGAGCGAGTACGTCGAAAACGAGGACTGCTGAAAAAACGAAGCCTGGACCGGGCTGCCGTTGCGCGACAGTGCGACGGTGCCGTCGGCACGGATGCCGCTTTGCTTGAGCTTGAGGCTGTTGACGCAGTAGGTTTCGTAGCCCTCTCTGCAGCTCGCGCATTCGCCGCAGGACGGATTCGCCATGATGACGTGGTCTCCGGGCTGCACGTGCGTCACTGCGCTGCCGGCGCGTTCCACGATGCCCGCGCCTTCGTGCCCGTAGACGGCGGGCCACTGGACCGGGAAAAAGCCGTCGCGTGCGTGCACGTCGGTCTGGCAGATGCCGCTCGCCACGACACGCACGATGACTTCACGCGGACCGGGTTCGGCAAGATCCAGGTCTTCGAGCACCCAGCGCGCGGCGCGCGCGGGCATGACGGCTGCGGTGACTCGCATCAGGTGGGGCCTCCTGCTGATCAGCGTTCGCGCGTTACTCCGCGGACATTTTTGAATTGCGGATGATCGGCACCCACTTCTTTTCCTCGACGCGCACGAACGCGACGAACGCCGCGGGCGTGCCGGGTGCCGCGTCGATGCCGCGTTCCTTGAGCTGTTGCGCGATGTCCGGTGCCTTCAAGGTCGCGACCAGCTCGCGATTGAGTCTGGCGATCACGGGCGAAGGAGTTTTCGCCGGCGCGAGCAGTCCGTACCAATTGGTGGCTGAATAGCCCGGGATGCCGGCTTCGCCGACCGTGGGCACGTCGGGCGCCGCGTCCGCGCGCCGGTCGCCGGTCACCGCAATGCCGCGGGCCTTGCCGGATTGCACGTGCGGCAGACCGGTGGAGATCACGGAAAAGAACGACGGCACGTGGCCGGCCAGAAGGTCGGTCAGCGCGGGCGCGCCGCCCTTGTAAGGGATGTGCGTCAGTCGCACGCCGGCCATGGATTCGAGCAGCGCCGCGGCGAGGTGGCCGGGGCTGCCGATACCCGATGTCGCGAATTGCAACTGTCCCTGCCGCGTCTTTGCGAGCGCGAGATAGTCCTTCAGCGATTTCACCGGCAGGGACGGGTGCGTGATGATGAGATTCTGCAGCGCGACCATCATGCCGACCGGCGCGAAGTCGCGGTGCGGGTCGTACGGCACCTTCTGCACCGTAGGGCTGATGATGAGCGTGCCGATGTGGCCGAAACCGACCGTATGTCCGTCGGCTTCCGCGCGCGCGATGATCTCGTTCGAGATGATGCCGTTGGCACCGGGGCGGTTGTCGATGACGATCTGCTTTCCCAGCGCGGCGGAAAGCCGCGGCTGCAGGATGCGCGCGACGAGGTCGGTCGCACCGCCCGGCGGAAAGCCGACGATCATTCGTACGGGTTTGGTGGGCGACCACTCGGCCGCACCCGCAGCCGCCGTTACCGCTACGGCGACGAATCCGCAGAGCGCGGCAGCGAGCCTCATCGGTACTGCGAACCCGGGATCTAGTTGGACTGATACAGACCGGCGGCTTTCAGCACCTTGGCCCATTTGGCGGTTTCAGCCTTGATGTAATTGCTGAATTCCTCCGGGGTGCCGGCCGCGGCATCCAGGCCCTGCCGGAACAGAAAGTCCTTTACGTCGGGCATCGCCAGCACCTCGGTCAGTTCCTTGTGCAGCCTCGCGACGATGGGCTTGGGGGTCTTCGCCGATACCACGAACCCGTACCAGTTGTTTGCTTCAAATCCCGGCACGCCGGCTTCCGCGACCGTGGGCAGCTCCGGCACCAGCGCCGAACGCTTCAGCGTGGTCACCGCGTGGGCGTTGATCCGGCCTGCCTTGATGTGCGGCACGGCGCTTGCGGCGGTCGCGAATACGAGATGAATGTTGCCGCCGATGAGTTCGATGATCGCCGGACCGCCGCCCTTGTACGGCACGTGGGTCAATTTGACTCCCGTCTGCAGACTGAAAAGCTCCACCGCGAGATGACCCGTGCCGCCGATGCCCGACGAGCCCGCGTTGAGCGGCTTCGCCTTGGCCATGGCAATGAGATCCTTGACGGACTTCACCTGCACCGACGGGTGCGTGACGAGGATGTTCGTCGAATCCACGGCCTTCGTGATCGTCGCGAGATCCTTCAGCGGATCGAACGGCAGTTTCTTGAACAGGCTCGGGTTCACCGCCAGCGCGGCGATCGATCCCAGCAGGATGGTATGGCCGTCGGGCACGGCGGATACCGTGAATTCCGTTGCAATGTTTCCGGTGGCGCCGGGCCGGTTGTCGATGACGACCTGCTGTCCGACGCGATCCGTCAGCTTCGGGCCGATCGCGCGCGCGACCGTATCCGTTCCACCGCCGGGAGCAAATCCCACCAGCATCCGGATCGGTTTGGTCGGGAATTTTGCCTGTTGCGCATACACCGGCGCGGCAACCGCGGTGGTGCAGGCCATGAGGGTGATCCAGCCGGCTTTCCGATTCATCATGTGGCTCCTCCGTCGGTGATTAATGTGCGGTGGCGCTTTGCTGGTGCGCCGCGACGGCCCGGCGCGATCGGGCCATCCGGACCGCGATTTCGAACGCCTGTTCCATGGATCCCGGATCCGCGACGCCTTTGCCGGCAATGTCGTATGCAGTGCCATGTGCAGGTGTCGTGAACACGGTTTTCAGCCCTGCCGTCACGGTCACGCCCCGGTTGAATCCCAGCAGCTTGGTCGCGATCTGTCCCTGGTCATGATACATCATCACCACGCCGTCGAAGTCGCCGTTTCGCGCCTTCAGGAACACCACGTCCGACGACAGCGGTCCCGTGCAGTTGATGCCCGCGGCGCGCATCTTGTCGACGGTGGGGCGGATGATGCGAATTTCCTCGTCGCCGAAGAGTCCGTTTTCACCGTTGTGCGGATTCAGTGCCGCGACGCCGATGCGCGGATGGGCGTGGCCGGTCGCACGCAGCGTCGTGTCGGCAAGCTGTATGGCGTTCGTGATGCGCTCCGGCGTGACGAGGTCGACCGCTTCACGCAGCGCGACGTGCGAGGTCACGCGGAAGGTGCTGAATTCCCGGATCACGTTCATTTCGCCGAAAAAGCCGTCGTGCTGCGTGAGATTCGCGAACATCTGGTGCTCGTCGTTGAACTTCCAGCCCCCGCGGTTCATGGCACCCTTGTTGAGCGGCGCGAAACAGATGCCGTCGAGTTTTCCGGACAGCGCGAAATCGATCATGCGTTTCAACGTGTCGCCGGTGAGCCGGCCGGACTCGTCGGAGGACACGCCCTGCGGAAAGCGCGCGGGGTCGATATTGCCGAGGTCGACGAGTGGAACGTCCTCGCGTGGCCAGGCGACGTCGTCGAGCGAGCGATGAACGGCGTGCGGCACTTTGACGCCCGCGCTCTTTTCACCAAGTTCGAACACGCGCCGGTCGCCGATCACGACGGTGCGTGCGATCGCGGCCGGCTTGCCGGTCGCGAGATACTTCACCGCGATTTCCGGGCCGATGCCGGTGGTGTCGCCAAGCATGAGGCCGATGACGGGAAGAGGAGTGGGCATGAATTCCTTAAGTATTTGTTTTTATTGAACAAATAATTTTCCGACTGTGGAGGTCATTTCTTCGCTGCCGACTTGCGCGCCGGTCCGGTTTTGGCACCGCCGATCGCGAGCAGTTTCGTCAATGCGCGGATGCTTTTCAGCTTTTCAAGGCCGAATACGAGATCGACGACCTTGTCTGCGTTCGCCTTCGGCAATCCGCCCCAGGCGGCGCATTCGTGAAACTTGCCGGCAAGCTCGTCGTCGCTCATCGGGTTCACGGGACTGCCCTTGCCGAAGTCGGCGCGGCCGCTGATCCTGCGTCCGTCCGCGAGCGCGATATCGATGATCGTCGTCATCTTCTCGTAACCGGCGGCCTCGGCCTCCGGGTGCACGCCGAAGTCGACTTTCTCGATCATCCTTCTGACGTCCGGCCGGTTCACGACGGCATCGGTAAATTCCGCGAGCCCGGCCTTGCGGCGCATCAGCAGGATCGCCATGCAGAACTCCATGCTGAATTTTGCCTGCAGTTCGTTCACCGGGCGGTGGTGGATCAACGCGTTCGGCATGTGACGGTTGGTTCCGACGCTCACCTTCACGACCTGCTCCGGGCGGATGTCGTGTTTCCGGATCAGGTCGAGCATGAGGCCCATGCCCGGATGCGTCAGGGAGCCGCTCGGGTGCGGCTTGATCGATACGCCCGGAAACGAAAACGTCCACGGGTTGCCGAGTTTGCCCTCGATCGCCTGCGGATCGTAACCGCCGCCCGCCGCCTTGAAAAATCCGCGTCCCGCTTCGAGCACGATGGGAGTTGCGGTCCAGCCCAGTTTCGCGAATTCCGCGGCGACGATGCCGGATTCGGCGGACCGGCCCGGATGAAACGGTTTGGTCATCGTGCCGAAATTCTCGCGCAAGCCCGCTGACTGGCTGGCGCCGATGCCCAGCGCGCGGCGCGTCGCTTCGAGGTTGAGGCCCATCATGCGCGCCGCACCGGCGGCCGCCGTGATGGCACCGATGGTCGCGGTGGAGTGAAATCCATGATCGTAGTGGCGCGGGTTGATCGCTTCGGACATCTTGGTTTCCGCTTCGACAGCCACCTGGTACGCCGTCAGTACGTCGAGCCCGGAGCGGTTGCCGATTTCGCCCAGCGCCAGCACCGGCGGCAATGCGGGGGCCGTGGGGTGGGTCAGCAGGCCATAAACGCGATCCTTCGCAACGGCAAGCTGGGTATCGTCGTAATCGTCGGCGTGGATCGCGATGCCGTTGGCGAACGCCGCGAACCGCGCGGGGACCTTGAGATTCGTGCCGATGACGGTGGCCCCCCTGTCGGTCGGAATGCCGAGGGATTTCAGATAGGTCCGCACGATGTGGCCCGACTCCGCGGCGTTACCGGCGAGTGCGAGTCCGAGGCCATCGAGGATGGAGCGTTTGCCGAGATGCATCACCGCAGCCGGAATCCGGGAGGACCTGGTGTTGAGCACGAATTGCGCCACGTAGGCGGTCAGCGAGGTATCTTTGGGCATGGAGACGATCATCGAAAAAAGTCGCTGTTTTTACCACAGAACACGCGGTCCCGCCATGCGCGCCCTGTCCGGATGTTCGGGGGCTTTTTGTGGCAAAGTAGCCGCTGCGGGTGCGCGAGTGGCGCGCGGTCACTGCAGCGGAACCCGCGAACCGGTCCACACGGCGTCAACATCATGAACAATCCTCTGCGGCAAGCGCTCGCGCGCGGCGAACTCGTCACCGGCATCATCCTGTTTTCCGGCAGCCCGATGATCACGGAGCTTGCCGCCGCCGCGGGCATCGACTTCGTGATCTTCGACATGGAACACAGCGCGCTCGATCTTGACCGGTGCGCGCACGTCATCCGGGCCGCGGATGCGGCGCGCATCACGCCGATCGTGCGCGTGCCGCACGTCGATGCCGCGCTCATCAAGAAGGTGCTCAATCTGGGCGCGGCGGGGATAGCCGTGCCGCATGCGAACCGCGAGAACTGCGCGGCGGCTTTGCGCGCGGTGCATTATCCGCCCGACGGGGAGCGCGGCGTGTGCGCGATCGTGCGTTCCACCGGTTACGCGCCCGGCGACTGGGACGCGCACGTGCGCCATGCGAACCGTGACGTCATGGTGATTCCGCTGCTCGAAGACAAGGCGGCCATCGCGGACCTCGACGCCATGGTCGCGATGCCGGGGCTGGACGTGTTTTTTCTGGGGCCCACCGACCTGTCGATATCGCTCGGCGTGCCGCACGCGACGTTCGACGAGCCGAAAATGAGTGCCGCGCTCGACAGGGTGACGGCGACCGCGAAGCGGCACGGCAAGTACGTGATGACCACGATCGGCAACAAGCTTGATCCGGCCTATGGGAAGGCGGTTGCCGCGCGCGGCGTGCAGCTCATGGTGCTCGGCACCGACGGGCATCTCTTTCTTGACGTGTGCCGGCGCATGAACGCCGTGAAAGCGGACTGATGAAATTCGACGATAAGATCAAGGGTCATGCCGCGCGCGCGGAGCGCGCCAGGGCCATGGGCGGACCTGCCAAGCTTGCTGGGCGCAAAGCGTCCGGCGTGCTCGACGTGCGAGAGCGCGTCGACTACCTGCTGGATCCGGGCACGTTCCGCGAGTCGGGCCTCTTCGGGGTTTCGTACCTACCGGAGATGCGCGATGCGACGCCCGGCGATGGCAAAGTCACCGGCTTCGGGCGGATCGACGGACGTCGCGTGGGTGTCGTCGGTTACGACTTCACGGTGAAGGGGTCATCGTCGAGCTACACGAACAACCGCAAGATGGCGCACGTCAAGGATACCGGGGCAAAACGCGGTTTTCCGGTCGTGTTCCTCGGGGAGTCCACCGGCGTGCGCATGCCCGACATCATGGGCGAAGGCATGGGACTCACGGTGGAAAGCAACCGCTTTTTGCGCTCGCGCGAATCCCCCTGGGTCACCGCGATACTCGGCAACGCGTTCGGGTCGTCGGCATGGCATGCATGCTGCGCCGATTTCTGCGTAATGCGCAAGGGCGCGGTGATGGCCGTGGCGAGCCCGCGCGTGGTGTCGATGTCGCTGGGGCGCGAAGTGACGCCGGAGGAACTGGGCGGGTGGCAGATACTCGCCGAACACTCCGGTTTCGCGGATGCGGTCGTCGACACCGACGAGGCGGCGCTCGATACGATCAGGCGTTTTCTGTCGTACATGCCCACGCATCGCAACGAGGCGCCGCCGCTTGCGCCGGTGCCGGCAGGATCGGATGAGGCCGTAAAAACGATCCTTGACCTGATACCGGATTCGGCGTCGCAGGTGTACGACGTGCGCAAGGTGATCCGGGCGGTATGCGATCGCGACAGTTTTTTCGAATTGAAGGAGCGATTCGGCCGCAGCATGACCACGGCGCTCGCGCGCATCGACGGGCGCGTCGTCGGCTTCATCGCCAACAATCCCCAGTTCAAGGGCGGTGCCATGGATGCGGATGCGTGCAGCAAGGCGACGGATTTCATCGTGCTGTGCGACTCCTACAACGTGCCGCTCGTTTTTCTGCAGGACCAGCCGGGGTTCCTCGTAGGGCCGGAGGCCGAAAAACGCGGCATCGTCGGCAAGGTCATCAACTGGATGAACGCGCTGTTGCAGGTGACCGTGCCGAAAATCAGCATTATCCTGCGCAAGAGTTACGGCCGCGGCTTCATCAACATGGGCGGCGCATCCACCACCGACGAAATCGCGGCGTGGTGGACCGCGGAGGTGAGCTTCATGAATCCGCGAACGGCGGTCATGGTGGTGCACGGCGTGAAGGAGGAAGACGATCCCGCGCGATTTCAGGAACTGCTGAAGGACATGGCGCGCAACGGCTCCGCCTACGACCTCGCGGCGATTTTCGGAGTGAAGGAAGTGCTCGATCCGCGCGAGACCCGTGACTACCTGATCGAAATGCTGGACATCCATTGCTCCCGACTGACGAACGGCGTCGGCAGGCATCTGCTCGCGAACTGGCCGACAAGTTATTGAGGACCGCACATGAAAATCGCGAAGATTGAAGCCATACCGGTCTACTACAGGTTGACCGACGAATACCACGCCCTGTTCGGTTCCGGAAAAAAGAAGGGCACCGCGGTGCACGCGCGCGAGGGCTGGTTCGCGAACATCGACTACAAGGAAAACGTGTTCGTGAAAATCACGACCGACGACGGCGTCGTCGGCTGGGGAGAGGCCTGCGCGCACCCCGTGACGAGCGAAACGCTGGCGGGCATCCTGTCCACGGTGAAACTGTTCGGCCGCACCATCATGGGACGCGACCCGTTCCAGATCGGCGCGATTCACGCGGCGCTCGACCACCTGTTCCTGCAGGGCAATGCGGGCGCGCGCTGCGGCATCGACATCGCGCTCTACGACATCATGGGCAAAGCCGCGGGCCAGCCGGTATACAACCTGCTCGGAGGCGGCTTTCAGACCCAATTCGGCATGTGCGCCACGATGCCGCGCGGGGCGCCGAAACAGATGGCGCAACAGGCGGCCCGGCTGTCGAAGGCGGGCTATACGTGTTTCGAACCCAAGATGACGGGGCATGCCGAGTCGCTGGACGCGGACGCCGACCGGCTGGAGGCCATTGCCGGTGTCGTGCCGCGCTCGAGTCTCGTCATCGCCGATCCGAACCAGACCTGGGGTACCGCGAAAGATGCGATCGACATTCTGCTGCGGCGATTCACCGGAGTGGGCAACGTGGCGATCGAGCAGCCGGTGATGTACCACGATCTGACGGGACTCGCCGCGATCACGCGTGCCGTGCCGCACAAGGTGGTCGCCGACGAGGCGATCCAGAATCTCTCGACCATGATCCGCATCGTGCACGACGGCATGGCCGACATGGTGAGCCTGAAGCTCGGCAAGTGCGGCGGATTCTACAAGGCTCTGCAGATGATGCGCGTTGCCGAAGCTGCGGGCGTGCCCGTGCGCATCGACTGGACGCAAGGCAGCCATCTGCTCGACACCGCGACCGGGCATCTGCACGCCGCGGTGCGCCTGGTCGGCTGCGATCCGGGCATGGACTACCAGTTGCGCATCGCGGACAGACCGGTCGAGGGCGGCGCCGTCGTGCGTGGCGGGAGGATCACCATGCCGAAAGCGCCGGGCCTCGGCTTGAACGTCGACGAGAAACTCGTGCGCCGGCTCTCGCGGCGTCGCTGAACCGGGGGTATACATGGGAAATGTTGCAACGGCGGTGATTGCGCTTACGGCACTCGGCGTAGCCGGGCCGGTTTCGGCACAGGCGTACCCGGTGAAACCGGTGCGCGTCATCGCGCCGTTTCCGCCCGGCGGCGGCACGGATCTGTTCGCGCGGTCGATCGCGCAGAAGCTTGGCGCGCTGTGGGGGCAGCAGGTGATCGTCGACAACCGCTCGGGCGCGGGCGGCATGATCGGGTCGGAGCTCGCGGCGCGGGCGGCGCCGGACGGGTACACGCTGCTCGTGACCTCGTCGAGCACGCATGCCATCAATCCGCACCTGTCGAAGAAACCGCTGTACGACGCCTTGCGCGATTTCACGCCGGTCGTACTCATCGCATCGGCGCCGAACGTGCTGGTCGTGCATCCTTCGGTGCCGGCGCGGTCGGTCAAGGAGCTGGTGTCGCTCGCAAAAGCGCGTCCGGGGCAGCTCAATTACGCTTCCAACGGCAGCGGCACGCTGAGCCACCTGACCGGCGAACTCTTCAAGCTGCAGGCAGGCGTGAACCTCGTGCACATTCCGTACAAGGGAGGCCCGCCGGCCGTGATCGATCTCGTCGCGGGGCAGGTTTCCGTGTTGTTCACCGCGCTGCCGACGGCCGGGTCTCAGATACGCGCGGGCAAGCTGCGCGTGCTGGCGGTTACGGGTGAGAAGCGAATCGATGCGCTGAAAGACGTGCCGACGGTCGGCGAGACCTTGCCCGGCTTCGAGTCGAGCCAGTGGTGGGGAATGTTCGGACCCGCCGGCCTCGCGCCGGACCTCGTGGAAAGGCTCAATGCGGAGACCAATCGCATCATCGTGGAGCCGGACTTGAAAGCGCGCTTCGCCACCGATGGCGCGGACGCGGCGGGCGGCAGCCCGCGCGATTTCGCGGCGTTTCTCAGGACGGATTACACGAAGTGGGGCAAGGTCGCGAAGGCGGCGGGGGTGGTGGCGGAATAGGCGGGCTTGCGGAAGTGGATTCCTTACTCTATAGTAAGGAAGACGATTTCATCGAGGCGCGCATCATGACCACGGCGACGATTACCAGCAAGGGTCAGGTCACCATTCCGGCCGAGGTGCGGCAACGGCTGGGGGTCGATTCCGGGGACCGGATCGAGTTCGTCGAATTCGAAGGCGGCTACGCGATCAAGCCGGCGATCGACGACGTGCGGTCGTTGAAGGGGCTGCTGCGCAAGCCGGCGAAGCCCGTCACGATAGCTGACATGAATGCCGCCATCCGCGCGCGGGGCGCCGGCCGTTGATAGGGCTCGACACCAACGTGCTGGTGCGCTACCTCGCGCAGGACGACAAAGCCCAGTCCGCGCGCGCGACGGCGTTGATCGAGAAAGAGTGCAGCGTGGCGACGCCGGGGTACGTGGGCCTGGTCGTTCTGGTTGAGGTCGTGTGGGTCAGCGAGATTTGCTACGGCGCCACGCGAATCGACATTGCCGAAATCGTGCGCAGGATATTGAGTATCCGGCAACTGGTCGTGCAAGAAGCTGAAACCACGTGGAAGGCGCTGCGTCAGTTTGAAAGCGGCCGGGCGGATTTCGCGGATTGTCTGATCGAACGAACGGCGACTGCCGCAGGCTGCGAAAAAGTCATGACCTTCGACAGGAAAGCCGGGATGACTTCGCTTGCTTGAGAATTGGCGCCGATCGGGCCTGACCGAGTAGCGTAAAATAATCGGTTTTCGCCGCCGGGCGCCGGGTCCGGCGAGCATCCGTTCAGAAGGAGCAGCAATGGGGCACACCCTCGCCGAGAAAATTCTCGGCGCACACGCCGGCGGCAAACCCGTCAAGGCAGGCGATGTCGTGGTCGCGACCGTCGATTTTGCGATGATCCACGATGCCCGTGCGGGTAACGCATTGAAAATGGTGGAGAAAATAGGCGCGGGAAACGACAGGTTTGCATTGCCGCATGCGCCGCGCACGGCGCTCGTTCTCGATCACTACTCGCCGCCGCCACACGCCGAGGCCGCCAACACGCACGTGTCGATGCGCGCGTTCGCAGAGAAGCACGGCGCGGTGCTGTACGACATCGGCGACGGTATCTGTCACCAGGTGTTGCCGGAGGGCGGGCACCTGACCTGCGGCGACATCGTGGTCGGTACCGACACGCACTCCACGACCTACGGCGCGTTCAACGCCTTGGGTACCGGCGTCGAAGGGACCGACGTCGCCTCCTTCATGGCAACCGGCAAGGCGTGGTTCCGGGTGCCGGAAACCGTCCGCATCGAGCTCAAGGGGAAACTGCAACCCGGCGTGTGGGCGAAGGACGTGACGCTTGCCATGCTCGGCAGATTCAAGGCGGAGGGCGCAAATTACCGCGCACTGGAATATTGCGGCAGCGGTGTCGCGGGCATGGATATCGATGACCGCATGACGCTGTCGAATCATGCCGCGGAACTGGGCGCGAAGGCGGCGATCCTGGAAGCCGACGACAAGACGCTCGCGTGGCTTGCGGCGCGTGGCGCTCGCGTGCCGAAGCCCGTGCAGGCGGATTCCGACGCGAACTATGCGGAACGCATCGAACTCGACACCGCGGCGCTGGTGCCGCAGATCGCGCGCCAGCACAATATCGACGATGTCGTGGGCGTGCCGTCGGTCGCCGGTCAACGCGTCAACGTCGGGCTGATCGGCACGTGCACCAACGGGCGGCTCGACGACATCCGTCAGGCGGCGGCCATCCTGAAGGGCCGCAAGATCGCGAAAGGCGTGCGCATGATCGTAACGCCGGCGTCGCGCGCGATCTACCTCGCGGCGATGCGCGAGGGGTTGTTCGAGATACTGACCGCGGCCGGCGCCTCGGTCGAAGCCGCGGGCTGCGGGACCTGCGTCAACGTTACCGGTCACTACATCGCCGGCGACGACCAGGTAGTGTTGTCGAGTGCGAACCGCAATTTCCGAGGGCGGCTCGGCAACGACAAGTCGGAAATCTGGATCGCGTCCGCTGCAACGGTCGCGGCAGCCATGTTGACCGGCCGGGTGACCGACCCGCGCGACGTCGACGGCGGGTTGTGGCGGAGCGCGGCGTAATGGCGACCATCACCGGCTGCGCCCGCCTGATCGGCGAAAACGTCAACACCGACACCAACTGTTCGAGCAAGTATCTGCCGGGCCGCGACAATGCGTACGTGGCGCAGCATGCATTCGAGAAAGTGGCACCGGGGTTCGTGTCGCGATTTCGCAGCGGCGACGTGATCGTCGCGGGCCGCAATTTCGGAATCAATTCGTCGCGCGAGCAGGCCGTGCACGTGATGCACGCGCTCGGAGTTGCAGCTATCGTGTCGCCGGTGTTCGGCCGCCAGTTTTTCCGCAACGCGATCAACAACGGCATGCCGGTCATCGAATGCGATATCGCCGGCATCGCCGAAGGCGATACCGTCGAGCTCGATCTCGAGTCCGGGAGGGTCGTCGTTGCGGCCCGGAACATTGCGCGCACCGTGCCGCCGTTGCCCGCGGAAATTCGCGGCCTGCTGGCTGCTGGCGGGCTGATCCCGTTCCTCAGGCAGCACCCTGATTGGAGGATATCCTGAAATGCTTATCAAACAATGGGTTGCGCTTGCAGCCGGAATGTTCGCCGTGGCCGCCACACATGCGCAGCAGTATCCGTCGCGGCCGATCACGGTCCTGTGCTGGTCTGCCGCGGGCTCTCCGGTCGACATCTACGCGCGCATCATGAGCAAGCTTCTCGCATCCGAACTCGGCATGAACGTGATCGTCGAGAACCGCACGGGCGGGTCGGGCATCATCATGGTGAACAACCTGCTGAAGGCGCCGGCCGACGGCTACACGCTCGCGGCAAATACGACGACGCTGTCCACGTTGTTCAGCGAGCCCACCGCCAATTTCAAGCCGGACGATCTGCAGATGGTGGCGCGCTCGCAGAACGATCCCTACGCGATTCTCGCGCACACATCGACGCCGTTCCGGAACGTGAAAGACGTGGTCGAGGCGGCAAAACGCAAGCCCGCGGGATTCGTCAACATGGGCGGGCCGTTCGCAATCAGCGGTCACCGGATTGCCTGGGAACTCGTCGCGGATCTCGCGAAGATCAAGACGACGTGGGTGCCATATCAGGGAGGAGGCCCGGTGCTGACAGCCGTCGCCGGCGGCCACGTCGATGTGGCCGCGACGAACCCCGGCAACGCGAAACCGTTCATTCAGACCGGCAAGGTGCGCGTGATCGCGGTGTCGTCGGAGAAGCGCATCGAGGATTTTCCCGACACGCTGACGTACCGCGAAAGCGGCTACGATATCGTGCGCTACCAGTGGCGCGGCATCATGGCGAAGGCCGGCACGCCGCGTCCGATCGTGGATCGCCTGACCGCAGCAATGCAGAAGGCGCAACAGTCGCCCGAATGGAAGGCGTACCTGAAGCAGGTGACGCAGCTCGACGGTTTTCAGGGGCCCGACGCGTTTCGCGCGACGCTGATGGCGGACGTAAGAGACATGGACATCTACAAGAAGAAGCTCGGCCTCTGACCGGCTTTCGGAAAGAAACAGGCGTGACGGACAAGACATCCATGAATCCGCGTCGACGGTTGCGCGAGCTCCTGTCCCGAAATCACCTGATCGTGGCGCCGGGGATCTACGACGCATACGGCGCACGATTCGTTCAGCAGGCCGGGTTCGAAGCCGTCTACATGACCGGCAACGGCGTTTCGGCGTCGCTGCTCGGACGGCCGGACGTCGGGCTGGTCGACCTCACGCTCTTCGCGCAGCATGCGCATCGCGCGGCGTCCTGCGTGGACATTCCGCTCATCTGCGATGCCGACACCGGCTACGGCAACGCGGTGAACGTAAAACGGACCGTCGAGGAATTCGAGGCGGCCGGCGTGGCTGCGATCCACCTGGAGGATCAGGTGATGCCCAAGCGGTGCGGGCATCTGCCGGGCGCGCGTCCCGTGATCGAACTCGGCGAAGCCGTCGGCAAGATCGAGGCGGCGGTGGCCGCACGTCGCGACGACGACTTCGTGCTGATCGCGCGCACCGACTCCGCTTCGGGGTTCGGTGTCGACGAGGCGATCCGTCGCGGGAAGGCATTTCGCCGCGCTGGTGCGGATGTCGTCTTCGTGGAAATGAAAAACAGCCCCACGATACTGGAAGACCTGAAACGGGTGACCGGCGAGATCGATGCGCCGTGTCTCGTGAACATCGATGCCGGCGGGCGGCTGGGCGCGCTGTCCGTTCCCGAGATCGGGCAACTGGGATTCCGCATCGCGATATTCCCGGGGTTCGAACGCTACGCCGCCGGATACGCGATTCGCGAAGCGGCCGCGACGCTGAAGCGCGACGGCAGTCTCGGCGCGATGCGGGACCGTCTGCTGACGATAGAGGAATACAACGCAGCGCTCGGACTTGCCGACGTCGAGGCGTGGGAGAAACAGTATCTGCTTTCCCGCTAGCGCGGCATGTTGACGTTGTACAACCGCGAGCGTTCGGGCAACTGCTACAAGGTTCGTCTGTTGCTGTCGCTGCTCGGCGTCGAATACGAAAAAGTCGCGGTTAACCGGGTCGGCAAGGGCCGCAACCTGTTGCCGGACGGATTCGAACAGTGGAGTCCGCTGCGCCAGGTTCCGCTGCTGCTGGCAGAGGGCCGGCCGGTGTGGGGCACCATCGCAATCATGGTCTACCTTGCGCGCCGATTCGGCGGGGAATCCTGGCTGCCTTCGGACGCGCAAGGCGAGGCGGAGGTCACGCAGTGGACGTCGCTCGCCCAGAACGAGATTTTCTATGGACTCGGCCGCGCGCGATCCATGCGCGGGCAGCGCTGGCACGGGTACGGCACACTCGACGAGGCGCATGATATAGCCGCGCGGGCGCTCGGCGTTCTGGAAGGCCGGCTCGCGGGCCGGGAATGGCTGGCGCTCGATCGCGTGACCATCGCGGACGTCGCCTGCTATTCGTATACGGTGTTCGCGCCCGAAGGCGGCGTATCGCTGAGGCCGTATCCGAACGTGAAATCGTGGCTGGGCCGCATTGCGGCGCTGCCGCGTTACCTGCCGCCGCCCGTGTACGACGGCGCGGGAGGTCCGCTGGTCGAATAGCATACGGGTCCTGAAGCCGTTGCATCGGTGTTTTTGAAAGGGAGAAAACGCATGGAAGTCACACGCACGCTCGCGAAATTCGTCGTCGGCCACCGCGCGCCGGACGTGCCGGATGCGGTTCGGCGCGAGGCAACGCGATCGTTCCTCAACTGGGTGGGCTGCGCGGTCGGCGCGGCGAAGCACGAGTCGGTCCGGCGCGCGCTCGATGCGCTGTCGCCGCTTTCGGGTCCGCGCGAGGCAACCGTGCTGGGTCGCGGCGATCGCGTCGACATCATGCTCGCTGCGCTGATGAACGGCATCACCTCGCACACATTCGACTTCGACGACACGCACCTGAAGACCGTGATCCATCCGAGCGGTCCGGTCGCGTCGGCGATCCTCGCGCTCGCAGAGCGTCAGCCCGTATCCGGGCGCGAATTCCTGCACGCCTTCATACTCGGCGTGGAAGTCGAGTGCCGGATCGGCAACGCGGTGTACCCGGAGCACTACGACGTGGGCTGGCACATCACCGGGACGGCCGGCGTGTTCGGTGCGGCGGCGGCGGCAGGCCGGTTGCTGCGCCTCAACGAACAGCAGATGACGTGGGCGCTCGGCATAGCCGCCACGCAATCCTCCGGCGTGCGCGAAATGTTCGGCACCATGTGCAAGCCGTTTCACCCCGGCAACGCCGCGCGCAACGGCCTGCTTGCCGCGCTGCTCGCGAAAAAGAACTTCACGAGTTCGCTGCAGGGCATCGAGGCGAAGCGCGGCTTCGCGAACGTGCTGTCGACGGGGTTCCGGCCGGGTGAGATCACCGACGGACTCGGGAAAACCTGGGAAGTGTCCCTGAACACCTACAAACCCTATGCGTGCGGCATCGTGATCCATCCGGCGATCGACGGCTGCATCCAGTTGCGCAATGCGCACCGGCTGAAGGCAGAGGACATCGCGCGGGTCGACCTTCGCGTGCATCCGCTGGTGCTGGAACTCACCGGAAAGCGAACGCCGCAGGTGGGGCTCGAAGGCAAGTTCAGCGTATTCCATTCGGCTGCAGTCGCGATCATCCATGGCGAAGGCGGGGAACCGGTTTACAGCGACGCCTGCGTGCGCGATTCGAAGGTGATCGGCCTGCGTGACCGGGTGCATGCCGAGATCGACCGAACCCTGCATGAAGATCAGGTGCGCATCACGATCCGGCTCAACGATGGGCGCGTGCTCGAACAGTACGTGGAGCATGCCGTGGGCAGCCTCGATCGTCCGATGAGCGACGGCGACCTCGAGGCGAAGTTTCGCGGACTCGCGCGCGGCATCCTGTCGGGCGCGGATACCGACCGGCTGATCGGACTCTGCTGGAAGATCGGCTCGTTGAAGAACGCGGCCGAAGTGGCGCGTGCCTCGGTGCCGGGCCGGCGCAAGCCCGTGGCGCCGAAGCGCGCCGCGAAACCCGCCGGACGCGCGGCGAAAAAATAGTCCAAACCAGGGGGAATCTGACGTGCTGAAAATCGGAATTCTGGAAGGGGATGACATCGGACTTGAAGTCGTGCCGGAGTGCATCAAGGTCATGAAGGCTGCCGCCGCGAAAACGGGGCTTGAGGTCGAGTGGCAGCCGCTGCCGGTCGGCAAGCGGGGGCACGAATTGCACGGCAATACGCTGCCGAAGGTGACGGAAGACGCGCTGCGCAAGACGGACGGCTGGGTGTGCGGTCCGATCGGGCACAACGCCTATCCACGCAACGACCCGACGTGGGTGATGCCGCCGATCCGCAAGAAGTACGAGTTGTTTGCCAACGTGAAGCCGGTCAGGTCGTATCCCAACATCGCGTCGGTGCACAAGGATGTCGACATCGTGTTTCTGCGCGAAACGACGGAAGGCATGATGTCCGGGAGCGTCGTGTACGCAGGCAGCGGCGAATTTCAACCCAACGAGGATATCGCGATCGGCATGCGTGTGGTCACGCGAAAAGGAGCGAACCGCGTCGCGCGCGAGGCGTTTGAAATCGCGCGCACGCGGAAGCGCAAGATCGTGACGGCGCTGCACAAGGAGCCGGTGTACCGGCTCGTGTGCGGCATGTTCGCGCGCGAATGCCGCAAGGTCGCCGCGGAGTACCCGGACGTGACGTTCAACGAAGTGCTCATCGACGGTTTCGCGCTGAAACTCGTGATGAAACCCCAGCAGTATGACGTCGTGGTCACCACCAACCAGTTCGGCGACATCGTGACCGACGAAGGCGCGGGGCTCGTCGGCGGGCTCGGGCTGGCGCCGGGACTCGTCGTGGGCGACACGCAGGCAATGGCACAGGCGACGCATGGCTCTGCCCCGGATATCGCAGGGAAGAACATCGCCAATCCGTACGCGATGATCATGTCGGGCAAGATGCTGTTCGAGTGGCTCGGCAGAAAGCGCGGCGAGCCGAAGGCCACCGAAGCTGCGCGGCGGATCGATGTGGCGATGGACAAGATCATCGCGGAGGCGAAGCATCTCACCGGCGATCTCGGCGGCAACGCGAGCACGACACAGATGGGGGATGCCGTGGCCGCGGCAGTCTAAGGCGGCCGCGCTCTGCTCCGCGTGATTCCGGGACCATACTGTCCGGCCCTTTTGCAGACCCGAACAATGCAAACATCATGAACAGCAACGGATGGGGCCTGATCGGCACGGGCCGGATCGCTGAGGACCGGATATTGCCCGGCATCGTGGCGCACGCAGGCAACCGGCTCGTCGGTGTGGTGAGCCGCGACCCGGCGCGGGCCGCTGCGTTCGCGGAGAAATTCGGCGCGGCGCACGCCTACACGGATTACGACGACCTGCTGCGCAATCCCGATGTGACCGTGGTGGCGATCCACACGCCCAACGCGCAGCATGCGGCGCAGGCGATCGCCGCCGCCCGCGCGGGCAAACACGTGTTCTGCGACAAACCGATGGCGACGACCGTCGCCGATGCCGAGCGCATCGTCCGCGAATGCGAAAAGGCCGGTGTGAAGCTCGGCGTCAATTTTCACAACCGTTGCATGCCGAGCTTCATCGAAACACGGCGCATCATCGCGAGCGGCGAGATCGGCGACGTGCAGATGGTGCAGGTCGAGGCGAGCCCGGGCGCGCGGCCCGGCGGCCGTCTCGGGACCTGGCGGCTCGACGCGGCGGCGGCCGGACTCGGCACCACGAACAGCATCGGCGTGCACGTCTTCGACATCCTGCGCTACCTTCTTGCCGCCGAGGTGTCGATGGTTTCGGCGTTTTTCGATACGCCGCACGGGGTGATGGAAGGGATCAACCTTTCCACGCTGCGATTCACGAACGGCGTGCTCGTGCAGTTGAGCGTGCATGAGGTCACGCCGATTCCGCACAATGATTTCGTCGTCTACGGAACGAAAGGCCGCATTCTCGGCCGCGGTCTCACGCGTAGCCGCGCGGGGGGCGATCTGCTGGTCGCCACCTCGGACGGCAGGACGCGCACGATGGCATTTCCGGAAACCAACGCGCATGCGGCGGCGGTGGCCGCGTTCAGCGATGCGCTGTTGCACGGGCGCGATCCGGTTGCGTCCGGAGTCGACGGACTGCGCAGCGTACAACTGACCGCTGCGATGGCGCGATCAGCAGCGGAAGGCGTGCACGTACGGCTTGCGCGGTAACCGCTTCAGCGCGAATCGTCGTGGTGTGCGGTCTTGCGCAGGAATTCCCGCAACCCGTCCTTGGGCGGTGGCGGCGCATCACGCCCCAGGTACATCGTGACGATCATCCAGCGGACGGGCCACATCAGGACGACCAGCGCGACGAACAGCCCGACGCCCTGCCACCACGCGATGCCCGCGAGCCGGGCCATCGCCACGGCGCCAAGCGCTGCGGACAGAAACCAGATGTGCGAAAACAACATCTGCCCGCCCATGGTGACATAGGTCCCCTCCCGCGCGTCGTTGGCGAGCATCCGGCACGCATGGGCGAATCCCGCGAGCGCCGCAACCAGCAGCAGCCCCGATACGATGTCACTCGTTGCCATGAGGAGTGGATCGAAGCCGATGTCGCCGGATGAAATTTTCCGAGACCACGTCGCGCAGGGCGAACGCTAGTCGCGGTGCCCGCCGCCGGCTTGCGCGGTGATCCAGCCCGCCGTGGCCGCCAGACCGCCGTCGCCGCCGGGCACGCCGATCAGTTGCAGCCCGAACGGCAGGCCGCCCGAGTGCATGAGCGGCAGGCTGAACGCCGGAAGACCGAGCCACGACGAGTAAATCAGAAACGTCCGGCTGCCGGTGTATTCGAGGCCGGCAATTGCCGGACCGGACGAGGCAAGCGTCACGTACGCGTCCGCGTCTCCGAGCGCATCGCGCCACAGTGCGCGCATGGCGTCGCGTCGCGCGAGCAGATTCTCGTAGTCCGCGGCAGACAGTTCGCCCGCGCGCTTGATGAGCCCATGAATCCGCGTGCCGATTTTCCTGCCGAAGCGCGCGACGTAATCCTCGAACGGCCATTTCATCTCGTAGGCCACGATGTCGAG
>CAZMBS010000015.1:0-20288 GCA_964564295.1 uncultured Streptomycetaceae bacterium
GGAAGTGAACGATCCGAGGGCCATCAGGGCGGGAAACATCGGCAGCAGGCTTGCCACGCGGCCACGCAATGCCGGCGGCGCGCACATCTGCAGCGCCGTGTGATTGCTGCTCATGTGCACCATTTCCGCGATGCCGGCGCCGACCAGAAACAACGCGGCCAAGACGATGTTTGCGCTCAGCGCGAATCCGATCAGGGCGGCGGCAAAGCCCATGACCGACAGTACCTGCGTGAGTCCGATGCGGTCGTAGCGCGCGGTCCAGACCGACGCGATGCCGCCGAGCACGCCGCCCACGCCGACGGCGGACAGCAGCAGGCCGAGCCCCTCCGGCCCGGTGTCGAACACCTTGACCGCGAACACGGGCATGAGCGCGCTGAACGACGGGATCAGCAGGAACGACACGACGATCCCCATCAGCACCATCACGCGTGCGACGGGGTCCGTCGCCGCGAACGCGAGGCCTTCCTTGATGTCGGCCCACGCCGAAGCATGCTGCTCCCGGCGCGGCTCCTCGTGCGGCGTGTTGATCGTCAGCGCGATGGCGGCGACGCCGAGGTACAGCAGGCCCTGCAGCGCGAAATTCCACGCGGCCCCGACCCACGCAATCATGAATCCGGCGAACGCCGGCCCGGCGGTGCGCATCACGCTGAACGCGATGCTGTTCAACGCCACGGCGTTTGCGACGTCCGCGCGCGGCACCACGCTGAAGACCAGCGTATTGCGCATCGTGCGGTCGAACACCATGCCGACTCCGGCGAGCAGCGTGAACGCGAACAGGTGCCAGAGCCGCACTTCCTTCAGCGCGAGGGCGAGCGCCAGTCCGAAAGAAATCGCCACCACGAGCAACTGGCTCGCCGCGAGCGCGCGCCGGCGGTCGACGCGCTCCGCCACGACGCCCGACACCGGTGCGAGGAGCAGCATGGGCAGCGCGCGCATGCCGAGCACGGCGCCGAGCAGCGTGCCCGACTGCGTGAGGTCGTATACGACCCAGCCGAGCGTAGCCTGCTGTATCCACTGTCCGCCGGTGGAGCAGAACGTGCCGGTCCACAGGCGGCGGAAGTCGCGATGACGCAGCGCGGCGAAATTCGATGCAGGGCGGGACAACGGGAGCGGTTGTGGCGAAAGGCGGTTGCCGTATTCCGGGTATGGTATCGCACCGACCGCCGTGCGCGCTCCGGGAAACCGGTGCAATTGCCGTCGGGCTTCGGTATGCTGGCAGCCTTGCCGAGGAGGTCGCATGACTTTTCGCCCGCTTTGCGCTGCATTCGGCGCCATCGTGATCGCCGCATTTGCGGCGCCGGCTTGCGCCGCCGACAACTATCCGTCGCGCCCGGTGCGCCTCGTGACGCCCGCCGCGCCCGGCGGCACGACCGATTTTCTGGCGCGCCTGCTCGCCGCGCGGTTGACCGAGGCCTGGTCACAGCAGGCCGTGGTCGACAATCGCGCGAGCGCGTCCGGTGTCATCGCCGCGGAGATCACGAAAAACGCGCCGCCGGACGGTTACACGCTGTTCATCGGCTACCACCAGCACACGATCAACGCGGCGATCCTGCCGAAGCTGCCGTACCATCCGGTCAACGATTTCACGCCGGTTTCCCAGATGACGGAGGCGGCGCTGCTGCTGATCGTCAATCTCTCGCACCCGGGCAAGACGCTGAAGGAATTCGTCGACTGGACGAAAAGCACGAAGGAGCCGATCAATTTCGGTTCCGCGGGCATCGGCAGCGGCGGACACCTTGCCGGGGAGCTCTACAAGCTGCTCGCCGGAGTCAAGGCGCAGCACATCCCGTACAAGGGAACCGGGCCCGCGATCATCGATCTCATCGCGGGGCAGTACCATTTCAATTTTGCCGGACTCGCGGGCGCAACGGCCCAGGTGCGCGCGGGCAAGCTGCGCGGAATCGCCGTGACGTCCGCGAAACGGCTGGCGGCGATGCCCGATGTGCCGGCCATGTCGGAGGCGCTGCCGGGGTTTGAGGTCGTGGGCTGGTACGGGCTGCTCGCGCCGCCGAAGCTGCCGAAACGGCTGCTCGAGAAAATACACGGCGCGACGGTCGAGTTCGTGAAGTCGCCGGAGTTTCGCAAGCGCGTGGAGGCCGACGGCGGGCAACCGGTGTTCAACAGCCCCGAGGCCTTCCGCCAGTTCATGCTGGCCGACGTCAAGAAATGGGCCGACGTCGTGAAGCGCAGCGGCGCCAGGCTCGAATAGTCAGTTCCGGGGTTGCCCGTCCCGCGGGGGAGGCGGCGTCACGCCCAGCGCAGCCGCGCCATGCGGACGAAGGCGATGGCGGCGAACGGCAGCGCGAGCGCGATGGCGACCTGGACGATCAGCACGTCGCCCAACTGGCTGTAATCCGCCGGGGTCGTGATCGCGCCGGCGGCCTTGTCCTTGACTTCACGCGTGACGGTAAAGACCTGGTTCAGGTATTTGGTGCCGAGCTGCGAAGCCGACAGCGCGAGGTTCGTGAACGACGCCATGACGGCGAAGTAGGTCGCCTTGAGATTGGCGGGGGCGGAATTCGCGATCCACGCGAGCATCGGGATCATCGCGATCTGCCCCAGCGGCGACTCGAGCGCCGTATTGACGAGCATGATGAAACGCGCGTCGACCACGCCGCCGGTCAGCGATGCGGTCCACTGGTGCAGGCCGTAGTACAGGCCCAAGACCGGCAGCGACAGCGCCGCGCCCAGCAGTGTCAGGGATCCCACGACGTACGCGATCGAGCGCTCCGCCATGAAGCGCCGGAACAGGAACATGCCGAACAGCGTGAGGCCGCTGCCGATCAGCGACAGCACCGCGAGGAAGCGCTGATCGAAACCGAGCACATCGATCATCCACCAGGTGAGGCCTTCGCCGGGGCCCGGAATCGCGCGAAACACGAAAATCACGATCGCCGTTCCGATGAGCGTCGCGCGTGCGTCGGGTTCGAGCTCGCGTGTGAGCCGCGCGATCAGAAACACGACGATCGCCATCGAACCGCAGAATATGATTTCCTGGTTGTACGCGAGCCCGCTGAATCCCATGCCCAGCGTGAACGCGACGAATACGAGGCTGCCGCCGAGTATCCACCAGTTGGGTTCCGGCTTCTCGCCGGGTTCGAGGTACAGCCGGCGCGCCGCGGCCGGATCCATGCCGTTCGCGACGAGCCGCGCGATGTCCCGGCGCTTGACCCACGCGGCGACCAGCAGGCCGGTCACCGAGATCAGCGGTATCACGAGCGCCATGCGGTACACGTCACGGTACACGAGCGCCTTCTCGGCATCGGCCAGCCTGGCCACGTCGGCGAACACGTACAGGTTGATCGCGGCGACCAGCACGAGACCCCCGATGATCGCAACGCGCCCCAGCGTCTGCATGGTCGTGTTCATGAGCTTGCGGCTCGCGGCGTCCACCGGCCGCCCGTCTTCGGTATACCGCGGCACGGCCTCCACCGTCATCGCGTCCGCGACGACGTCCTGTATGACGTAGCCGACCGGCGACAGCAGCGTGGAGAGCACGAACCAGGCCTCGACCCGCATGACGGCGGCCATGGCCGCGCGGTCGGTGAGGAGTCCGACCATGATCAGCAGGCTTGCCGCGATGAGCCCGGCGCCGACGAACACGAGCGCGCCTTTCCAGCGCCAGACGAGGTCGACAACGTGGCCGATCGGCATCTTGAGCGCCCACGGGATGCCCGCCCAGAACCAGAGCGCGGCGAGAAATGCGGCGGAGAGTCCGAGATACTCCTTGACGAAAAACGTGCCGACGATGCCCGTGAGGCCCGATACGCCGGCCGCCATGTACACCATCAGCGGCGGCAGATAGGAAAGCCGCATCTCGCGCCCGAGCGCGAGTATGTTGTCGTCGATCCAGCGCGTAGCGGCAGCGATCACGCGGGGATTCTACCTGCTGATTCCGGCATTCATGCTCCGCGATGGATGGCGACCGGAATCCGGCGTGGGCCGAACGCGCGCTCAAAGACCGCGAAGCGGCCGGCGATCGCCGTACCGCAATCCGGGCACTTGCCCTCCGGCGTCACGCGGCAGGCCTCGATGCGATACCAGTCGCGCACGATCAGCGCCGCGTCGCAGCCGGGGCAAACCGTTGAACCGCCCTTCGTGTCGTGAACGTTGCCGGTGTAGACGTAATGCAGGCCCTCGTCGATCGCGATTTCGCGCGCGCGCGTGAGCGTCGACGCCGGTGTCGCCGCGACGTCCTGCATCTTGTGGTCCGGGTGGAACGCCGTGAAATGAACCGGCACGCCGGGACCGAGTTCCTTCATGATCCAGCGGCACTCGGCGGTGATTTCTTCGCTGGAGTCATTCCTGCCGGGGATCAGCAGCGTCGTGATTTCGAGCCAGCACCGGGTCTCGTGATGCAGGTAGGCCAGGGTATCGAGCACCGGGCCGAGGCGCGCGCCGCAGAGTTTAACGTAGAAATCGTCGGTGAACGCTTTCAGATCGACGTTGGCGGCGTCCATTTTCGCGAAGAACTCGCGCCGCGGCGCATCATGGACGTATCCGGCGGTCACGGCAACCGTTCTTACGTCCAGTTCGTGGCAGGCGTCCGCGATGTCCATCGCATATTCCGCGAAGATCACCGGGTCGTTGTACGTGAACGCGACGCTCCTGCAGTTCCGCTGTCGCGCCGTTTGCGCGATTTGGCCGGGGTCCGCGCGGTCGGACAGCGTGTCCATCTCGCGCGACTTCGAAATGTCCCAGTTCTGGCAGAACTTGTACGCGAGATTGCAGCCCGCGGTGCCGAACGACAGCACGCTCGAGCCGGGGAAAAAATGGTTCAGCGGTTTTTTTTCGATCGGGTCGATGCAGAACCCCGACGAGCGCCCGTAGGTGGCAAGCTGCATCGCGTCGCCCACGCGCTGTCGAACGAAACAGGCGCCGCGGCTGCCGTCATGGATCCGGCAGTCGCGCGGGCACAGGTCGCACTGCATGCGCCCGTCGGGCAGCAGGTGCCACCATCGGCCCGGGAATGGCTGCCGCGTCATTTCCGGTCGGAGCCGGCCTCGCGCCATTCGGACTCGCGCCATTTCGCGACGGTGTAGCGCGAGAGGCTGACTTCCGGATCCCAGAAGTCGGGCGGCAGTCCGGCCTTGTGCTTGAGGTGCGCGAGAAAATCGGCGCCGTCCTGAAGGTCTTCCCAAACCTGCGGCAGGAACGTGCTGTGGTGGTGGCCGTAGCGAAACACCACACCGTCGATTCCGGGCCGCAGTTGCGACAGCGCTTCGGATTCGTTTCCGAATTTCAGAAGTTCCACCGGCGAGAGCACCGAGAGTTCGATGTGGACGCGCGCGAATTCGTCCGCGCCGAGCGGTTTGAACCGGGGGTCGCGGAACGCGGCGCCGAGCGCGTTGGCGCGCACGTCGGCGCCGAGCGACTGGTGGGGTGTCACCGTGCCGATGCACCCGCGCAGCACGCCATCGTGCTTCAGCGTGACAAAACACGCCCCGCGCGCCTTCATCCAGTCCGTGTCTTCCGGCATGGGCAGGCGTTGGCCCAGCTCCCGGCCGATCGCGGCGCGCGCGAGCGGCAGCAGCACGCGCCCCGCATCGTCCGGTATCACGGGCTTATCCTTGCCGGTCATGGCCGCCGCGTTCGACGAGCGCGAACGAACCGTAGCCCACGACCCGGCGTTTGTCGCCGGCCGTGTCGCCGGAATTGCGCAGATCGAGCAATTCGATCGCGAGGTTGCGCCGGCGCGCCGCGACGGCGAGGCCGGCAACCGGCGTCGCGCCGCAGGCCTGATCGCGCGTGAGGCCGGTTCGCAGTTCGAGTATCGCGTCGGCGGTCGCCCGATCGGCGGCCTGCGCGTCACGGTACGGCAGATAGTGCGAAAGGTCGGAACTGGCAACGATCAGCGTCTCCGGCCCGCCCCACAGTTTCTCGACGACTTCGGCAACGTCCGCGGCGCTTGCGTCGCCCACCGCGAGCGGCACGATTGAAAACGCGTCCAGCACCTGCTGCAGAAACGGCAGATGAACTTCAAGCGCATGCTCGTGCGCGTGCGCCGCGCGGCTGATCGTGATTTGCGGCAGCGAAGTCAGCAGCGCCACGGCGTCGGCGTCGACGGGAACGCGGCCGAGCGGCGTCTCGAACGCCGTCGCTCCCGGCAGCGCGATGCTGTCGACGGCGACACGGTGCGTCGGCCCCAGCAGCACCACGCGCCGGATCGAGCCGCGGGCCGGCGCAAGCCGCGCATAGGCGGACGCGGCAATCGGGCCGGAATAGACGTAACCCGCGTGCGGCGCGATGATGGCTTTCGGCGCGGGACCGGTCGCGCGCGCGCGGGCGAGCAAGTCGCGCACGGTTCGCGCGAGATCTTGCGCGGACCCGGGATAGAACGTTCCGGCCACGGCGGCGGGCCGGACGACAGTGGATTGTGTCTGCACCATGCTCTTCATGACCGGTCACGCGGCATCAGGACAGGATCGCATTATATTCCCCACGACACGCGAAAATGGCTGATAAAATACGATAAAAATCATGGGCCTGCATGAAATCCCTGCCCCGACTCCACGCGTTGCTTCCCGCCGCCGGTTCCGGTTCGCGCATGGCGGGTGCGCAACCCAAGCAGTATCTTCCGCTCGCGGGCGAACCGCTGTTGCGGCACGCGGTCGGCACGTTGTGCGCGCATCCGCGCATCGATCAGGTTTTCGTCGTGCTGGCGCCGGGTGATCGCCAGTATGCGGGTTACGACTGGCGCGCGTTCGCCGGCAAGCTCGAAGCGCTCTACTGCGGCGGCGATACGCGCGCAGCCAGCGTGTACAACGGCCTCGTCGCGGCACGCGACGCGATCGACGCGGACGACTGGGTGCTCGTGCATGATGCGGCGCGCCCCTGTCTTGCCCGCGCGGCGCTCGACCGGTTGATCGACGGCGTGGTGGCCGACGACGTGGGGGGGCTGCTCGCGGTGCCCGTTGCCGACACGCTCAAGCGCGGCACGACGGGGCCGCGGGTCGAGCGCACCGAACCGCGGGAGAACCTGTGGCAGGCGCAGACGCCGCAGATGTTCCGCTACCGGTTGCTCGTCGAGGCGCTGCGCCGGGCCGATCCCGCGACCGTGACGGACGAGGCGTCCGCCGTCGAGCAGCTCGGGCTCAAGCCCAGGCTCGTTGCGGGCGATGCCCGCAACATCAAGGTGACTTTCGCGGAAGATCTTGCGCTCGCGGAACGGATCGTAAAGGCGGATTCCTGATGCGTATCGGACAGGGTTTCGACGTGCACGCGCTGGTCGCGGGGCGCAGGCTCGTCATCGGCGGGGTCGAGATCGCGCACGACAAGGGGCTTGCGGGACACTCCGACGCCGACGTGCTGCTGCACGCCATCTGCGACGCGCTGATCGGCGCGGCGGGGCTCGGGGACATCGGCACGCATTTTCCCGATACCGATGCGCGATACCGTGACATCGACAGCCGCAAGCTCCTGCGCGAGACCGGCGCGATGCTCGCGGACCGGCAGTTCGGAATCGTCAACATCGACGCGACCATCATCGCGCAGGCGCCGCGCATGGCGCCGCACATTCCGTCGATGCGCGCGAACATCGCCGCGGATCTCGGCCTGGAACCCGGCGTCGTGAACGTGAAGGCGAAAACCGCCGAACGACTGGGGCTCGTCGGCCGCGGCGAGGGTATCGTGGCCGAAGCCGTGGTGCTGATCCGATGGCAGGGCAGTCGTACCGATCGCGCGACCGACTGAGCCGGGAGCGGAACCGGCCGCCCGGTCGCCCGGCCGGCGCGTCGCGCGTTTTTTTCGCGCTGTGGCCCGCACCGGAATTGCAGCGCGAATTCAGTGCGCTGGCGGAGGAACTGCGGCGCACGAGCGGAGGGCGCGCGACGGACCCGCGCAACATGCATCTCACGCTGGTTTTTGTCGGCGATGTCGCGCGCGAGCGTCTCGCGGAGCTCGAAGCCGCCGCTGCTTCGATCGAATGCGGCCCGTTCGCGCTCGATGTGGATCGCGTCGAATACTGGCCCGGGAACGATATCGTCTGGGCCGGCGTATCGCGGTGTCCCGAGCAGCTGGAGGAACTCGTCGCGGAGCTAGGCGACACGCTGCGGCTGCGCGACTTCCGGTTCGACGCGCGCGAGTACGTACCCCACGTAACGCTGTTGCGGCACGCCCGTTGCGGTCCGCCGTCGCCGGGCATCGAGGCCATACCCTGGCCGGTCGGCGATTTTGCGCTCGTCGAGTCCGTGCGGGAGGCGCACGGCATCGCCTACCGCGTGCTCGGTCGCTGGCCGTTGCAAAAGGGATAAACTGGCGGACCGGGCGCCCGATTTATAATCGATCCGCAGACTGCAGGAGGGGCCGATGAGCGGTGCGGAGTACGCGGCAGTATTCGCGCAGAAGGCCGGCGCCGCCGGGCGCGTGGCCGACGACGCCGTGCTGCTGCCGCACTGGGGCGCGACGGAGTGGACGCGGTTGCTCACGCACACGACGGTGCAGGCGTTCCAGTCCGGCGCGGTCGTGATTCAGCGCGGCGCGGAGGATCGCGCGCTGTATTTCGTCGCCGCCGGCATGCTCGAAGTCGGCATCACGCAGGTGGACGGTGTCAGCATCGCGCCGCTGGCGAAGATCGGGGCGGGCAGCATCACCGGCGAGCAGTCGTTTTTCGACGGCCAGCCGCGCTCCGCCAACGTCTATGCGGTCGCCGACGGCACGCTGCTCAAGCTCGATCTCGATGCCTATACCGCGTTCAGCAGCGCCCAACCCGTGCTCGCCGGAGACCTGCTGTTCGCGCTCGCGCGCGTGCTGTCGATGCGGCTGCGGAATACGACGTATCGGGTGCGTCGGTAAGCCTGCCGGTCACGCGAGCGGCAGTCCCGTAGGGCGGATGAGCGGAGCGTTATCCGCCGCAAGAAATGTTTTTAGCGTCGGAAGGCGCTGTCGCTTTTCCGACCTACGAACCACGAACTCTGCGGAATACGACGTATCGCGTGCGGCGGTAGGCCTGCCGGTCACGCGAGCGGCAGTTCCACGCGCGCGCGCAGACCGCCGCCTTCGCGCGCGTGGAGCCGGATGCCGCCGCCGTGCAATCGCGCGATGCGGTCGACGATGGCAAGGCCGAGACCGGTGCCGCTCGTGCTGCGCGCGGCGTCGAGGCGCGTGAAGGGCTGCAGCATGCGCTGCGCTTCTTCCGGCGGGATGCCGGGTCCGCGATCGAGCACCTCGACGTACGCGGCGCTCTGGTCAACGCCGGTCGCGACTTCCACCGCGCCGCCGCCGTGCCGCAGCGCGTTTTCAACCAGGTTTGCGATCATGCGCTCCGCAGCGATGGCGTGGAGCCGCAGCGGCGGCACTGGCGATCGCGCGAGCCGGACGGTTTTTCCGAGCCGCGCATAACGATCCACGAGCCCCTGCACCAGAGCGTTGAGATCGCCGTCGGCGACAGCCGCTTCCGGGTTTTCAGCGCGCGCGAAATCGAGAAACTGGTTGATCGCGGCGTCGATCTCGTCGATATCCGACACCATGCCTGCCTTGAGCGCGGGGTCGCCCCTGTCGTCGAGCAGTTCGAGCCCCAGCCGGATGCGCGAGAGCGGCGTGCGCAGATCGTGCGACACGCCCGCAAGCAACAGCGCGCGCTCGTCGTCCGCGCGCTTGAGGTTCGTGGTCATCTGGTTGAACGCGCGCGACAGCGTGCGCACCTCGATCGGGCCGGATTCGGTCACGGGCTCGGGCGTTCGGCCCCGGCCCATCTCGCCCGCGGCCTGCGTGAGCTGCCGCAGCGGCCGATTGATGCGCGCGACGATGAGATAGGCGCCGCCGAGCGCCAGCAGCAGCACGAGCGCGCCCCAGCCGATCCACCGCAGCGGCTCCGCGCGTTCCAGCCGCGCGCGCGGGATCATGACCCAGTAGGTATCCTCGTCGAGCCGGAAGCTGACCCACGCGCCCGGCACGCCGTTGCGGTTCACGGTGAATCGCGTGTCCGGGCCCAGTTGCCGGAGCACTTCCGCGGCCACCACCCGGATGTACGGCCGGTCCGGCAGCGGCGCGACGACCTCGCCGGCTTCGGCAAGATGAATCTGGATGCCTTCCTGCTGCGACAGCTCGTCAAGCAGCGTGTAGCGTTTGGACGGCTGCGCGGTAACGAGCGCCGTGCGCGTGAGATTGATGATGCTGACGACCTGCTGTGCGATCTGTCGCGCCTGCGGCACCCGTTCGGAGACGCGGAAGATCTGCAGCCACGCAAGATTCGCGATGACGAGCAGCAGCGCGATCAGCAGCACGCTGCGCCACAAGAGCGTGCGCGGCCACAGCGTCATCCTCACGCTCCACGGCCCTTGCCGTCGGGAATGAACACGTAGCCGAAGCCCCAGACCGTCTGGATGAATACCGGCTTCGCGGGATCCGGCTCGACGAGTTTTCTCAGCCGCGACACCTGCACGTCGATCGAACGGTCGAACGCGCCGAATTCGCGCCCGCGCGCGAGTTCCATGAGCTTGTCGCGCGACAGCGGCGTGCGCGGATGCTGCACCAGCACCTTCAGCAATGCGAATTCGCCGGTCGTGAGCGGGACGTCCGTGCCGGATTTGCTGAGGCTGCGCGTGGCGAGATTCAGCCGGAACACACCGAATTCGACGACCTGGTTGTCCGCGGACGGCGCGCCGGGAGGCGCCGACGGCGGCTGCCGGCGCAGCACGGCCTGTATGCGCGCCACCAGTTCGCGTGGATTGAACGGCTTGGGCAGGTAATCGTCGGCGCCCACTTCGAGTCCCACGATGCGATCCACATCGTCGCCCTTGGCGGTCAGCATGATGATCGGCATGGTTTCGCCGCCGCCGCGCAGCCGCCGGCAGATCGACAGCCCGTCCTCGCCCGGCAGCATCAGATCGAGGATCATGAGATCGTAGCGTTCGCGCGCGAGGTGGCGATTCATGTCGACTGCGTCGGCGACGGTGCGCACCGCGTATCCCTGCTCCGTCAGGTAACGGTTCAGCAGGTCGCGCAGCCGCGCATCGTCGTCCACCACGAGTATCCGGGTCTTGCCTTCCATGGGTCTATCGTATCCGCGCGCCGGCGTGCCGATCGGTTATTTGTAATGGTCTGTTGCGAAATCCGGATCTGAAACAAATTGTTACAGAAATCACCCCGCCGCGCACATGCTGTTGCGCCCGGCACGGCCTAAACTGCCGACATCGGACCGCGCGGACTGTCACGGATAACGCGGCTTCCGGTCGTGCCGTTGGCATGCGGAGAACGCGATGCGTGTTTTGGTGGCTGGATTGGCGATGGCGGCGCTCTGCGCCGCGGGCCCGGCGTGGGCTACCGGCAAGCGCCATGCTCGTACGCACGCGGGCGGGCACGTCGGCGCGCCGCTCGTTCACGGCCCGCGTTTCCACCCGGCGGTGCCGCTCGGCTACGGTTTCGGTTACAGCTACGGCACGCCGGCCGTGGTTCCCACGCAGCCGTATCGGCCGCATTACCCGGCGTACCAGCATGTTCCGCGGACCTACGTGGTGCCTCAATACGTCGTGCCCCGGTATGTGGTGCCGCAGTATGTGGTGCCGCAGTATGTGGTGCCCCAATACGTCGTGCCGCAGCATGCCGCTCCTCAGTATGTGGTGCCGGCACCGTCCGCGCCGCCGGCCCAGCCATCCGCATACGATTACCGGTACGAGTCCGGACGCGCGCAGGATGGAGGCGTGCCGACCATCGAAAGCGACGGTTACGTCGCGCCATCGTGGTAGCGGTCGCGCGATGACATGTGTAACAGAGTATTGCGCTTTGCCTGTCGTACACACTTGGTTACAGAAAGGCCCTTCCTGCAACACGCTGTTTGCAATCGGATCCGACCATGGGTCAACGACCGCGATAACGCGGCGTTTTTTCGGCAAGGGCGCGTGATTCGCGCCCTGCGAAAACGGTAAACCAACAGAGGAAGGAGAAGATCATGAAACTGGCAATGAGCGGCGTCGCGGTGGCAGTGTTGCTTGCAATGGCACCGGCGGCGTCCATCGCGGCTCCGCACGAGCGCAACGTCAATGCGCGGCAGCACCATCAGCAGCATCGCATACACGAAGGAGTACGGCAGGGCGACCTCACGCGTGGCGAGGCGCGCCGTTTGCAGGGCGAGGCGCGCGATATCCGGGTCAAGGAGCGCGAGTACCGCGCGGACGGGCAACTGACCCGGCCGGAACGGCGGGAGTTGCATCGCGACCTCGATCACCTGTCGCGCGACATCCACCGCGAACGTCACGACGGCGAGCGCCGCCGTTTCGCGCACACGAGCCCGGCCTTTCACGGCGGCGGACATTACGGCTGGAGCAACGGGCACAGGCCTCCGGTGCACTATGGCGCGCCCGACCATCGTGGTGGGGCGTCCATCGACCAGCGCCAGCAGCAACAACGCGAGCGCATCGCGCAGGGTATCCGTTCCGGGGAACTCACGCGCGCGGAAGCGCACCGGTTGATGGCGGAGCAGCGCGAAATCCGCCGGGAAGAGCGCGCGTACCGCGCGGACGGCGTGCTCACGCACGCGGAGCGTGCCGAATTGCACCGTGAACTCAACGACGCAAGCCGGCACATTTATAATGAAACGCACGACGCGCAGCGGCGGTTTTGAGCGGCGACGTTGAGCGCGACAGCAAAGGAGTGATTCATGAGGGCGGTGGCGGGTTGGATGGTTGCGGCATTGCTGGCGATCGCGGCACCGGCCGATGCGGCATCCTGGCGCGATTTCGGGTTCAAGCCCGGTGTGCAGTCGCATCAGGGCCGTGCCGGTCAAGCGAAGGGTGACCGGCCGCGCGAGTTCCGACCCCACCGCCCGGTGGATCGCGACGAACGCCCGCACGGGCGTCTGACGGAAGAAGAGCGCCGGCAACTGCATCGCGATCTCGACAAAGCCAATCGCGAAATTTATCGGCGGCGTGCCGAAAAATGATGGGATGATAAGGATTTATCATGAAAATCAATTGGTTATATCTGGTTCTGCTCGGCGCGCTCGCCGCGCCGGCGGGTGCCGCCGATGGCATGTCGGGTGCGACCGTGAAACCCGACGCACGGGGCGCGAGCGAACGTCGGAGCCCGCATCCGCGCTGCGAAGGCGATCGCGAGCAATGCATGGCGGAACGAAAAGCCCGGCGCGAGAAGTTCTGCGCCGAGAACCCCGAAAAATGCAAGGCGATGCGAGCGAACATGGAAGAGCGTCGCGCGCAGTGCAAGGAGAACCCCGAAAAATGCCGTGAAGAGCGGCAGGCACGATTTCAGCAGCGCTTCAAGGCAGCCGATGCCGACGGCAACGGCCGGTTGAGCCGCGCGGAAGCGGAAAAGGGCATGCCGGGGCTCGCGAGACGATTCGATCGCATCGACGCGAACAATGACGGCCAGCTGTCGCGCGACGAGATCCAGGCCGCGTTCAAGTCGCGCAAGGGCGCGGGCAAGGGCGAAGGCCGGGGCAAGGCAAGCCAGAGCGCGCCTTGATGTCCGGACGAATTCTGCGGGTCGTCGGACTCGCGATCTGGATCGGCATGGCCGCCGGTGCCGCGGCGGTGGCGGCGCCGATCGGACCCGAGGGCGCCCGGCACCTGCTGAACCGCACGAGTTTCGCGGCCAACGTCGAGGAAATCGACGCGTACGCGAAGTTGACGCGCGCCGAGGCCGTCGACCGGTTGCTCGCCCAGGCGAACGGCGCGCCGCGGACGCCGCCGCCGGACTGGGTGCGGGCGCCGTTCGAATCGCCGCGACGGTTTCGGGAGATGACGCCGGAAGAGCGCAAACTCGCGTTCAACGAGATGTTCCGTCAGGGCGTCGACCTGCGCGCCTGGTGGGTGCAGGAAATGCTGGTGACGCCGTCGCCGCTGACGGAAAAAATGGTGCTGTTCTGGCACAATCATTTCACGTCGAGCCAGCAGAAGGTGCGCTCGCCGCAACTCATGTACCGCCAGCACCTGCTGCTGCGCCGGCACGCGCTGGGCAATTTCGGGGAGTTCCTGCATGCGGTTGCGCAGGATCCCGCGATGGTGATCTATCTCGACAGCGCGTCGAACCGCAAAGGTCAGCCCAACGAGAATTTCGCGCGCGAAGTGATGGAGCTTTTCACGCTCGGCGAAGGCCATTACACCGAACGCGACGTCAAGGAGGCCGCGCGCGCGTTCACCGGATGGAGCATCGACCCCGCCACGGGCGAGTTCCTGTTTCGCCGGATGCAGCACGACGACGGCGTGAAAATCGTGCTGGGGCGCAGCGGAAATTTCGATGGACGCGCCGTGCTCGACATCCTGCTCGCGCAACCGCAGACGGCGGAACACGTCGTCTCCAAGCTGTGGCGCGAATTCGTGTCGCCCGTGCCGGATCGCGACGAAGTGCGCCGCATCGCGCGCGTTTTTCGCGACAGCCGTTACGACATCCGGTCCGCGCTGCGCGCGATGCTGACTTCGGATGCGTTCTATGCGCCGGCGAACCGCGCAAGTCTCATCAAGTCGCCGGTCGACCTGGTCGTGGGCACGCTGCGACAGTTCCGGTTCGTTCTCGGCGACGTGCTGCCGTTCGTGTTCACCACGGCGCAACTGGGCCAGAATCTGTTCGCGCCGCCGAACGTCAAAGGGTGGCCGGGCGGCGAAGTGTGGATCAACTCGACGACGCTGCTCGCGCGCAAGCAATTGCTCGAGCGGCTCTTTCGCGTCGACGAGGCTCGGCTCATGGGGGCCGCGATGACGGATATGCCGCAGGGCGCCGGACGCCTCGGTGGCGAAGGCCGGGAGCGCCTGTTGCGCGCGATGGCCGACATCCAGTTCGAAGGGGGTGCCTGGCTCGCGCAGTTTCGCGGCAGCGATGTATCCGCGCTGCAGAACGTGGTGCTCGCAACCGCGCCCGCCCAACCGCTGCCGGCAGGCGCGTCGGGGCTCGACGCGATCCGGCAACTGGTTCAGGATCCGGTGTATCAGTTGAAGTAATCAGGCATTGCGGAGAACGCATGAGACGGCGTGAATTTCTCGGAACGATGGGGGCAGCTACCGCGCTTGCGATGACGCCGGGAGCGGCGCTCTCGCAGCGCGCGGACGGACGCTACGGCAATCTGCTGGTGCTGATCGAACTGAAGGGCGGCAACGACGCGCTGAACACGGTCGTGCCGTTCGCGGATGCCGCCTACTACAACCTGCGGCCACGTATCGCGATCCCGCGGGACCAGGTGTTGCAGCTCGATGCGCGCACGGGCCTGCATCCCGCACTGCGCCCGTTGATGCCGCTATGGGAAGGCCGCGAACTCGCGTTCGTGCAAAGCGTGGGTTATCCCGCTGCCAACCTGTCGCATTTCCGGTCGATCGAAATCTGGGATACCGCGTCCAAGAGCACCGAATATCTGACCGAAGGCTGGCTCACTCGGGCCTTCGTGCAGACGCCGGCGCCGCGCACGTTTGCGGCGGATGGCGTCATCGTCGGCGGCGCGGAACTCGGTCCGCTGGCGGGTGGCGGCGCGCGCGCGATCGCGCTCACGAATACGGAGCAGTTTCTGCGGCAGGCAAAACTCGCCGCACCCGCAGGGCAGGCCCGCAACGCCGCGCTGCAGCACATTCTGCGCGTCGAGCAGGATATCGTGCAGGCTGCCGCCGCGCTCAATACCGATCACGCATTTCGCACGGAATTTCCGCGCAACGCATTCGGTAACGCCATACGCACCGCCGCGCAGGTGGTTGCGAGCAAGGCCGGTGTCGCGGCGATCAAGGTGTCGCTGAACGGTTTCGACACGCACAGCAACCAATTGGCGCCGCATGCGCGGCTGCTCGGTGAACTCGCGCAGGGCATCGTCGCGCTGAAGTCCGCGCTGCAGGAAATCGGCCGCTGGGACACGACGCTCGTGGCGACCTATGCCGAGTTCGGCAGGCGTCCGCGCGAGAACCAGAGCGCCGGGACCGACCATGGGACTGCCGGCACACACTTGCTCGCCGGGGGCAGGGTGCAGGGCGGGCTGTACGGACTCCCGCCCGCGCTGGACCGACTGGACGGCAACGGTAATCTGCCGTTTGCCGTTGATTTTAGGGATATTTATGCCACTGTCCTCGAACGCTGGTGGGGTTTGAATGCCAGCGCTTCGCTCGGTGGCCGATTCGCCCCGCTACCGGTGTTGCGAACCTAGCGCGTTCGGGAAACCGAAGGGACGATACCGGGACCAAGCTGGCTTCCTCAGTCCTGGTCTCAGGCGCATCGCCTAAGAGCTTGTTTTTCTTGCGTTATCTTGCCGCCGCCATTACAATGGTCGGCGGCGTTTCGTCTCGTACGCAAAAACCAAGCCCGGAGAACGCACCATGCTCGCCACGCGAGTACGCCAGAAGGACGGGATATTCTATTTCGTAAGCTATCCCGCCAAGGAGGTGCTGGACAAGGTCCGTTTCATCAGCCGCTTTTACGGCGAGGGCGAAGAAATCGCGCCGCATGCGGTTCCACAGAACGACGAAATCGCCCAGTTCATCGGGCGCATCGAACGCACGGACGAGGCGTTTCAGCGCCAGTTGTCGCGCGGCAAGGTGCGGCAACTCAAGAATTTTTACGAGATGGCGGTCACGCAGCCGCCGATTCCGGGCACCGTGCTGTTGTTCACTGCGGAACACCTGCGATTCACACCCATGAACGGGCAGGAGCACATGGGCAGCCTGACGGCGCCGGACTCCCGGTTTCTGATCATCGACGGCCAGCACCGTCTGGCCGCGCTGCGGTTCTATCTGAAGGAACACCCGAACGAAGCGTCCGGTATCCACGTCCCGTGCATCATTTTCGACGGGCGCAGCGAGGATTTCGCGGCGGAAATGTTCGTCATCATCAATTCGACGACGACGCGCATCAACAAGAGCCATCTGATCGATCTCTACGAGCGCGTGTCATGGGCCGACCCGGACAAGCGGTTCGCCGCCCGCCTGGTCGAGGACCTGTACGGCGAGGGCGACAGCCCGTTGCGCTACCGCATCAACCGGCTCGGCGGCCGCAGCCAGCAGGACAAGTGGATATTGCAGGCGGAGCTGTTCAACGAACTGCATCGCTGGGTCAGCGCCGACTGGAAAAAAATCAGCAAGGTATCCAATACCTACCGCGAGGAAGAGCGCTACTACGGCATCATCCGCGACTTTCTGAAAGCCGCGCACAAGGTATGGGGCGATACGTGGGACAACGACGGTTACATGGTCACGAAGCCGGTGACCATCAAGGCCATGATTCGCGTCTGCGCCGATCTCGCGCGCACCGACGCGGACCCGGCGGACGGTCGCGTCAAGCGCTGGGAGGAGCGGCTCGCCCCGTGGAGCGCGGAGCGCCGCAATTTCCGCGTGGACGGCTTTTACGAGCGCTTTCCCGCGAAGGGGCAGATCGAGCGCGTGTCGCGCATTCAGCGCGACCTCGCCAAAATCGCCGGCATCGAAGTACGCGCGAAAAGCACCGGCTGATCCGCGCCCGTTCCCGCCGCGGGCGGACGACGGCTATTTCGCCGCCGTGCACATGATCTCGACCAGCGTCTGCGCGTCGCCGAGCTTCGCCTCCACGGTCGCGCGCGCCGGCGGGTGCCGCGGACCCACCCATGCGAGCCAGGCTTCGCCCATCTGCGGCTTCTGCCGCATGTCCGCGACGTAAATCGTCGCGGTCAGGATGCGCGACTTGTCGCTGCCGCACTTCCGGAGCAGCGCGTCGATCTGCCGCAGCACGGACTCGGTCTGCGCCTTCATGTTGACGCGCGTATCCTCGGGAACCTGCCCGGCCAGGAAGGCGAGATTGCCGAACGTGACGGCGTCGGAGAGTTTCGCATCGGGATCGTGGCGGATGATGTCGGTCATGGAGCACTCCGTGTTCGTTGGGTCGCCAGCCACTCGCCTTCCTGGCTCGGAAATTCGTCCGGACGGCCCGGTCGCTGGTAGAAATAAGGCGCGGTCGGACGATAGAGGTCGTACAGCCGGCGCAGTTCGCCAACGGGCTCGGGATGTTCGTCGACTCTCAGATCCACGTACGCATAGGTCTCGCGGTCGTACGAGATGAGATTCGCGGAACGCTGGCCGCCGTTCTGTCCGCCGGCATCCCGTCCCGCCTCGATCGCGCGCAGCAGGCGCTCTTCGATTTCGTCGTCCGGGCGCGATTCGAACGCCCGCAGCATGGCGCTTACGGTGCGCTCGCTCGTCAGGTTGTTGCCCATGGCAACGAGGTTGCGCTTCGCGGTGTGTCCCGACCAGACCTTGTTCCCCGCGCCGGTGCGCGCAGCCGCGTTGCCGTCGCGATCGATGACCGACAACTGCCGGCGTTCGACATGGGGGTCGCTTGCCGCGAGTTCGGCGAGCACCTTTGCGGCCGAGTATCCCTGCCGCAACAGGTTGAGCCCCAGCGGTCCGAGACGCGGATCGGTGGTTGCCATGGTCACGACGATACCGATGCCCGGCGCGATAAACGGGCAGCGCGCTCCGACCGCCATCGGGCGTGTGGTGATCGCGACGCCCAACCGTCCGCTGCGCTCGCAGCGCGCGGAGATGGCAAATGTCATGCTCAGGCCTTGGCCGCGGTGACCATGATTTCGACGCGCGTGTCCGCAGAGCCGAGCCGGGCTTCGACGCAGGCGCGCGCGGGCTTGTTGTCCGGGTCCACCCAGGCCTTCCAGGCCTCGTCCATCTGCGGTTTTTCGTTGATGTCGGCGACCCATACGTTCGCCGACAGGATGCGGCTCTTGCTGGTGCCGGCCGCCGCGAGCAAGCCGTCGATTTTTCTGAGGATTTCCTCGGTTTGAGCCTTGATGGGAACCGACTTGTTGTCGGCGGTTGTGCCGGCGACGAATACGAGATTGCCGTACTCCACCGCGCGCGACAGCACGGGACCGGGTTGATGACGTTTGATGCTCATGGGGTTTCTCCTGACCGGGGTTTTTAACGGGCGGCGCGGATGCGCCGGACCCCATGACGCTAACAAGTGCAGGCATGCGCGTCAATGGCGGCGGCAGTTCCGCCGGCGGTCCTGTACAATGCCCGTTTCGAGGACTACACGATGCCCCGGATTCTGATCATACACGGCGCCGGAATGAACATGCGCGGCAAGGCGCAGGTCGACGTGTTCGGGCCGATGACGCTCTCCGAGTACGACGACCACATCCGTCGCTACGCCGCCGAACTCAAGTTCGAAGTCGAGATATTCCACTCGAATGTCGAGGGCGAAATCATCAACAAGCTGTACGCGGCGCACGACGCGGGCGTCGCCGGCGCCGTCATCAATCCGGCCGGCTTCACGCGCGGCTATCCGGCGCTTGCCGCGGCGATTTCGCAGGTCAGGTTTCCGACCGTCGAATTGCACGTCTCCAATCCGGCCCGGCGCGGCGGCACGTCCGACATCGCGCCGGCCTGCCGCGGCGTCGTCACCGGATTCGGCATCATGGGATATCAGCTTGCGATGCGCGGTCTGAAGGACCTGCTGCCCGCGCGCTGACGGCGTGCCGGGCCGCCCGCGGCCCGCGACAGCGTATCGCGCGCTCCGGAATGCAAATGAACGGTGAAATCGACATCCTCGTAAGCGAAGTGGGCCCGCGCGACGGCCTGCAGAACACCAGGCAGTTCATGCCGACCGAGTACAAGCGGCGCTGGATCACCGCGGCGGCGGCGGCCGGGCTGCGCGAAATCGAAGTGTGCTCGTTCGTGCCGCCGAAGTTGATACCGCAGATGGTGGATGCACCGGAGATCGTCGCGCACGCGCTGGCGATACCGGGACTGCGCGTCGCGGCGCTCGCGCCGAACTTCAAGGGTGCGCAGCGCGCGATGGCAGCCGGCGTGCACAAGCTCACGCTGACGATATCGGTATCCCGGTCGCACAGTCTCGCCAACGTGCGCATGACGCCGGACGAGGCGATCGAAAGCGCGCGAAAAGTCTGCGCGTTTCGCGACGGCCTTCCGGCGGGGCAGCGACCGACCGTCGAATCCGGCCTGTCCACGGTGTTCGGTTGCACGCTCGAAGGGGCGGTGAGCGAAGACGAGGTCGTGCGCATGGCGGTCGCCTCGGTCGAAGCCGGTTGCGACGAGGTGGGACTCGCCGATACCACCGGCTACGCGAACCCCGAGCAGATCCGCCGCGTGTTCCGGAAAGTTCGCGCCGAAATCGGCGACCGGCTTGCCGGCGCGCATCTGCACAACACGCGCGGTCTCGGGCTCGCCAACGTGGTGGCCGCCCTCGACGTCGGCGTCACGACGATCGACAGTTCGCTCGGCGGGCTCGGCGGATGTCCCTTTGCGCCCGGTGCCAGCGGCAACATCGTGACCGAAGACCTGGTGTTCATGCTGGAGTCCATGGGATTGAGGACCGGCATCGATCTCGACAGGCTGATCGAGGTGGGCCGCATGGCCGAAGAG
>CAZMBS010000015.1:20298-25648 GCA_964564295.1 uncultured Streptomycetaceae bacterium
CGGCTGCTCGCGATGCGCAAAATTCTCGAGGAGGGAATCCCGGGCGAACCGCTCTACGGCTACGTGCCGCTGGCCGGTATCACGAAGGGATTCGTGCCCGCCTCGGGGACGCGGAACTGACATGCGCGCATCACAGCCGCTCGAGGGCGTACGGGTCGTCGAGTTCTGCCACGTGGTCATGGGTCCGACCTGCGGGCTCGTGCTCGCCGACATGGGCGCGGAAGTGATCAAGGTCGAGCCGCTCGATGGCGACCATACGCGCAAGCTGGTCGCGTCGGGCGCGGGATTTTTCCCGACCTACAACCGCAACAAGAAAAGCCTCGCGATCGACCTGAAGTCGCCCGCCGGGCGCGAGGCGGTGCTGCGACTCATCGCGAACGCCGATGTCGTGACGGAAAACTTCCGCACCGGCGCGATGGACCGGCTCGGATTCGGTGAATCGGCGATGCGGGCGCTGAATCCGGGGCTCATCTACTGCTCGTTGAAGGGTTTTCTGCCGGGACCGTACGAGCATCGCACGGGGCTCGACGAAGTCGTGCAGATGATGGGGGGGCTCGCGTACATGACCGGCGGCCGCTACGGCCCGCTGCGCGCCGGTGCATCGATCAACGACGTGATGGGCGGCGTGTTCGGCGCGGTCGCGATTCTCGCCGCGCTGCATCAGCGGCACGCCACCGGCAAGGGGCAGTACGTACAGAGCGCGCTTTATGAAAACAACGCGTTTCTGATGGGCCAGCACATGCTCGAGGGGTTCGCGACGGGCAAGCCGGTTTCACCGATGCCGGACCGCGTGCGGGCGTGGGCGCTCTACGACAATTTCAAGACCGCGGGCGGCGAACTGGTGTTCGTCGGCGTGGTGACCGACACGCAATGGAAAGTATTCTGCGAGGCATTCGGATTGTCGGATCTGCTGGCGGATCCGGCGTTGAAGACCAATCCGCAGCGCGTGGACGCACGGCCGCGGATTCTGCCGATCGTGTCGGCGATATTTGCAAAACTGTCGAAAGCCGGGTTGATGGCAAAGTGCGAACAGCTCGGATTGCCGTTCGCGCCGATCGCGAAGCCGGAAGATCTGTTCGACGATCCGCATCTCAACGCGTCGGGCGGGCTCACGCCGGTGACGATGCCCAACGGCGTCAAGACCAAGGTGCCGAATCTGCCGATCGAAATGGATGGCCGGCGCTTCGGTACCCGGCTCGACATCCCGAAAATCGGCGAGCACACGCGCGAGGTGCTGGCCGCGGCCGGCTACTCGGCAGCCGAGATCGGACAACTCACCGCCGCCGGCGTCATCGCAACTGCAGATAAAACATGAATACAATCAAATACTTGATGATATTTTCCGCGCTGGCGGCGAGTGCAGTTCAAGCGCAGAACTACCCGTCGCGTCCGATCCGCATCATCGTGCAGTTCGGTCCCGGCACCTCGACCGACATACTCGCGCGCCTGGTCGGTCAGCGCCTGACCGAGACGTTCGGCCAGCAGGTGGTGGTGGACAACCGGCCCGGTGCGGGTGCGATCATCGGCACGGAAATCGGCGCACGCGCGAATCCGGACGGCTATACGCTGACGATGGCGGTGTCGAGCGCGTTCGGCATCAATCCCGGACTCTATCCGAAGCTCCCGTACGACGCGGTAAGGGATTTTGCGCCGATCACCAACCTCGCGACGGTGTCCCAGACGTTGGTGGTGAATCCGGCGATTGCCGCCAGAACCGTGAAGGACTTGGTCGCGCAGGCGAAAGCGAAGCCCGGTCAGACCGGTTTTGCTTCGCTCGGCATAGGGTCCACCAGCCACCTAACAATGGAGATGTTCCGCTCGACAGCGGGCATGCAACTGAACCATGTGCCGTTCAAGGGCAGCGCGGATGCGCACACCCAGATCATGGGCGGACAGATTCCGATGATGTTCGACGCCATGCCGGCGGTGCTGCCGCACGTGAAGTCCGGCCGCCTGCGCGCGCTTGCGGTATCGACCCGCACCCGGTCGCCGTTCCTGCCCGATCTGCCGACGGTCGCGGAAGCCGCACTGCCGGGTTTCGAAGCGGTAGGCTGGATCGGCATCGCGGCGCCGGCGAAAACGCCGGGGCCGGTGCTCGACCTGTTGCACCGGGAGATCGTGGCCACCATCGGCCGCCCGGACGTGAAAGAGCGGCTTGCTCAGCTTGCATTCACGCCGGTGGGCGATACGCGCGCCGAGTTCGGCCGTTTCATACAAGCCGAAATCGCGAAATGGACCAGGGTTGTCAAGGACTCCGGCGCGAAGGCAGAGTAACCCGCGCGCCGGCGGGCGGCTTCAGAACGTACCGGTCATGATGAAATAGCCGACGTAGTACACGCCCGCCGCCATGAAGCTGTAAAGGATGAAGGTGGGAATCTTGCTTTCGCGCCCCTTCAGGACCTCGTTGTTGCGCCAAAGATAGCCGAGGTAAATCGCGGCGATCGTCAGCGGAATCGCGATCATCGGGTAGCGCACCTGTGCTTCGAGAAAATTCCCCAGCAGCGACACGAGCCAGCCGTCGTCGCGCACCGCGCTGAAGGACAGCCCTGCAAGACCCGTCATCACGAGCGCGATGACGACGAACGACTGCAGAAATTCGATGGTCTGTTTCACACGTGCCCCCCATGGCCGGAGTTGCGCGATTGCCGGCCGGCAGTGTCTGGCGCCACTCCCTGCATTGTAGCAGCAGCGGGCGCCGCGACACTGCGATTCCCTACAACAGGTCGCAAACCGCCTCGGTCACGATGGCGGTCGTCGCTTCGCCGCCGAGATCCGGGGTCAGTATGCGTTTCGCCGTGACTTTTTCCACAGCCTCCAGCAGGCGGGCGGCGGGTTCCCGTTCGCCCAGGTGGTCGAGCATCATCGACGCGGTCCAGAAGGTTGCCACCGGATTGGCGATGCCCCTGCCGGTGATGTCGAACGCGGAGCCGTGGATGGGCTCGAACATCGAAGGAAATTTTCGTTCGGGATTCAGGTTCGCGGTCGGCGCGATGCCGAGGCTGCCCGAAAGCGCCGCGGCAAGGTCCGACAGAATGTCGGCATGCAGGTTGGTGGCGACCACCGTGTCCAGCGTCCGCGGTTTCAGCACCATGTCCGTCGTCATGGCGTCCACCAGCACGCGCCGCGTCTCCACCTCCGGAAAATCCTTCGCCACCTCGTAGAAGATTTCATCCCACATCACCATGCCGTGGCGCTGTGCGTTCGATTTCGTCACGAGCGTGAGGTGCCGGCGCGGCCGGCTCCGCGCGAGTTCGAAGGCAAAGCGATGGATGCGCGCGACGCCATGGCGCGTGAAAATCGACGTTTCGGTCGCGACTTCCTCCGGCAGTCCACGGTGCGCGCGGCCGCCGCTGCCGGCGTATTCGCCTTCGGAATTCTCGCGGATGATCACCCAGTCGATCGCGTCGCCGTTGCGCAAAGGGCTCGTGATGCCCGGCAACACGCGCGCCGGCCGCACGTTGGCGTACTGGTCGAAACCCTGGCAGATCGGCAATCGCAGTCCCCAGAGCGACACGTGGTCTGCGACGTCGGGCGCGCCGACCGCGCCGAAAAAGATCGCATCGAAAGTGCGCAGTTTCTCCAGCCCGCCGTCGGGAATGTAGTAACCGTGCTGCTTGTAGTAGTCGCTGCTCCACGGAAAACGCTCCACATGGAGCCGGAAGCCTCCGTGCCGCGCCGCGAGCACGTCGAGCGCCTGAAGGCCGGCGGCGATGACTTCGACGCCGATGCCGTCGCCGGGGATGGCGGCAATTCTATATTCGCGCATGTCGGAGTGGTCCTGAGGTGCCTGCCGCGGCGGGTTCGTGCGGCAGTAGGGACGGGAAAGGCGCAATTATAGTGCAGGCTGCGCGGGCCGGACGAGCCCGGTAAAATGCATTCCTTTTTCGCCGCAGCGTCCCGACGTGAATCTGCTCGCGCTTGATACCTCGACCGGCCATTGTTCCGTCGTGCTGTGGAACGGCGACGTGGCGGCGGAGCGCGAGGCGCATGCGGGACAGGCGCATTCGGAACTGCTGCTGGCGATGGTTGATGCGGTGCTGGCGGAAACCCGCATGACATTGCGGGCGCTCGACGGGATCGCGTTCGGTCGGGGACCCGGCGCGTTCACGGGTCTGCGCATCGCCTGCGGCATCTCGCAGGGACTCGCGTACTCGGCCGGCATTCCGGTGGCGGGCGTCGATACGCTGCAATGCATGGCAGAGGGTTCGGGGGCGCGCAAGGTCATCTGCAGCCTCGATGCGCGCATGGGTGAGGTCTATCACGCCGCATACATTCGCGGCGCGCCGGACTGGGAAACCGTGCACGCACCGTCGCTTTGCGCGCCGGACAATGTGCCCGCGGTATCCTCGGACGGGTGGCTCGCGTGCGGCAGCGGTTTTTCCGCGTACGCGGAAAAAATTCTGCCGTGCTACACGGGACAACTGGTCGCCGTCGACGCCGAGGCGGTTCCCCATGCGCGCGATGTGGCGCGCCTCGCCGCAGTTACGTTTGCGCGAGGGCAGGCCACGGCCGCGGCCCGGGCAGCGCCACTTTACGTGCGCGACAAGGTGGCGCTCAAAACGGCGGAACGATGAGCGCGCTCGCCGATCTCATTCCGCGTTACCGTCGCATGACCGCCGGCGACCTGGACGCCGTCCTGCGGATTGAACGCGCCGCGTACAGCCACCCGTGGACTCCGGGAAATTTCGACGATTCGATGGCGGCGGGTTATCACTGCTGGATCCTGGAGTGCGCCGGTGCCATCGCGGGCTACAGCGTGGTCATGATCGCGGCAGGCGAGGCGCATCTGCTGAACCTCAGCATTGCGCCGGCCTGGCAGCGTCGGGGGCTCGGCGCGGAACTGCTGGGCTTCGTCACCCGGCTGGCTGTCGACTACGGAGCGGAGAAAATCTACCTCGAGGCGCGCGTGTCGAACGCGGCGGGACGCGCGCTGTACGCGCGCGCGGGGTTTTCCGAGATCGCGGTGCGCCGCGACTACTACCCTGCGGACGACGGGCGCGAAGACGCTGTCGTCATGGAGCGAAAGCTGTGAACCGGCGCGACGAAATATTGCGGGAAATGGGGCTCACACCGGTGTGGCGGCTGCGCTCCACGCCGGCGCCGCAACCGGAGAGTCCCGAAATCCGGGACGTGGCTCCCGACGGGGACCGTCGTTCCGCGATCATGAACATGGATTGGGCGCCGCTGAAGGCGTGCGTCGCGGCATGCACGGCATGTCCGCTGCACGCGCGGCGCAACAAGACGGTGTTCGGCGTGGGTGACGAGCGCGCGGACTGGCTGTTCGTCGGCGAGGGACCCGGCGCCGACGAAGATGCGCAGGGCGAGCCGTTTGTCGGTCAGGCCGGGCGAC
>CAZMBS010000016.1:0-25027 GCA_964564295.1 uncultured Streptomycetaceae bacterium
TCGATTTTCACCATCTGCGCGCCGGCCGCCATGATTTCGGCGGCATTGCGGAAGGTCTGCTGCGGGCTCACCTGGAACGTGCCGAACGGCATGTCGCCGATGATGAACGCGCGTTTCGATCCGCGCGCCACGCACGCCGTGTGGTACACCATGTCGCGCAGCGTCACCGGCAGCGTCGATTCATGGCCCTGCAGCACGTTGCCGAGCGAGTCGCCGATGAGCAGGGTGTCCACGCCGGCCGCCTCCAGCACCGCCGCGAAACTCGCGTCGTAACACGTGAGCATCGCGATGCGGGTGCCCTCCTGCGTCATCTTGTGCAGCGTGTTGAGCGTCGTGCGCATGTCGGATACCGGTCTCGCGGCAGGGCCGCCGGGGGCGAAAAGAGGGGAATTCTACAGCGAATCGCCGCGTGCCACGACCGGGCGGGCGGGCGCCGTCAGGCCCCCTGGTTGAAGAATTCCCGGGGCCCGCGCATGCCGGCGATGCGCGCGAGCAGCAGGTCGAAATCCTCCGGGGCATCCACGAAATTCAGATTTTCGGAGTTGACGATCAGCACCGGCGACGCGTCGTACTGGTGGAAAAACCGCGTGTAGGCGTCCGCGAGCCGCACCAGGTAGTCGGCGCTCAGGCCGCGCTCGAAACTCGCGCCGCGGCGTTCGACGCGATCCACGAGCGTTTCCGGCGACGCCTGCAGGTAGATCACGAGGTCCGGCGCGGGAGCCTGCGGTTTCAGGTGGTCGTAGATCTGCCGGTACAGCTGCAGCTCGTCGTCGGCGAGCGTCATGCGCGCGAACAGCGGGTCCTTTTCGAGCATGAAATCCGCGACGGTCAGCCGCCGGAACAGGTCCGCCTGCCCGAGTTCGCGCACCTGGTTCACGCGCTGGAACAGGAAAAAAAGCTGCGCCGGCAGCGCGTAACGCGGCGCATCCTGGTAGAACCGCGCGAGAAACGGATTCGCCTTCGGATCCTCCAGCAGCAGCGCGCCGCCGCAACGATCCGCGAACGCACGCGCGAGGCTCGTCTTGCCGGCGCCGATCGGGCCCTCGACGACGATGTACCGGTACTTCTCGGGGATACTCGCGGGCACGTGCTCAGCTTTCCGGCAGGCGTTTCAGGCCGCTTGTGCCGAAGGCCAGTTGCGCGATGCGCCGGCCGTCGGGCAGCATCGCATCGGGCGCGAGTTCCGCGAGCGGCACCATGACGAACGCCCGCTCCAGCATGCGCGGATGCGGAATCGTGAGTCCCGGCTCGCGCACCGCGCGCGCGCCGTACAGCACGATGTCGAGATCGAGCGTGCGCGGTGCGTTCGGAAACGCGCGCACGCGCCCGTGCGCGCGCTCGATGGCAATCAGCTGATCGAGCAGCTCGCGCGGCGCGAGCCCGGTTTCGATGCACGCCACCGCGTTCACGAATTCGGGCTGGTCGAGAAAACCGACCGGCGCGCTTGCGTACAGCGACGAGCGCGCGGCGAGGCGCGTCTGCGGCAGCCGGTCGAGCGCGGCGAATCCGGCCCGCACCTGCGCGGCGGGATCGTCAAGATTCGATCCGAGCGCGATGTACGCGATTGCACTGCTCAATCGGCCGTTCCCGTATCCGCGTCCGGACCGCGCTTGCGGCGGCGGCGGCGCTTGCGTTTCGCGGGCACCGCATCCCTGACGAGCATCGCCTGACGTTCATCCTCGTCGGCACCCTGAAACCGCGTCCACCAGTCGCCGAGACCGCGTTCCCCTTCGCCGCTTTCCTCCCGCAACAGCAGAAAATCGTAGCCGGCGCGAAAGCGCGGATGCTCAAGCAACGCATACGGCCGCCGCCCCGCGCGCTGCAGAAATCGCGGCTGCAGGGCCCAGATTTCCTTCATGTCGGTGCCGAAGCGCCGCGGAATCGCGAGCTTCTCGGCCTGCGCCCCGGTGACGGTTTCCATCGCCTGATACAGCGCCGGGATCGGCGGCAGGCCCGCGGCCTCATTCGCTTTCCATGCCGCGAGCACCTCGTGCCACAGCAGCGACGCAAACAGGAACGACGGCGAGACCGACTTGCCGGACTGGATGCGCGCATCCGTCGTTTTCAGCGCGAGCATGACGAACCGCTCGCCCAGCGGCTGCTCGAGGATCACGTCGAGCAGCGGCAGCACGCCGTGGTGCAGGCCCTCCTTGCGCAGCCGCTTGACGGCTTCGACCGCATGCCCCGACAGCAGGAGCTTCAGCATTTCGTCGAACAACCGCGACGGCGGCACGTTCGCGAGCAGGTCCGCGAGCGCGCGGATCGGCTTGCGCGTGTTGGGCTCGATGTCGAGGCCGCAACCGGCCGCGAACCGGACCGCCCGCAGCATGCGTATCGGGTCCTCGCGGTAGCGCTGCACCGGATCGCCGATGAGCCGCAGCCGCCGTTTCTTGAGATCCGCGACGCCGTCGTGGTAATCCCACACGCTTTGCGTGGCCGGATCGTAGAACAGCGCGTTCAGCGTGAAATCACGCCGCGTGGCATCCTGCTCCTGCGAGCCGAACACGTTGTCTCGCAGCACGCGCCCGAGTTCGTCGGTCACGCGCGCGTCGCTGCCCGCCTCGGGCTCGCCGCCGCGAAACGTCGAAACCTCCACCGTCTCGCGACCGCACAGCACGTGCACGAGCCGGAAACGGCGCCCGATGATGCGCGAGCGCCGGAAAAGCTGCCGCACCTCCTCGGGCGTCGCATTGGTGGCCACGTCGAAATCCTTGGGCGCGCGCGCGAGCAGGAGATCGCGCACCGCGCCGCCGACGATGAATGCGGCGAACTTGTGTTTCTGCAGCGTTTCCGTCGTCGAAAGCGCGCAGCGGCTGATGGCATCGCGCCGGATGCCGTGATCGCGCAACGGCACGATGCGCGGTGCGCGCCCGCGAAACAGGCGTCCGGAAAACATGCGTCCGAGAAACTTGGTGATCATGCGGAATCCGGAAAACGCGTCGTGCGGCGGGAGATGCCCGCCCGTCCATACGCGGGACAAGAATGAAAATTATACATCAGGAACAACGACTTGCGTGTCGCCATCCCGGAGCTGGCGCAGTTTGCAGCCGTAGAGCTGCTCCAGATTGTCGAGCGTCAGCACGGCATCCGCACGTCCCGCGAGCGCCTGACCGCGCGCGCCGAGCAGCAGCGCGTGCGTGCAGCACCGTCCGGGCCACAACGTGTCGTGCAGGACCATCAGTACGCCGTGCCCGTTGTCGGACGCGCGCCGCGCAAAGTGCGCCAGCACGGCGGACTGGTGACGCAGATCGAGATGCTGCAGCGGCTCATCGAGCAGATAGTACTGCGGCGCCTGCGCGAGGAGCTGCGCGATGCGCGCGCGCTGGCGCTCGCCGCCCGACAGCGCGGCAAGGGCCCGGTCAGCCAGCGGCTCGAGATCCATGACCGCCAGCGCCGCGCGCGCCGCGTCCGCGTCCTCGCGCCGCCACGAAAACCAGGACGACGCGTGCGGAAACCGGCCGAGCAGCACGTACTCGTACACGCTGCCCCAGAACGGCACCGGCTCGCTCTGCAGCAACACGCCCGATGCAGGCGCGCGCCCCCCGTTCCGTGGCGCATCGATGACCACCGTGCCGCCATCCGGTGCGCGCAGTCCGGCAAGCGTGTGCAGCAGCGTGGTCTTGCCGCAGCCGTTGGGCCCCAGCACCGCCCAGAACTCCCCGGGCTCGATCGTCAGGTCGAGCGCTTGCAACAGCACGCGGTCCGCCACCGCGAGCGTGAGGCCGGTCGCGCGCAGGCTCACGTCCGCCTCCCGAGCAGCACGAGCATCGCCGGAACGCCGAGCAGCGCCGTCAGCACGCCGACCGGCAGTTCCTGGGGCGCGGCGAACGTGCGCGCGGCGATATCGGCAAGCGTCAGGAAACTGCCGCCGAGCAGTACCGACAGCGGCAGCAGCGCGCGGTGGCCCGCGATTCCCATCAGGCGCACGGCATGCGGCACGATAAGTCCGACAAAACCGATTGCGCCGCCGAGCATTACCGCGGCGACCGTCGCCACGGCGGCGCCCGCGAGCGTGGCGATCTGCAGTTGCGTGACGCGCACGCCGAGCGAGCGCGCCTTCAGGTCGCCCAGCCCCAGCAGATCGAGCCGCGTCGCGCCCGCGGCGCCCGCAACCGTGAGCGCCGCAAGCACGATCCACGCGGCCGCCGGCTGCTGGGCGTAACCGAGGTCTCCCATGAGCCAGAACAACATGCCGCGTGTCTGCGCGGGCGGCGCGGTGACGAGGATCAGGCTCACCAGCGCCGACAGCCCGGCGGACAGCACGACGCCTGTCAGCAGCAGGCGATACGCGTTCCATTCGCCGCTGCGAAACGCCAGGCCGAACACGACGAAGAGCGCGGCCAGCGCGCCCGCGAGCGCCGCGCCGTGCAGCCCCGCGAGTCCGGCGCCCAGCGCGAGCGCCGTCAGCGCTCCGAGCGAAGCACCACCCGACACGCCGAGCACATAGGCGTCCGCGAGGGGATTGCGCAGCAGCACCTGCAGCAGCACGCCGGCGGCTGCGAGCAGCCCGCCGCACGCAAACGCGGCGAATACCCGGGGCGCCCGCAAATGCCAGATGACATCGTGCACGATACCGGGTGTCGGAAAAAGCACGCTGTCGACAACCTGGACGATGCCGATCGGAAATGTGCCGGCGAGCAGTCCGCCGAACACCGACAACACCGATGCCGCAACCAACGCTGTCGACAGCCAGGCGATGCGTGACACGTCAGATTGCCCGCGGGCCGGTCACTGCAGCGACATGACCGGCCAGCCGCGTACCGCGGCGTGTGTGCGCAGCGGCGCGTCGGGATCGACCGCGACCGGATGCGATACGATCGACAGCAGCGGTATGTCGTTATGCGAGTCGCTGTAAAACGTTGATTTTTCTATTGTTTCCATCGATTCGCCGCGCGCGGCAAGCCACGCGCGCAGCCGCGTGACCTTGCCATCCTTGAAACACGGCGTGCCCGCGACGCCGCCCGTGAACTCGCCGTCACGCTGCTCCGGTTCCGTCGCGATGAGATGCGCGATGCCGAACGCGCGCGCGATCGGAGCGGTGACGAAACTGTTGGTCGCCGTGATCACGACGCACACTTCGTCGCGGTGGCGCGCGACGAGCGCGCGCGCGCTGTCGCGGATCATCGGGTGGATTTTCCGGCGCATGTATTCGTCGTGCCAGCGATCCAGAATCGCGCGCGGGTGCTGCGACAGCGGCTTCAGCTGAAAATCGAGGAACGCGAAAATATCCAGCGTGCCGGCCTTGTACTGATCGTAGAACGCCTGGTTGCGCGCCTCGTAGATTTCGCGATCGAGCACCCCCTGCTCGATCAGAAACTGGGCCCACTCGAAATCCGAATCGCCGGCGAGCAGCGTGTTGTCGAGATCGAACAGCGCGAGCCGCACGGCGGACTCCGTCAGCGTGGCGCAGCCGGCGCCGCCACGCGCGGCTGCGCCACTTCGCGCGCGCGCAGCCAGTCGCGCACGAGCGGCACCGTCACCGCGCGCTTGGTTTCGAGCGAATGCCGGTCGAGCGCATCGACGATCGCGAGCAGCGACCCCATGTCGCGTTGCACGCGCGAGAGCAGAAACCGGGCGACATCCGGCGCGAGCGAGAACCCGCGCGCCGCCGCGTGCCGCGCGAGCGCATCGTGCCGCTCCTCGTCCGTCAGCGGCCTGACCTCGAACACGAGGCCCCAGGCGAGCCGTGTTGCGAGATCGGCGCGCATTCCGAGGCGCGCGGGCGGCTCGCCGCCGCTCGCCACCAGCGTGCCGCCGCCCGCGCGGATCGCGTTGTAGGCGTGAAACAGCGCAATCTGCGCATCGGCATCGAGCCGGTCCACATCGTCTGCGAGCACGCAGGTCCGCGCGCCAAGATCGTCCGGCAGCGCGACGCCCCGCGCGCAGGCGAGGACGGCCGGGCGGGGGTCGCCGCACCACGCGGCGGCCACGCCGGCCAGAAGATGGGTCCGGCCGCTGCCGCCCGCGCCCCACAGGTACACGAATCGCTCGGCCAGCGTGCGCCGCGCCAGCGCGCGCAGCGTGTCGACGAGTTCGGTATTGGCGCCGGGCACGAAATTCTCCAGCGTGGGCTCCGCCGGCCGCGCGAGTTCGAGCGCAAGCTGCTTCATGCCGCCGGGCGCCTTCAACCCTTGTACACCGAACTCGCGAAATAGGTGCCGCGCACGTGGCGCAACCACACCAGCAACGCGGCGCTTGCCGGCAACGCCAGCAGCACGCCGAAGAATCCGAAAAGTTGCGCGAACGCAAGCAACGCGAAAATCACGGCGACCGGGTGCAGCCCGATGCGGTCGCCGACGAGCCACGGCACGAACACGTAGCCCTCGAGCAGGTTACCGACGCCGAACACGAGCCACACCCACACGAGCTGCGTCCAGTCCGAAAACTGCAGGGCGCCCGTGAGCGTCGCAAGCGACACGCCGATGACGACGCCGAGATACGGCACGAACGTCACGAGACCCGCGATGAGGCCGACCGACAGCGCGAAATCCAGTCCCGCGATCCACAACGCGAGCGCGTAGTAGATCGCCATGAACAGCATGACCGTCAACTGACCGCGCAGGAACTCCCCGAGCACGTCGTCGATTTCCCGCAGGATGCCGACCACGCGCTCGCGCCACGGCCGCGGAATCATGCCGTCGACCGCGTCGACGATGCGGTTCCAGTCGCGTATGAAATAGAACAGCACGACCGGCACCAGCACGAGATTCACCAGAAATCCGACCACGGCGAGTCCGCCGCTCGTGATCGTCGGCAACAGTTTCATGGCGAACGCCTGGATCTCGGCGGCGTGACTCACGATCCACTCCCGGATGAAACCCACGTCCACCTGCACGCCGAACCGGGATTCGATCCACGGCGCGGCCACGGTTTTCAGCCAGTCGACGTGCGCCGGCACCTGCTCCATGATCGCGCGCACCTGGCGCACGAGCAGCGGCAGCAGGATCAGGAGCAGCAGCACGAACGCCGCGGCCACCAACAGCAGCACGATCGTGGCGGCGAACCCGCGCGGCACGCGGCGCGCGAGCCGCTCCGCCAGCGGATTGAATATGTACGCGAGCATCGCCGCGAGCAGAAACGGCGTGAGCATCGGGCCCAGAAGGTACAGCAGCACGCAGATCGCCGCGGCGAGCGCGAGCCACCAGAGATAGTGCAGATCGTCGGAACGGTCGGAGGGCATATACGGTACAATCTGCGGCGCGAAAACCAGCCGTATCTTAACGTAATTCACCCGCGAATCCGCCCGAGGCCGCATCCGTGACCCGTTCCCGACGCGCCGTGCCGCTCACGTATCGTTCCGCCGGCGTCGACATCGATGCGGGTGACCGGCTGGTCGAAAACATCAAGCCGTTCGCGCGCCGCACGCGGCGGCCCGGCGTGCTCGCGGGCATCGGAGGATTCGGCGCGCTGTTCGGCGTGCCGCGGCGCTACCGCGACCCGGTTCTCGTGTCCGGCACCGACGGCGTGGGCACCAAGCTCAAGCTCGCGTTCCAGTTGCGCCGCCACGACACGATCGGCATCGATCTCGTGGCCATGAGCGTGAACGACATTCTGACGCTCGGCGCGGAGCCGTTGTTTTTCCTCGATTATTACGCATGCGGAGCACTGGACGTCGGCTCCGCCACGCAGGTCGTCAAAGGCATCGCCGCGGGTTGCGAAGCCGCGGGATGCGCGTTGATCGGCGGCGAAACCGCGGAAATGCCCGGCATGTACCGGAGCGGCGAGTACGACCTCGCCGGATTCGCGGTCGGCGTAGTCGAGAAAACCCGGATCATCGACGGCTCGACGATCCGGCCCGGCGACGTCGTGCTCGGACTGGCGAGCAGCGGCGCACATTCGAACGGCTATTCGCTGATCCGGCGCATCATCGCCGACCGGCGCGTGAAGTTGTCGACCCGGATCGGTGGTCGTGCGTTAAGCGCGCTGATCATGGCCCCGACGCGCATTTATGTGAAGCCCGTGCTGAAACTCCTGCGCAGCCTCGACGTCAAGGGACTTGCCCATATCACCGGCGGGGGGCTCACGGAAAACGTGCCCCGCGTGCTGAAACCGAGGCTTGCCGCGCGCATAGACCGTGGCGCGTGGCCGCGCCCGCCGCTATTCCGCTGGCTGCAGGAGGCGGGCCGGATCGCGGAGTCCGAAATGCTGCGCGTGTTCAATTGCGGCATCGGAATGGTCGTGGTCGTCGGTGCACACGACGCGGCACGGGCGCAACGGCTGCTCGCTCGCGCCGGCGAGCGCGTGTTCCGGATCGGCACGATCGAGCGCCGCGGCCGAGGCGCGCCGCAAACCGTATTTGACTGAACGCGAGGCGCCGCGTGAAGCGGATCGTCATCCTCATCTCCGGGCGCGGCAGCAACATGACCGCGCTGCTGCGCGCTTCGCTGCCGGCGCACATTGCCGCAGTCATCAGCAACGTGCCGGACGCGCAGGGACTCGCCATCGCGCGCGAACGGGACGTGCCGGTCGCCGTCGTGGATCACCGCCGGTTCCCCGACCGTGCCGCCTTCGACGCGGCCCTCGCGACGGAAATTGACCGGCACGCGCCCGACCTCGTCGCGCTCGCCGGATTCATGCGCGTGCTGACCACGGGCTTCGTGCAGCGCTACCACGCGCGCATGCTGAACATTCATCCGTCGCTGCTGCCGGCGTTTCCGGGCCTGCATACGCACCGGCAGGCGCTCGCCGCCGGCGTTCGCGTTCATGGCTGCACGGTCCATTTCGTGACGCCCGCGCTGGATCTCGGGCCGATCGTGGTTCAGGCGGCGGTGCCGGTCGCGCCGGACGATACCGAGGACACGCTTGCCGCGCGCGTGCTCGCCGAGGAACACCGCATCTATCCGCAGGCCGTGCGCTGGTTCTGCGAGGACCGGCTCGCGCTGCGTGACGGCCGCGTCGTGGTGCGCGACGGCAGTGTTGCCGCGGGTGCACTGATAGTGCCGCCGGCGGCCGCATGACCCGCGCACTGCACGGTACCGGCGCGTTGCTGCTGCTGATCGCGGCAACGGCGGGGGCGGTTGCCGCTGCCGCGCCGCCGCGGGTCGTGCATGCCGAATACGACGTCTCGCGCAACGGCCTGCGCATCGCCGCGATACAGGAACACTACGATGCAGGCAACGGCGCCTACCGTCTGGTCAGCGAGTCGCGCGCCGTGGGTGTCTTCGTGCTCGCGCAGCGCAACAGCGCGCGTTTCGTCAGCACCGGACAGGTCACGCGCGAGGGGCTGCGTCCCGAACGCTTCGAAGCCGGTCGCGGCGATCAGGATCCGCGGCGGGTCAGCGCGGAATTCGACTGGGCTGCCGCGCGCGTCACGCTGCGGCACGATGGTCGCACCGATATCGTCGAGCTGCCCGCCGGCACGCAGGACCGGCTGTCCGTCATGTACCAGTTCATGTTCGCGGCGCCGGATCGGCAGCGGATCTTTGCGTTTCCGATGACCAACGGCCGCAAGCTGGATCGCTACCGCTACACGATCACGCCGGACGTGGAAATCGACACACCTCTCGGACGGCTCCAGACGCTGCACCTCGTCAAGCAGCGCGAGCCGGGCGACACCGGCACCGAAATCTGGCTCTCGGTGCGGCACCACCTGCTGCCGGTCAAAATGATCGTGATCGAGGACGATGGCGCGCGTTACGAACAGGTCGCGACACGATTGCAGGTCGATCCATGACCCGCTCGCACCGCGTATTCGTCGCGATTCTGGCATCCGCCGCCGCCCATGCGTTCGTCGGCTACGGCACGTGGCTACGGCCCGCGGAGTCGCCGCGCGATCTGCAGCCGTTGCAGGCCCGGCTGGAATCGCCGCCTGTCCCCGCTGCTGCGATGCCGGACCCCGTGCCCGGCACGACAGCGCGCGCAACCGCAACACGCCGACAGGCCCCACGGCATGCGGTAGTCGCGACGGCAGACGCGAGTGCCGCGGAACAGCCGGCCGCGATGCCGGACCCCGTGCCGGATGCTCCGGCGCCGGTCGAACGCGCCGAACCCGTTATTCTCGCCACTGCGCCTGAGAGCACGCTTGCGGCGGAACTGCCACCACCTCGCGCCTTGCCGCGCCGTGGCCACATCACGTTTCACCTTTACTATGGTGATGACCGCGCGGCGGTCGGCCGCGTCGTGCAAACATGGCTGGCGGATGGCGGTGCGTACACGCTCGAAAGCGACGCACGAACCGTCGGGCTCATCGAGGCGTTCCGCCCGCAGCGCTGGCGCTACACGAGTCGCGGACGCATCACGGCGCAAGGGCTGCAACCGGATGCGTTCACGATGAACCGGACGCGGCGCGGACGCGACGAAGCGGCTCAGGCGCGGTTTGACTGGGCCGGCGCAAGCCTCGCGCTCGGGAACCTCCGGGCGACGCGCACCGAGCCGCTGCGGGCGGGCAGTCAGGACCTCATCAGCATGATGTTCCAGCTTGCGCTGGTGCCGCCCGCGCCCGGCAGGATTACGATGCCCGTGACCAACGGATCGCGCTTCGAAGAATACGAACTGCAGGTGCTGCCGGAGGAAAGCCTCGACACGCCGCTCGGCCTGCTGCGCGTGCTTCCGGTCCGGCAAGTACGGCGACCCGGACGGGACGGCCTCGAGATCTGGCTCGCGACCGAGTATCGACACCTGCCGGTCCGCATCCGCTTCGTGGGCCGCGACGGCGAAACCACCGGTGAGCAGGTGGCGAGCGAAATCCGTGTCAGCGACCAGTAGCGCCGCGTGAACCTTTCCACCGCGCTGATCGACCACGCCGTCACCGTGCTGACCGGTGTGCTGCGCTTTGACCGCCCGGCCGATGCGCTGCTCAGCGCGTATTTTCGCGACCATCGCGCGCTGGGACAGCACGATCGCGCGTTCATCGCGGAATCGGTGTTCGGCCTGCTGCGGCGCAAGCGGTTCGTCGAATTCGTGACCGGTGAGACCACGGCGCGCCGATTGCTGCTCGGCTGGCTCGTGCGCGCGGGCGGCGTGAGCGTACGGGACCTGGCGGCCGCGGTCGGGCCGGTGGACGCGCAGTGGATCACCGGACTCAAGGCGGAGCGCGGGGGCACGCTGCCGCCAGCCGTGCAGGCCGACTTTCCCGATTGGATCGCGCAAAAGCTCGCCGCGCAGATGCCCGAATCGGAGTGGATCACGCTCGGCCGCGCCATGCAGGCGGCAGCGCCGCTCGATCTGCGCGTGAACACGCTGCGGTCGAACCGCGAAGCCGTGCTCGCGGACCTTGCCGCTTCCGGCGTTGCGGCCGCGGCCACGCCGTGGTCGCCTGCGGGCGTGCGCGTCGCCGGGAAACCCGCGCTGAACCGGCACGCGCTGTTCCTGTCGGGCGCGATCGAGGTGCAGGACGAAGGCAGCCAACTGCTGGCCTACCTGCTCGCGCCGCGCCGCAGTGATCTCGTGGTCGATTTTTGCGCCGGCGCGGGCGGCAAGAGTCTGCAGCTGGGCGCGATGATGCATTCTCGCGGAAGGGTCTACGCGTTCGACGTGTCGGAAAAGCGCCTCGCCCGCCTGCAGCCGCGATTGAAACGGTCGGGACTTTCGAATCTCCACCCGCAGCGTATCGCCAGCGAAACCGATGCGCGCGTGAAACGCCTGTCCGGCAAGATCGACCGCGTGCTGGTCGACGCGCCGTGCAGCGGCCTCGGAACGTTGCGGCGAAATCCCGACCTGAAATGGCGCCAGTGGCCGCAATCGATCGGCGAACTCGCGGCCAAGCAGGCGGCGATACTCGCGTCGGCGGCACGCCTGCTGAAACCAGGAGGGCGGCTCGTATACGCGACCTGCAGCATCCTGCGAGAGGAAAACCGCGACATCGTCGACGCCTTTCTCGGCGCGCACCCGGAATTCACGCTGCTCGACTGCGCGGCACTGTTGCGCGCGCAGGGCATCGCGCTCGACACCGGCGCGTGCCTGCAGCTTGCGCCGCACCGCCATGGCACCGACGGCTTCTTCGCCGCGGCGCTGGAAAAGCGGAGATAATGAGCGGCCAAGCCGCCGCCCGCCGACATGCCGAAATCCCCGGAACTGAAGAGCCTGCTCGTCGACTTCTGGTCGGATCTGCAGGACCTGAGCGTGCTGTGGCAGATCGGCGTGCTTGCCGCCGCGCTCGCCGCGGCCTGGCTTGCCGGACGTGCCATACAACCGCGCCTCAACAACGCAAACGGCACGCGCAACCTCGGACACAAGGCGCTCGCCGGTGTGCAGTTTCCGCTGACGGCGCTGATCGTGGTACTCGTCGGGCGCGCGATCATCGCGCACTGGCAGAGCGTAAGCCTGCTGAATCTCGTGGTGCCGCTGCTCGTCGCGCTGGCAATCGTGCGCTGCGTCGTCGTGATGCTGCGCCAGGTGTTTCCCGACGGCGCGTGGCAGAAAAGCGCCGTGCGCGCGATCGGCTGGGTGGTCTGGATCGGATTCGCGTTGCACGTGACCGGGCTCGCGCCCGATCTGATCCGCTTCCTGGATGGCGCCGGAATCCCGGTCGGCAAACACCGCATCACGCTGCTGCTGGTGCTGCAGGCTGCCCTGTCGGTGCTCGCGACCGTGCTGGTGGCACTGTGGCTCGGTCGCGTCGTCGAGGGCCGGCTCATGCAGGCCGGTGGACTCGACATCAACCTGCGCGTGATGTTCTCGAAGCTCGCGCAGGCGGTCTTGGTCGTGTTGGCGGTACTCATCGCGCTGCCGGCGGTCGGCATCGACCTCACGGTGCTGTCGGTGTTCGGCGGCATGCTCGGCGTCGGGATCGGATTCGGACTCCAGAAAATCGCGAGCAATTACGTGAGCGGCTTCATCATCCTCATGGACCGCTCGGTGTCGATCGGAGATCTCGTGAGCGTCGGCGAGCACACCGGGGAACTCACGAAAATGACCGCGCGCTACGTCGTGCTGCGCCACCAGAGCGGCACGGAGGCGATCATTCCGAACGAGACCATGATCACGTCGACCGTGGTCAACCATTCGTATACCGACCGGCGCGTGCGCGTGCCGGTGCCGGTGACGGTCGGCCACAGCGCGCATCTCGACACGGCGATGGGCCTGCTGGAGGACATCGGACGCCGCCACGCCCGGGTTCTGGCGGATCCGGCCCCCAAGGCGCTGGTGCGGCAGTTCACTGAAGGCGGCCTGGAACTCGAACTGGGCGTCTGGATCGACGATCCGCTGGCCGGACAACACAATCTGCGCTCGGACCTGTACCGCGAGATCTGGCGCGAATTTCAGGTCCAGGGGGTCCCGATCGCTCAGGCGACGCGGGAATACCGGCTCGTCCACACCGCGGCAGAAACGGATAAAAATTGATTTTAATCAATGTTTTAGAGTAGTTTCCCCACCGGTGTTTCCTGCAAATAATGCTATGCCCACCGGTTGAACTCCGGTAGACTGCGCCCGACAAAACAAGCTTCTGCCGACGAGGAGGCTCATGTATACCGAATTACTAACCGGCATGCTGTCCGGCATGTTCGATCTCCCGTGGTGGGGCTACGTGGTTTACGCACTGGTGGTGACCCATATCACCATCGCCTCGGTCACGATTTACCTGCACCGTCATCAGGCGCACCGCGCACTCGACCTGCATCCGCTGCCGAGCCATTTCTTCCGCTTCTGGCTGTGGCTCACGACAGGCATGGTCACGAAGGAATGGACCGCGGTGCATCGCAAGCATCACGCGAAATGCGAAACTGCCGACGACCCGCACAGCCCGCAGGTCGAGGGGATCCGCAAGGTGCTGCTGGAAGGGGCCGAACTCTATCGCGTTGAAAGCAGGATCGGCGAGACCCTCGAAAAATACGGCCGCGGCACGCCCGACGACTGGATCGAGCGTCACCTGTACGAAGGCCATTCGGTCGCGGGCGTCGCGCTGATGCTCATCCTGAACTTCGTGCTGTTCGGTTTTGTCGGCATCTCGATCTGGGCCGTGCAGATGGCGTGGATTCCGCTGTTCGCCGCCGGCGTCATCAACGGCATCGGCCATTACTGGGGCTACCGCAAATTCCAGCCCGAAGATGCAAGCACCAACATCGTGCCGTGGGGTATCGTGATCGGCGGCGAGGAACTGCACAACAACCACCATGCCTATGCGAGTTCGGCGCGGTTTTCCTGCCAGTGGTACGAATTCGACATCGGCTGGGTCTACATTCGCGGACTGGAAATGCTGGGCCTCGCCCAGGTGAAAAAGGTCGCGCCCAAGCTCACGCTGGATCTCGCGAAAACACGTTGCGATCTCGCCACGCTGCAGTCCGTCATCACGCATCGCTACGAGGTCATCGCCAAGTACGCGCAGACGCTGCGCCAGACCTGCGTGGCCGAAGCCCAGGAACTGAAAGCGCGCGCGGTCATGGTCGACCGATCGAAAATCAAGCGCTGGCTGCATATCGACGCCGCCGCGCTGCCGGAATCCGAGCGGCAGCAGCGTGATGCGGTGCTGAAGCACAGCACCGTGCTCGCGACGATATACACCATGCGCGACGAACTGGCCGCCGTGTGGCAGCGGTCCACCGCGTCGAAGGAACAGTTGCTGCGACAGCTCGAGGACTGGTGCCATCGTGCCGATGCCAGCGGCATCGTGCCGCTGCAGGAATTTTCGCGGCGCCTGCGCTGCTATGCCTGAGCGCGCGCGTTGCGCAATCCAACAGCCCGCGACTCCGCGGGCTTTTTTGTGCCGGCTGCGCCTGCCTGGCGCATCCGGCTGATACAGGGAAACCGACGCGCCTACTTGATTTTGGCTTCCTTGTAGATCACGTGCTTGCGCGCGACGGGATCGAATTTCTTGATCTCGAACTTCTCGGTCTGCGTGCGCTTGTTCTTGGTGGTCGTGTAGTAGTGACCCGTGCCGGCGCTCGATTCGAGCTTGATCTTGTCGCGTTTGCTCGCCATGCCGACGCTCCCTAGATGGCAACGCCGCGGCTGCGGATATCCGCGAGCACGACGTCGATGCCGTTCTTGTCGATCGTGCGCAGCCCGGCCTGCGAGACGCGCAGGCTGACCCAGCGGTTCTCGGACTCCACCCAGAATCGCCGTTGCTGCAAATTGGGCAGGAAACGCCGCCGCGTCTTGTTATTGGCGTGGGAAACGTTGTTTCCCATCATGGGCTTCTTGCCGGTGACCTGACATACGCGTGCCATGGGGCTCGCTCCAGACAAAATCGAAGGGGCGGATTCTACACGGAAACCCTGCGCCGACTCAACCTGCGCGTGGGGGCCATGACGGGTTATAGGAATTATTAATGTTTAATAACAACAGGTTACAGAATTCCACGCTCCGCAAATGACATCGCTGAATCCGCGCCCACGACGAAATGGTCGAGCACCTTTACGTCGATGAGGGCCAGCGCGCGTTTGAGCGCCTGCGTCAGCGACTCGTCGGCGCGGCTCGGTTCGGCCACGCCGGACGGGTGGTTATGCGCGAAAATCAGGGCGGCGGCGTTGTGATGCAGCGCGCGTTTGGCGATTTCGCGCGGATACACGCTGGTCTGGGTCAGCGTGCCACGAAAGCTTTCCTCCACGGCGAGCACGCAGTTCCGGGCATCGAGAAAAACGGTCAGAAACACTTCGTGGCCGAGCCCCTGCAGTTTCAGCCGCAGGAAATCCCGCACGGCTTGCGGCGCCTCGAGCATCGCGCCCCGGTCAAGCTTCTCGCGCAACGCGCGCCGCGCCATCTCCACGACGGCCTGCAATTGCGCGTATTTGGCGGCACCCAGCCCCGGCGTCTCGCAGAATGCGGCGGCCTCCGCCGTGCACAGCGCCGACACCGAGCCGAATCGCGCGAGCACGTCGCGCGCGAGATCGACGGCGCTGCGCCCGCGTATGCCGCTGCGCAGAAAAATCGCGACCAATTCCGCGTCGGACAGCGCTTCCGGTCCCTTCGCGAGCAGCTTTTCGCGCGGCCGGTCGTCGACGGGCCAATCGGTAATTGCCATGTGTTCCTCCGCTCAGCCCCATAACGCGGCTTACGCGGCAGTCGTTTACGTTCACGACGGGGTTTCGTGGCATCATGAGCGCGATTCGCCCTGGCGCCAAAATGTTTGCCGCGATGCGACATCGGCGCGGCGCTCGTCAGGCATCCAATAACGCGGACGCGTGGAACAGACATGGACCAATCTACGACTGCCACACCGATAGTGGACCAGGCATCGCTGACGGAACAGCTCGCGCGATACTGGAGCGGCGCGCGATACGACGATCTGCCGGACACCGTGGTCGCCATGGCGAAGAGCGTGCTGCTCGATACGCTGTCGGTCGGCGTTCGCGGCGCCGAAAGCGAAGTCGCATCGGCGACGCGCAAAGGCATATTCAGTGCGCTGGAGTGCAGCGCCGGGTCCGCGTCGCTATGGGGCACGACGCTCACGCTGCCTCCCGGCGCGGCTGCGCTCGTCAACGGTACGGCGAGCCATGCCTACGAATTCGACGACTACGGCGGATGCGGTCACTCGGGCGCGGTGGTCGTGCCGGCGGTGTGTGCGACGGCGGAACGGGTCCGTGCCGACGGTCGCGCCGTGATCGTGGGGCTCGTTGCCGGATACGACGTCGCCGCCCGCATCACGGAGGGCGCGGGCGGCTACCGTGCGCACAACGACCTCGGCTGGCATTCCACCGGCACCTGCGGAACCTTCGGTGCCGCCGCGGGAGCCGCATACATGCTCGGACTCGACGCCGCGCGCTTCACCTCCGCCTTGGGGCTCGCCGGATCGTGCGCCGGCGGCACATGGGCGTTTCTGGTCGATGGCGCCATGTCGAAACGTTTTCATCCCGGTCGCTCGTCCGAGAACGGCGTCAGCGCGGCGCTGCTCGCCGAAGCCGGACTGGTCGGCCCGCGATTCATCCTGGAGGCGGCATGGGGCGGATTTTATGGAACCTATGCACGCAGCGTATGCGTGCCCGAAGCCACCGTGCAGGCACTGGGCCGCGACTTTCGCATCCTGAGTTCCGGCCAGAAACCCTATCCGTGCTGCCGGGGCCTGCACAGCTCGGTCGAAGCGCTGCTCGACATCATGCGAGAGCACCGGATCACCGGGAACGATATCGAACGCATGATCGTGCATGGTGCCGACCGCACAGTGCGACAGTTTGCCAAACGTGACGTCCGCACCCTGCTCGACGCGCAGTTCAGCATGCCGTACTCGCTCGGCATCGTCGCGGCAACCGGTCGCGCCGGGCTTGACGAGTTCCTGCCGCCGCACATGTCCGATCCCCGGGTACTCGCATTGATGGACCGGGTCGAGATTCGGCCGGACCGGCAACTCGGTCCCTATGATGAACCCGATCTCGAGGTACGCGGACGCGAAGGCAAGGTATGGACGCGGCACGTGCCACTTCCAATCGGCTCCCCCGGACGTCCGATTGACGAAGAGCGACTGCTGAGCAAGGATGCGGGCGTCGCGGTACCCGTCATAGGGCGGCGCCAGTTCGACGCATTGCGGCAAGCGGTCATGGAGCTGGAAACGGTACGCGACTTCCGGGAAGTCACGGCGCTGTTGCGCCCGGCCTGAGCGACGTCCGCGGCGGAGGGCCGGCGCACCTCGCGGCGCTCCCGAGCCTCATGCGGAACCCATCACCCGAAGCAGGGGAATGCCAGTCATGCTGAAGCAGCCATCATCCGAGTACCGCGGCTATCGCAACGCGGGAATCCGTCTGAAAGAAGAAATCCTGCCACAGCTCGGCAAGTTATACGGTGGGCACATGCAGGCGTTTCTGCCGGCGGTGCACGCCTTCGACAAGGCGCATACGGTCATGCTCGTGGAGGAAGGCCTGCTTACGCCGGCGGTCGGGGTCGCGTTGCTGCGCGGTCTGAGGCAAATGGAGGCTGAAGGCGCGGTGAAAGCTCGCAGCCGCGTCGGCGGCGGATTGCACTCGGGCGAGCAGTACCTGATACGCCTGCTGGGTGAAGAAATCGGCGGCCGATTCCATCTCGCGCGCAGCTCGGGCGACCTCAGCACGATCGGCATCAATATCCTGCAGCGCGAGAAACTGCTCGAAATCATGCGCGCGGCGAACCGATTTCGCCGCGTTCTGCTGGACCTCGCGCGGCTACACACGGACACGATCCTGCCGGGCTACAGTTTCGGCCAGCATGCCCACCCCATGACCCTCGCGCACCTCTGGCTGTCGTGGGTGGCGACGCTCGCGCGCGACTTCGACCGCCTGCACGGCGCCTATCGCCGCGTGAACGTTAGTCCCGCCGGGGCCGCAATCATGGTGGGGTCCAATTTCGCGATCAACCGCGAGCGCACAGCGGCGCTGCTCGGCTTCGACGCCGTGCACGAGAATTGCGCCGACGCGATACTCGAACTCAACGCCGACGACAGTCTTGACGTGCCGGCGGTGATCGCCGTGCTCTACCATTCGCTCGCCAAGTGGGCCGATGACCTCATCCAGTGGAGCACGAGCGAATACAACTTCGTCGATATCCCGGACCGCTACTGCAATACTTCGTCGATCATGATGCAGAAGAAAAACGTGATCGGCCCAGCTGAGGTGAAGGGCGCGTCGGCGGAGGCACTGGGTTGCTTCGTGACCTCCTACCACGCACTGAAAGGCACGACCGGGTTGCCGATTATGGAACGCTATTACGCGCTCGACATGCTGTGGCGTGTGGCCGACAGCGCCGTACGTGATCTGGGGTGGTTCTGCGATCTGATGCCGCTGCTGCGGATCAATACGGCGCACATGCGCGAGCAGGCGTGGCGTCACTGGGCAACCGCGACGGATCTTGCCGGCGCGCTGGTCAGCAAGCGGGACCAGCCGTGGCGCACCGCGCACCAGATCGTCGGCATCCTGGTGCGTCTGTGCGAAGAGCGTGGTCTGGGCCCGGCGGATGTCACGCCGGCGCTGCTCGACGAGGCGGCGCTGGCGTATCACGGCATGCCCGCGGGTCTCGATGCACGGGACATTCGCGATGCGCTCGACCCGGAGTTGTTCATCGCGGCGCGCACGCTGCGTGGCGGACCCGCCCCGGCGGAATCAATGCGCCAGCTTGGTATCTTCGAGGCTGCAACCGCCATGGACGAAAAAACCGTGACGGACATCGATGGCCGCCTTGCCGAATCGGGGCGGCAGCTCGAGGCCGCCGTCGACGCGATCATCGCGCGCGGACCCTAGCGAACGCAAAGGCGGCCTGTGGCACCCGCGTTCGAAATCGGCGTTCAACTGCATCTTCCGACCTTCCGGCACCGCACGTTGCCGGAATTCGTCAAGTTCGGACGCGATGCCAAAGCCGGCGGCGTGTCGCAACTGTGGGTCACGGACAATCTGCGCAGCCGCAACGCGTTTGTCGTACTTACGGCCCTTGCGTGCGGCGTTCCCGTAAAACTGGGAACCGCGATCACGGTACAGTACTTCCGCAATCCCGTTGACGTCGCGGATTCGGTCGCGGCGATCACGGAACTCATGGAGGGTCGCGAGTTCGGCCTAGGGCTCGCGCGCGGCAACCGCACGACACCGCTCTACATGCGGACCGAAAAGCCCGTGACCATGCTGAAAGAGACGGCACAGTGCCTGCGGCGCCTGCTCTCCGGTGATATCGTGCGCTTCGCCGACTATCCGGCACTGGCGACGTATTTCCACCTGGTTCCGGAAGCGGCATTTGCACTCGATTTTCACCCACGATCTCCGGTGCCGCTGTACTGCGGCGGCAACGGCCCGAAGGCACTTGCCGTCGGGGGCGCCTGCATGGATGGAATCATATTCGGCGGCATGGTTCTGTCCCTTGCCCGGATGGGGCATTTGGGCGAACTCACGGCGATCGCTGAACGCGCGGCATCCGCGGCGGGGCGGCCGGAAGCTCTGCGCAAGGTGGCCGAAATCAAGCTTTCCGTTGCGCGAGATGGGCGCGCGGCGCGCGCGTTCGCGAAACACTCGGTAGCCCGCCGGATACTGACGCTACGTGAGAGCGGATATACCGATGCGGACCATCGAAAACTCGGTATCGACCCGGCGGACATCGACCGGCTTCAGGCAGCGGAACGCGGCGGCAGAGCAATCGAAGACTGCCTGGATCTCGTTACGGATGCGATGATCGACGCGGTTTTCGTCGCGGGTGACCCTGCCTCGTGCCGTGAGCGCATGGCCGATGTGTGCGCGCTCGCCGCGGCTCACGGTTGCGATCAACTCATGTTTTCGGAACTCGGCCCGGACCTCGACGTCGGGTTGCGGCTGCTCAGCGACGAAATTCTGCCGTCGCTGTCTGCTAGTCCGCCCTGATCCCCGCGACTCGCACGAGTTCAGCGTACTTGCGCAGTTCGCTGCGCAAGAATGTATCGAAAGTGTCGATGGCGCCGCCCATGGGCACGGCGCCCCGCGCGCTCAGTCCGTCCCGGAACTGCGCATCCCCCAGCAGATCGTTGACGATCCGGTTCAACCGCGCGACGATTTCCTTCGGCACGCGCGCCGGCGCGACCATGCCGTACCACGCACTCGCCTCGTAGCCCGGCAGTCCGGCTTCCGCCACCGTCGGCAGCTCGGGCACGAGCGGAACGCGTTTCGCGCTCGTGACACCCAGCGCTTTCAACCGGCCTGCCTTGACATGCTGTATCGATGACGCAATGGGGCTGAACATGATGTCCACCTGATTGCCAAGCAGGTCGATCAAGGCGGGGCCGCCACCTTTGTACTGCACGGTCTGCCACTCGAGCTTTGCCGCGATGCGAAAGAGTTCTCCGGCGAGATGCGACGATGCACCGACGCCGCCGGCTGCAAAGGTAATGTGGCCCGGCTTGCCGCGCGCGAGCGTGATGAGCCCGGCAACGTTGCTCACCCCGAGTTGGGAGCGCGTGACGAGCAGTATCGGCACGTCCGCCACCGAGGAAATCGGCGCGAAATCGCGCAACGTGTCGTACGGTAACTTGCGGTAAAGACTCGCGTTGGCGGCATGGCTAATCGCGTTCATGAGCAGCGTGTAGCCGTCCGGTGCGGCTTTCGCGACGATCTCCGTCGCGACTATGCCCGCTGCGCCGCCACGATTGTCGATGACGACCTGCTGACCCCAGGCCTCCGTAATCTTCTGCCCGATACCGCGCGCGAGGAAGTCGGTCGAACCGCCGGTCGGAAACGGCACAACAATCCGGATCGGCTTGTGCGGATAGTTCTGCTGCCCCCACACCGGCGTCGCGGAAAGGATCCAAGGCATGCACGCGGCCGCCGCGCCCAGACGGACCCACCGGCGCGCGCTATCGGCCCTATGGCGGTGCTTCCCGCGCGTCGAAACTTCCGCCGGCCCCTGAGAAGGTGCGGTCATACCCGAATGTATACTCGTATTGAAGCTGTGAGCAAGTTTGTCGCAGCCCGCCGGCAACGCTATACTGCGCACTCGGATTGGAAAGCGCTACGTGCTTGATAATACTCGAAAAAGAGTGCTGCTCGGCCTGACCGGCGGCGTTGCCGCGTACAAGGCCGCGGAACTGGTGCGGCGGCTGGGCGAGCGCGGCATCGACGTTCATGTCGTGATGACGCAGGCGGCGTGCGGCTTCATTACGCCCGCCACGTTGCAGGCATTGTCCGGCAATCCGGTTTATACCGACATGTGGGATGCGCGCGTGCCGAACGCCATGGCGCATATCGAACTCACGCGCGACAAGGACGCCGTCCTGATTGCACCTGCAACGGCGGATTTCATGGCGAAGCTTGCCGGCGGCGCAGCCGACGATCTGCTGTCCACGCTGTGCCTCGCGCGGGACTGCCCGCTGCTGGTCGCGCCCGCAATGAACCGCCAGATGTGGGAAAACCCGGCGACGCAGCGCAACGCGGCGCAACTGGCGCACGACGGCGTCACGGTCCTGGGGCCGGCCAGCGGCGATCAGGCGTGTGGCGAAGTCGGCATGGGACGCATGCTCGAACCCGATGCGCTTGCCGAAGCGGTGGAAGCGTTTTTTGCGCCCAAGACGTTGCGCGGCGTGCGCGTCCTGATGACGGCCGGTCCGACGTTCGAGCCCGTCGACGCGGTGCGCGGCATTACGAACCGCAGTTCCGGAAAAATGGGCTACGCGATCGCGCGCGCCGCGATCGGCGCCGGAGCGAAGGTCACGCTGGTTTCCGGACCGGTCGCGCTTGCGCCGCCCGCGGGCGCTGCGACGACACCAGTGCAAACCGCGGCGGAAATGTTCGACGCCGTCCGGAAATTCGCGCCACAGGCCGACCTCTTCATCGGCGTCGCCGCCGTGGCGGACTACCGGGTGGAACATCCCCGCCGCCACAAAATCAAGAAAACGGACGCGGCCCGGCTCACGCTGAAGCTCGTGCCCAATCCCGACATACTCGGCTGGGTCGCAGCGCGCGCCAACCCGCCGTTCTGCGTAGGCTTCGCCGCGGAGAGCCGCAACCTCGACGCCTACGCCGATGAAAAGCGGCGTCGCAAGAAGGTCGGCCTCATGGTGGCCAACCTCGCGCAGGACGCAATCGGCGCGGACGACAATGCGGTCACCCTGCTCGACGACGCCGGCGTTCATCCGCTCGCGCGCGCGCCGAAGGATATCGTCGCCCGGCAGATCATCGCGCACGTCGCAAGCCTTTACGGCAAGCGCCGCAAGCGGCGCTGACCCGCGTGCCGCGGCGGCATGAAAACGATAGACGTCAGGATTCTCGATGCGCGACTGCGTGATCTGTTGCCGCAGTACGCAACGCCCGGAGCCGCGGGGCTCGATCTGCGCGCTTGTGTCGACGCGCCGCTGACGCTGCAACCCGGCGCGACGGAACTCGTGCCGGCCGGCATCGCGATCCATCTCGCCGATCCGGGTCTCGCGGCGGTGGTCCTGCCCCGGTCCGGGCTCGGTCACAAGCACGGCATCGTTCTCGGCAACCTGGTGGGCCTCATCGACTCGGACTATCAGGGACAGATCTTCGTGTCGACCTGGAATCGCGGCAACACGGCTTTCGTGCTGAATCCGATGGAGCGGCTCGCACAGCTCGTGGTCGTACCGGTGGTACAGGTCGGGTTCAATGTCGTTGACGCCTTCCCGGCCTCCGGCCGCGGCGCGGGCGGCTTCGGCAGCACGGGGCGCTCGTGACGGCGGCCCTCATCCTGTTTGCCCACGGTGCGCGGGACCCGGAATGGGCCGAGCCGGTGCGTGCGATACAGCGCCGGGTCGCCGCGCGGCAGCCGGGCCGTGCCGTGGAACTCGCGTTTCTCGAATTCATGCAACCGGCGCTCGAGGAAACCGTGACCCGGCTCGCGGCCGGCGGTCATCGCGCCGTGACGATCGCGCCGATATTCATCGCGCAGGGCGGGCACCTCAAGCACGACCTGCCCGTATTGCTCGACGCGCTCCGGTTGCGGCACCCCGGCGTCGCGATCACGCTGCTGCCCGCGCTTGGCGACGCTCCCCCGGTGCTGGACGCGATCGGCGACTGGCTCGTCAACACGAGTCCCGGTTGAGCGTTATGGGCTACATGAAACCGTGGCAATTTTGCGCCGGCCTGCTGCTGCTGATCGCCACCGCGAGCGCCCAGACTCCGTTGCCGGAAGTCACGCTCACCATCAACGGACACGCGGTTACCGCCGAAGTTGCCGCCACGGTGGAACACCGCACGCAGGGACTCATGCACCGGCGCATGCTGCCCGAGAACCGCGGCATGGTGTTCGTGTTTCCGGGCGCGTCACCGCAGTCATTCTGGATGAAGAACACCTACATTCCGCTCAGCATCGCGTACATCGACGCAGCCGGCGTCATCGTGAACATAGAGAACATGAAACCCCATTCGACGGACCCCGTGCCGTCGGCGAAGCCCGCAAAGTACGCGCTCGAAGTCAATCAGGGGTGGTTCGACAAGCGCGGCATCAAGGCGGGCATGAAAGTCGAGGGACTGGACCGCGCTGCGCTGCCGCGTCCGAAACGGTAGGAAGGCGACGGGGCCTGGCGAGCCCGGCGGTCCCCCACGCGTTCGCCGGCGTTACCCGAACGCCGCCGTACGGAACACGCCGCCGCTCGCGGTCATGAAAAACAGCATCGGTATCGAAAGCATCATGTTGGTGCGAGACGCGAGAAAAGCCACGCGACGCGCTCTGGCCTTTTCCGCGTCGCCGGCCGGTTTCAATCCCAGTATCTTCTGCTGATTGGGCCAGATCAACACCCACACGTTGAAAAACATGATCGTGCCGAGCCATGCGCCGACGCCGATCGGATAATAGGCCGGGTTCATGAACAGGAACGCCGCGAAAAACTTGCCGCCGAGCAGCAGCGCACCCGCGAGCCAGGTCACCACCGCCGCCCACCGGAACCAGAACAGCGCGCGCGGCGCCACGTGTTTGGTGATGCCCGCGGCGGTGCCGTCCTTTCCCGCGTCGAGCAGCGCAGGCACCTGAACAAAGTTGAAGTAATACAGCAGCCCGATCCACATCACGCCGGACAGAACGTGTATCCAGCGCCCCAGTCCCAGTTGCACGAATTGCATCATGTCCATGGCAGGTCTCCGGATACCGCGGCTACTGCATCGCGAACTTCACGATGTAGAACAGGACTGCCGTGAGCACCAGCCCACAAATCACCGTGCCCCACAGCGAATCGAGCGGATTTTTCATGTCGTTACTCCTGCAACCGGTTCGGGATGTGCCGCCCGCGATCCATTTAGCCCGCCGCGCGCGGCAGCGACGGCGGGACCGCCCAAGCAAAAACGCCCGGGAGTCCCGGGCGCTTTGCGGTGCGGCACCGTACTACAGTCCGCCGTTCTGCTGAGCCACCATGCAGTACAGCATGGGTATCGACAGCATCGTGTTGATGCGCGACGTCATGCCCGCGAGTTTCGCCGCCGCGGCTTTCTCCTCGGCGGATACCGTCACGATGCCAAGGGCTTTTTTCTGGTTCGGCCAGATGATGAACCAGACGTTGAACGCCATGACGAGCGCGAGCCACATGCCGATGCCGATTGCAAGGAACTGCCGGTTGAACATCAGCGCCGAGCCGAGGTAGCCGTTCATGCCGCCGAGGATCAGGCCCGTGACCACCGTCGCGAGCGCGGCCCACCGGAACCAGAACAACGCCGCCGGCGCGATCACCTTCCCGATCGCAGGCTTCTGTTCGTCGGGAATTATCGGCATCGACGGGGTCTGCACCAAGTTGAAA
>CAZMBS010000017.1:0-24841 GCA_964564295.1 uncultured Streptomycetaceae bacterium
GAAGGCATTCGACTTCGGCGGCATGCCGGCGCGCAACAGCACTGCCGCGGCGGTCATGGTGGACAGCGGGTTCACCGGCGTCGAGGACGTATTCGCGGGCGAGCGCAACTTTTTCGTGGCGTACGATGAAACCCGGCGCGTGGGCAGGCCGCCGCGGCCGGAAGATCTCGTGCGCGAGCTGGGCAGCACGTACGAGATCATGAACACCAACATCAAGCGCTGGTCCGTGGGCTCGCCGATACAGGCGCCGCTCGATGGCCTGCTGGAACTCATCCGCACGCACGGCATCAAGGCCGGCGATGTCGAGAAGCTCGTCGTTCGCGTCGCCAAACAGGGTGCGAACACCACCGACAATCGGCACATGCCGGATATCTGCATGCAGCACATGTGCGCGGTCATGCTGATCGACGGCATCGCGACGTTCGAATCCTCCCATGACGAAAAGCGCATGAAGGACAAACGCGTGCTCGCGGTCAGGAGCCGCGTCGAACTGTACGGCGACGAGGCGTTGACGCGCGCGCTGCCTTCGCGCCAGGGCATCGTCGAATTGAAACTCAAGGACGGGCGCACGCTGCGCAATCACATCACTGCCGTGCGCGGCACCGCGCAAAACCCGATGAATCGCCAGGAAGTCGACGAGAAGTGCTACCACCTGATGGCGCCGATCCTCGGCAAGAACCGCGCGCGCAAGCTCTGCGATGCCGTGTGGGGACTCGAGAAAATCAGCGATGCACGCGCGCTGCGCCCGCTGCTGCAGGCGTAGCGGAATTCCAAACCATTGATTTTATTGATATTTACGGATACATCGCCCAGCCCACCCGGTCGGTCCGCGCCTTGAAGAAATGGCCGTTGGTGGACGTGACGTACAGCGTGGAGAGATCGGAGCCGCCGAAGCAGCAGTTGGTCGGGCGGTTCGCGGGCACCGGGTGCGTCTCGAGCACGCGCCCGCGTGGTGAAAACACGTAGATCATCGGCCCCGGGCCGCTCACTTCCCATCCGGCGGTGGCGACGATGTTGCCCTCGGCATCGAGGCACATGCCGTCGATGCCGCGATGCGTGCCGCGCGCATCCTCGCCCCATGTAAACAGCGCGTCGTACGTGCCGAGGCTGCCGTCGTCGCGTATCGGGTACGCGCGCAACTGCCGCGGCACGCCCGGCGTGTAACCGCTTTCGGCCACGTACAGCGTGCGCTGGTCCTGCGACACCAGGATGCCGTTGGGTTGCGTGGTGTCGAACGTCACGCGCGTCACCGAATAGCCGCCGTCTTTTTGCGGGTCCGCGCGCAACACCGAACGATTGTCGAGTTCGGTGACCTCGGTCTTGTCCCAGTTACCGTCGTTGATCGGGTTGGTGAACCAGATGCGGCCCTTGCGGTCGATGGCGAGATCGTTCGGCGTGTTGAGCTTCTTGCCGTCGACGCGATCCGCAATCACCGTATTCTTTCCGTCGGGATCGAAACGCACGATCGCGCGGCCGCCCGAACAGCAACCGAACAGCCTGCCGTGGGCGTCGAACGCGAGGCCGTTGGTGCGATTCGTACCCGCGCGCCACTCGGTGATGGCATCGGTTTTCGGGTCGCAACGCAATATGCGGTTCCTGCGAATCTGCGTGAAGAGAATCTCTTCTCCGGTCCACGCCGGCCCCTCGGAGATGATCTCGCCCTCCGGCTTCATGAGCAGCTCGAACTTCCACGGCATGCGGGACTCCTTGTCCGCCGAACGGCCGGATCAGATGTTCATTTCCAGCGTGTAAAGTCCGCCGCTGAACCGGTCCACCGCGTAGACGACCTGGCGCTCGTCCACGAACACGTCGTTCATCTGAATCGCGCCTTTCGGCGACAGCGCCGGCGCGCCCGGCACGAAGTACGCGATCTCGCTGGGCTGGTACTGATTCGTGATGTCGTACACGCGGATGCCGGCGTTGAAGCACGACGCGAGGATGACGTTCTCGGAACGCCATGCGCAGGGGCCCGGATAGTTCTCGTAGATGTTGTGCGCGCCGAATCGGCCGCCGCGCTTGCCGAACACCTCGACCGGCGGCATCGGCAGCGAGGTGATCGGAATCAGGTTGGTTTCGTCGCGCGCATCGACGATCCACATGAGCTTCGGCCAGTCCGCAGCGTCGTCCTTGTTCGATTCGTCCGCGAGCACCAGCAACTGGCGTTTCACCAGCGGCATCGCGGTATGCGACATGCCGTTGAACGGCGGCGACATGCGCAGCCGCGAAATCTCCTTCGGTCGCGACTTGTCGCTGATGTCGAGTATCACCACACCGCCGTCGATGTAGCCCACGTACGCGCGGTCCGGGCGTTCCGGGTACACGCTGATGTTGTGCGGCCGGTAACCGCCGTCGAACCTGGGATGGCGCGGCACCGGCGGCTCGGCGTCACCTTCCTTCGTGCCGGGATACCACCAGCGGCCCGCCTCCACCGGTCTTGACGGATTCCGGACGTCGACGATGCGGTAGATCTGATGATCCTTCGGATTGCGCGGCTGGTGGTCCGCCGCCCCGCAGGAAAGGTGCACGAATTCGCCGTCGACAAACCAGCAGCAGTGCGCGCCCAGCGAATGCGGCCCCGAGGCGTCGAAGTGCGAAATGAGTTTGGGCTCCTCCGGCCTGCTGATGTCGAAGAGATCGAATCCGGCCGGTTTCAGTCCGGCGGTTTCGCGAATATTGTTCGGATCATTGGGGCTGCCCTTGCCGCCGCGCACCTGGTAACACACGACCATCATGTCGCCGACGACGTCGAGCGAGTTCGAGCGTACCTTGGCGTGCGGCAGGTCGCGCTGCACGACGACCCTGGGCTTGCGGGGATCGGTCACGTCCACACCCGTGAAATTCTTCGGAGCGGACTCGTGCGCGAGCCACAGGATGCGCCGACCGTCTTTCGTCGCCTGCAGGTTGATGCCTTCGCCGATGCCGCCGAAGCCCTGCAACTCGTTCTGCGCGAGCAGTTTCATGTTGAGCGCCAGCGTCTTCGCCGGTTGCTGCCCCGGATTCATCGAGCCACCCATCGCCATGCCGTTCCCCTTATTGTCGAAATCTATCAACGTGCTACTTGATCAACCCGAGATACGTGAGCACGCTGCGTGCCTGCTCGTATTCGGATTCCATGTGCTTGCGCGTTTCGGCGGCATTTTTGAACAGCGCCTCGCCCTGCACGCGCTCGGCGCTGCGGCGAAACTCGTCGCTTGCCGCGACTTTGCGCATGATGTCTTCCCAGTACGCAATCTGCGCGGCAGTAATGCCCTTGGGCGCGAGTATCGCACGCCAGGTTTCGTACGTTGCCGCCTTATGGCCCTGCTCGGCCCAAGTCGGCACCGCGCTCAACACGCCGGGAAGGCGCTTCGGTGCGGTAACGGCGATCGCGCGCAGGTTGCCGCTGTCGATCTGCGACAGAAACTGCACCGACGAGCCCAGCGCCACGTCCACGTGCCCTCCGAGCAGCGCCGGTACATGCTTGCCGCCTTCGAACACGACCATCTTGACCGGCTTGATGTCGATACCGGCCGACTGCAGGACCAGTCCGCCGGCAATACGCGTCAATATGGTGCTGACGGAAAGGGTGAGCGCGTCCGGACGCGCCTTCATCGCGTCGACCATGTCCTTGCCGGTCTTGATCGGGGAGTCCGCGCGCACGACGAAGATGTACGGCTCGGTCATGATCGTCGCGATGGGTGTGAGATCGGTATAGGTAACGGTCAAACGCCCGGCAAGGTGGTTGCCGAGCAGCACCGGTGACGCAAGGCTCAGCACGTGCGGGTCGCCGGTGCGCTGGCTCAGATGCGTGTACGCCAGCGCATGCTCGCCACCGGAACGATTGACGACGGCGCTGGCCACCGGCAGCAACTTGAGGTCCTGCCACGCCCGCTGCACGATGCGCGCGGTGGAATCCATCGCACCGCCGGGCGCGTTCGGCGCGACGAGTTCGACGTTGCGTTGCGGCGTCCAGCCCTGGGCCGCGGCGCCGGGAACGCATCCGGCAAACGCAACCGCCACGAGCATTTGCTTGCGGAACATGGCCGGCCCTTTTTCAGTTGATGAGTCCGATGAACGACATCACGGACTTGGTCCGTGCGTATTCCTCTTCCATGTGCTTGCGCGTTTCCGCGGCGCCCTTGAAGTCCACGTCCCACTGGAATTTCTCGGCGGCCCTGCGGAAGTCCTCGCTCTGTACGACCTTGCGCATCACGTCTTCCCAGTATGCGGTCTGTTGTGGCGTGATGTCCTTCGGCGCAAGGACCGACCGCCAGGTCTCGTAGGTGCCGTCCTTGTGCCCGAGTTCGGGCCAGGTCGGCACGTTGGCGAGCACGCCGGGCTTGCGTTTCGGCGCGCTGACGGCCAGCACCCTGAGCTTGCCGCTCTCGATGTGCGGCAGCAGTTGCGCGAGCGGCGACAGCGCGATGTCGATATGCCCGCCCATCGCGTTGATCGCCTGCGTGCCCTGCTTCAGAACCACCATCTTCACTTTCTTGATGTCCACTTTTGCGGACTGCAGCACCATGCCGATCGCGATGCGGTGCGAGGTGTTGCCGACGCCGAACACGATCGAATCCGGCTGCTTGCGCACGGCGTCGACGAGGTCCGTGCCGGTCTTGAGCGGATGGTCGGCGCGCACGGCGAACACGTAGTCATCCGTCATCAGAAACGCGATGGGCGTGAGATCCGAATACGTAAACGCCATGCGTCCCGAAATATGGTTGCTGAGCAGCGCGGGATTGGCGAAGCTCAGGTAATGGGGGTCGCCCGTGCGCGTGCGCAGATAGGTATAGCCGATCGACTGCTCGCCGCCCGCGCGATTGACGATGCCGCTCGTAACCGGCAGCAGCTTGAGGTCCTGGATCACGCTCAGGATCACGCGCGCCGTGGTATCGAGCACCGACCCCTGCGCGTTCGGCACGGTGATTTCGACATGCCGCTGCGGAGTCCAGTTTTGCGCAGCCGCCGGCAGCGCAAGCACCAGGACAATAAACGGAAACAGCCACGCGAACTGCGGGCCGCCGCGGTGGGGCACGTCGATCATTTTCGCCTCTCCTCGCAAAATTGCCGAGTCATCTTCGCCGGGCACGACGGGCATTCTAATCGAATCCCGTTGAAGCAACCCGCGGTGCGCCGCACGCATCGAAAAGTGCGGTAGCATGGGTGATAGTCAATTTTCGACGAGGATGCGAACATGTTGCCGATGGCGCGCGGCTTTGCAGGCATGGCAATCCTGTTGTGCGGCATCGCCGGCGTCGCAATGACAGCGCAGGCGGCGCAGAATTATCCGATACGGCCGATTCGACTCATCATTCCCCAGTCGCCGGGCGGTCCCAGCGACATCATCGGACGCCTCGTCGCGGCGAAACTCGGTGAATTTCTCGGGCAGACGGTCGTCGCAGACAATCGCGGCGGTGCCGGCGGCAACGTCGGTTGCGAAATGGCCGCCAAGGCGGTTCCCGACGGTTACACGATGCTGCTCGGGGCGGGGGGCTGCCTCGTCAACAATCTCGCCTTGTACGACAAGCTCGCCTACGACCCGCTGCGCGATTTTCAGCCGGTCACGCAACTCACTTCGGGTCCGCAGGTGCTGGTGCTGCATCCCTCGGTCGCTGCGACCTCCGTCAAGGACTTCGTGGCGCTCGTGCGATCGAGGCCGGGACAGCTCAACTATTCCTCGGGCGGCGCCGGCACGATCAATCACCTCGCCGTGGAATTGTTCAAGTCCGCGGCCGACCTGCAGATCGTGCACGTGCCGTTCAAGGGCACCGGACCCGCGATCACGGCGCTGCTCGGCGGACAAACTCAACTCATGATGGCGTCCATGCCGCCGGCGCTGCCGCATGTGAAGGCGGGCCGGCTGCGCGCGCTCGGCGTGACGAGCGCGCAACGTTCGCGCGTCGCGCCGGAACTGCCGACGATCGCGGAGTCCGGCTATCCCGGGTTCGAAACCGTGAGCCTGCACAGCATCCTCGTGCCGTTCAAGACCCCGAAGCCCATCGTGGCGCGCCTGCACGCCGATCTCATGAAAGTGCTTGCGGACCCCGACACGCGGGACCGGCTGCTGGGCCAGGGGCTCGACGTTGTCGGCAACACGCCCGAGGCCTTCGCGGCCTTCATCAAGGCCGAGCAGCAGAAGTGGGTCAAGATCATCCGGGCGCTCGGCATCAAAGCGGATTGAATACTTCAACATTCAGTTCGGGGCATTGGAGACGGCCCTGCCAGGCGGGTGCCGGTCCGCGAACCGCCCCATGATCCACTGGCTTCGCCTGAAGTTGTCGCGCAAGAATATGCGATGGCTCTATGACCACGTCTACTACAGTTGGTGGATATCGGGTGGGCGCCGGTTCTTCAACGCGGGCATCGCCCCCGTGGACGAGGAGGTTCGTCAATTTCCGTTCGTGCGAGGGGACGAAGACCAGGCGCAGGTCTACTACGAAATTCTCAAGACATATCGCAAAGTGGCGGCACGCGCGGCGCCCCGACGCATTCTCGAGCTGGGGGTTGGCCTGGGGGGCGGGATATCCCTGATTCACGCCTTTTGTCCCGTCTCGCAGTATTTCGGGCTGGACATCTCGCTTGCGGCGCTCCGTCGCGCGCGCGACCATCCCAATGACGGCCTGGTCGTGGCGAATCTTCTTCGCGCCCCGTATAAAGCCGGGATCTTCGATCTGATCTTCGGTGTCGAGGCCTCCCCCGGTGTGCCATGGCAGCAGCTTTTCGCGGAGCCACGGCGAATGCTCGCGCCCGATGGACTCCTGATTCTCGCCGACACGTGGGAATTTCGCGCACAGGCACTGCAGGACGCGCTGCGCGACGCCGCTGGAGAAGCGGGGTTCGAGTTGGCGCTGTTTGTCGATCTCACGTCCCGGCTCCTCGAAGCGCGCAAGGTGGACGTCGCGCGAAACCGGCGTCTCGATCGCTGGCCGGTGCCGGGTATTCGCCGCGCGGTGCGCGAGATGTCCGCGGCCGCGGGAAGCACGCGCCACGCTCGATACTTGCGGGGCGAGCTGACGCATTTCATCGCGGCATTCGCGCCTGTGCCGCGCTAGCGCACAGTCATTCAAATTGTTCGTTTTCTCATGCGCCCTCTTCCACAACCGGGCCGCCCCGGAGGCATGCCGGCCTCGATCGAGCAGTGGCATAATCCGAGACAGGCGCCCCACCGGTTGAGCGTTCCTTCGATCCTTGGGCTGGCCGGTGACCAAATTTTCGATTTGGAGTCCTGCTGAGCCGCTCGCAGCGCGGTGCTCGCAAAGAAAAGTGTGGCGTTGAACAAGCCGTTTTCCCCGAGGACCGTATTGATTACCGGCGCGACCGGCGGTATCGGGGCGGCGCTTGCCGCTGCGTATGCGGAGCCCGGCATTACGCTGATTCTTCAGGGGCGCGATTCCGGCCGCCTGTCGAATGTTGCCGGCTCGTGCGAGGCCCGAGGCGCAAGAGTGATCTCGCGGATATTGGATGTCCGGAAACTCGAGGAATATTCCGCCTGGCTGCAAGAGGTGTCTGCACTGGAGAAAATCGATCTGGCGATCGTGAATGCAGGCGTAAACACGAATATCGGCGCGAATGGCGAGGGAGAGCGGTGGGAGGCGGTTCAGGAACTGGTCGAAGTGAATATACTGGCGGCGATGGCTACCGTGGACAGATTATTGCCGTCCATGCGCGCGCGGCGCGAAGGTCAGATCGCCCTGCTCAGTTCGTTGGCCGCCTACTTTGGATTGCCCGTGGTTCCCAGCTATTGCGCAAGCAAAGCCGCGATCAAGGGATACGGAGAAGCGCTGCGAGGCTGGCTGGGCCCGCAAGGCATACGCGTCAATGTGGTCATGCCGGGTTTTGTCGAGTCGAAGATGTGTCGCGAAATGCCGGGGCCGAAGCCCTTTCTGTGGCCGGCGGACAAGGCCGCGCGCCGGATCAAACATGGACTGTCCGTTGATCAGCCGCGCATCAGTTTTCCTTTCCCGCTGAATGCCGGCTCCTGGCTGTTGTCCGTTCTGCCGTCGGCACTGTCCGAGCGCATCGTTCGGGTCCTGAATTACGGCGGGTAGCTCTTTCGAGGCGGATTGAAATTCCCATTCCCAGCGAGCACGAGACTCCGGACACGGTAGAACGGGCGGCCACGGTGCAGCGGGCCCACTACAGCATGCTGGCAACGGCCGAAAAAAGGCTGCTCATTTTCCTGGCGTCCAAGTGTCCGGCGTGGATTTCACCGGACGGGCTTACCGCGATCGGCGTGCTTGGCAGCATCGTGGTATTCACCGGATACCTGCTGTCGCACCGCGACCCGGCCTATCTCTGGCTCGCGAATCTCGGTTTGGTAGTCCATTGGTTCGGCGATTCGCTCGACGGCACCCTGGCGCGGGTTCGCGGGTGCGAGCGTCCGCGATACGGATTTTTCCTGGACCAGTCCGTCGACGTCGTGGGGAATGTCGTCATCATGGTCGGCGCCGGCCTGTCCCCGTTCATGCGCCTGGATACCGCGCTGCTTGCGCTGACCGGTTATCACGCACTGTCGATCTATTCGCTGATCCGGAGCACGGTGACCGGCCAATTCCATGTCTCCATGGCCGGCTTCGGCCCGACCGAGATCCGGATCATGCTAATCGGCATGAATATCGGCATATTCTTCGGCGGGGCCCCGGCCGGTTTTCTGGGCTTCGAGCGGTTCAGCTGGTGTGACAGCATGTTGCTTTTCACTTTTTGCGTGATGGCCGCAATTTTCCTATACAACCTCTACGTCGATGGCTGCCGTCTGCGCGACGACCCGGCGGACCGGCGCTGAACCCGGCTCGGTCATAGGGGCGCATTGGCGCTGCAATGCATAAGGCGAGGCGTTTCCGGCAATTCAGCGCGACTTGCGCTCACGCACCCGGCTTGTGACAATCGCGCCTCTTCGCGCGCACCCTGATCAGACCAGTCCGTGGACTTTCATCTCTCGCCCGAGCAGCAGCAGTTCCGTGATGCCGTGCGCGGCTTCGCCCAGAAACACCTGAAACCCGGTGCGCTTGCACGAGCCCACGAAGCGGAACATCCGTGGGATGTGGCGAAGCTCATGGCCGCTCAGGGGCTCATGGGCATCGCGATGAAAGAAGAAGACGGCGGACAGGGCGGCACGCTCATGGACGCGATACTCGCGATCGAAGCGGTGACGGAATCCTGCCCGCGCAGCGCGGATGTGATCCAGGCCGGCAACTTCGGTCCGGTGCGCGTGCTCGCCGAGTACGGCACGCCGGACCAGAAGCAGCGCTACCTCTCGAAAATCCTCAAGGGCGAATCGGTGATCTGCGTCGGCATGACCGAGCCCGAGGCGGGCAGCGCGGTGACCGATCTGGCGACCCGCGCGACGCCCGACGGCGCGGGTTACCGCATCAACGGGGTGAAAGTGTTCCAGACCCACGCGACAGCGGCAGAGGTGATGCTGACGTACGTGCGCTTCGGCCCCGGCGTCGGCGGCATCGGGTCGGTGCTGATTCCGCGAACGGCCGGCGGTTTCCGGCAGGGCGCCCCGGCGAAGTTCTTCAACGGCGAAGAATGGGTGCAGACCTACCTCGACAACGTGTACGTCGGCCCGGAAAACGTGCTGTTGAAGGAAGACGGGTTCAAGAAACAGATCGCGGGCTTCAACGTCGAGCGCATCGGCAACACGGCGCGCTCGCTCGCGTTCGGGCGTTACGCGTACAACATCGCGCGCGAGTGGGCCATGCAACGCAAGCAGTTCGGGCGCCTGTTGTGCGAGTTCCAGGGCATCCAGTGGAAGTTCGCCGACATGAAAATGAAACTCGACGCGGGCGAGCTGCTGATCTATCGCGCGGCGTCGAGTGCCGTGAACGGCATTCCGTCGGCCGAGGATACCGCCATCGCGAAGGCGTTCTGCAACCAGGCGGGGTTCGACTGCTGCAACGAGGCGATGCAGATCATGGGCGGCATCGGTTACACGGAGGAGACGTTGGTGGAGTACTGCTTTCGCAAGTGCCGCGGCTGGATGATCGCGGGCGGATCCATCGAAATCCTCAAGAACCGCATCGCGGAATCGGTGTTCGGACGGACCTTTCCGCAGCGGCCCCCGCAATGAGCGCGCTCTCCGAGTCGGTCTTCGCGCCGCGCGCGGTCGCCCTGATCGGCGCGTCCGGCGATGCGACCAAGTACACGTCGCGCCCGCAGCGCTTTCTGCGCAAATACGGCTATCCCGGAAAAATCTACCCGATCAATCCCGGGCGCCCCGAGATTCTCGGCGAGAAAGCCTATCCCGCGATCACCGACGTTCCCGGCAAGATCGACCATGCGTTCATCATGGTGCCGAAGGACAAGGTTGCCGCGGCGCTCGCGCAATGCGCGGAAAAGAAAGTGGCCGTCGTCACGATCTACAGCGACGGCTTCGCCGAGACCGGGCCAGAGGGGCGCAAGCAACAGGACGAGTTGCTGAAAATTGCCCGCGCCGGCAACGTACGCCTCGTGGGACCGAACTGCATCGGCATATACAGCAGCCAGACGCAACTCGCGCTGTCGGTGAACGCGGTGCTGGAATACGCGCAAGTCAAGCCGGGGCCGATCGCGGTGGTGTCACAGTCAGGCAGCATGACCGGCGGGCTCCTGTCGCGCGGGCTCGGTCGCGGCGTCGGGTTCTCGAAGCTCATCTCGGTCGGAAACGAAGCCGATCTCGGCGTCGGTGAACTGTCGGACATGCTGGTCGACGACCCGCACACGCAGGCGATACTGCTGTTCATGGAAACGATACGTGACGCGGAGCACCTTGCGCGTGCCGGCCGCCGCGCGCATGCCGCCGGCAAGCCGATCATTGCGTACAAGCTCGGTCGCTCCGAGGCCGGGCAGGACATGGCCGCCTCGCACACGGGAGCGATGGCGGGCTCGGACGCGGTGATCGACGCATTTTTCCACGCGCACGGCATTTTGCGCGTGGACATGCTGGAAACGCTGTTCGAGCTGCCGGCGCTCGTCACCGGACAGAAACCACGCACGCGCCACCGCGTCGCGGTCATGACGACGACCGGCGGCGGCGCCGCGAGCGTGGTGGATCGGCTCGGCACATTTGGCGTCGAAGTCGTTCCGCCGACCGATACGATCATCGCGAACATGGCGGCGCGCAACGTCCGGATCGGCAAGTCGCGCGTAACCGACCTCACGCTCGCAGGCGCGAAGCCCGAAATTTACGGCGCCGTGCTCGACGAATTGCTCGCATCGGACCACTGCGAACTGGTGCTCGCAGTGGCCGGCAGCTCGGCGCAGTTTCAGCCGCAGATCGCCGTGGGCCCCGTCATCGCCGCGAACGCACGCGACAAGGTGCTCTGTTCGTATCTCGCACCGCATGCGGAAGCGTCCCTCAAGTTGTTGTCGGACGCGGGCATCGCGGGCTTTCGCACCCCCGAATCCTGCGCCGATGCGATCCGTGCATGGCGCGACTGGAAGTCGCCGGTCGAATTTCCGGCCGAGGACACGAAACGCGTCAGCGACGCCCGCGGTCTTCTGGCAACGGCCGGTCCCGGGCAGCTCGACGAGCACGCTGCCTGTCGCGTATTTGCGGCGCTGGGGGTGCCGGTCGCCGCCACGGCGATACTGAAGTCCCCCGACGAACACTGCGACGTGCCGTTCCCGGTGGTCGCGAAAATTCTGTCACCCGATATCGCGCACAAAACCGACGCAGGCGGTGTCATGTTGAATCTCGCCGACGCAACGGCGTTGAAGGCGGCTGCGCGTGACATCCTGAGCCGGATCGGCAAGTCGCACCCCGGGGCGAGACAGCACGGCCTGCTCGTGCAGCACATGGAGCATGGACTTGCCGAAGTCATCCTCGGCTACAAACGCGATCCGCAGGTGGGCCCGGTCGTCGTGCTCGGCGTCGGGGGCGTGCTGGCCGAGATCTACCACGACCTCGCGATGCGCCTTGCGCCGGTCGGCATCGACGACGCTCGCCGCATGATCGACGCGGTGAGAGGCCTTGCCATCATCCGCGGATACCGCAACCTGCCGCGCGGCGATTGTGAAGCGCTTGCCCGGGCCGTCGCGGCGTTTTCGCAACTGGCGTTCATCGCGGAAATCCGCGAAGCCGAAATCAATCCGCTGCTGGTGAAGCCGGCCGGCGCGGGCGTGGTCGCGGTGGACGGGCTCATCGTACGCTGATCGCGCGACAACATAACCGCATGATTATGTTGATTATTTCCGCGGGGCCGCGATGAAGACGCAGAGGTAGCGCGTGCCGGCGGACAGCGACGCGATCGTCATCGGCGGCGGGCTCGTCGGCACCGCGGTCGCGTACGGCCTGGCGCGTCTCGGCAAACACGCCGTGGTGCTCGATGAGGGTGACGTCGCGCATCGCGCATCACGCGGCAACTTCGGTCTCGTGTGGGTGCAGAGCAAGGGATTCGGCGTGCCGGAGTACCAGCGCTGGACGCGGCGCTCGTCCGACGCATGGGCCGACTTCTCCCGGGATCTGTTCGACGAGACCGGCATTACGAGCGGCCACGAGCGCCCCGGCGGCGTGACGATCTGCCTCAGCGAAACGGAACTCGACAAGCGCCGCCGCCTCATGGAGCAGCTGCGCCTGGAGTCCGGCGAGGCAGGATTCGAGTACGACATCCTGCGGCACGCGGAGCTCAGGAAATTGATATCCGCGATCGGCCCCGACGTCGTTGGTGCTTCGTATACGCCGTACGACGGGCACGCGAATCCGCTCCATACACTGCGCGCACTGCATGCCGCGCTGCTGAAACGGGGCGGGCGCTACGTGCCGAACGCACGTGTCGACGGCATCCACGCCGCGCCGAACAGCTTTACACTCACCGCCGGTGGTCAAACGTTTGCTGCGCCGCGCCTGGTATTGGCCGCGGGGCTCGGCAATCACGCGCTCGGCGCGATGGTGGGGCTCGACGTGCCGGTGCGGCCCGTTCGCGGGCAGATCATCGTCACCGAACGCGTGCAGCAGGTGCTGCATATGCCGACGTTGATGATCCGTCAGACCGTGGAGGGCACGATCATGATCGGCGAGTCGCGCGAGGAAGCCGGTTTCGACGACGCCACCTCGCCCGAGATCATCCGCACGCTGTCGGACCGCGCGGTGAAAACGTTTCCGTTCCTGCGTGGCGTGCGTATCGTGCGCACCTGGGGTGCGCTGCGCGTGATGTCCCCCGACGGCCTGCCGATATACGAGCAGTCGCGCGAGTATCCCGGGGCCTTCGTCTGCACGTGCCACAGCGGCGTGACGCTCGCCGCCGCGCACGCGCTGCACTTTGCGCAGCACGTCGTCGACGGCGCGCTGCCGCCCGAACTCGCGCGCTTCCGATCGGACCGATTCCATGTTCGCGCCGCTGCCTGACGCGCCCGAAGCCCGGGTCGGCGTGATCATCAACGGCGCCGCGGCAAGCGTGCCGGTCGGATGCACGGCGGCGGCGGCAATGCTCGTTCATGGCGGGGGCGCGACGCGCACGACTCCCGTGAGCGGCGAAGGGCGCGCGCCGTACTGCATGATGGGCGTGTGCTTCGAATGCCTGATGACGATCGACGACGAACCGAACCAGCAAGGCTGCCTCGTCATCGTCGCCGAAGGCATGCGCATCGATAGGCAACCCGGCAGGCGCGGAGTGCGCACGTGACCGCAGCCTGCGATCTCGCCATCGTCGGCGCGGGGCCGGCGGGAATGGCCGCGGCGACGGCCGCATCCGAACTCGGGCTCGTCACGGTGGTTCTCGACGAGCAGCCGGAACCGGGCGGTCAAATCTACCGGGGCATCGAGCGGCTTGCGGCGACACGGCCCCGTCATCTCGAGTGGCTCGGTCCCGACTACGCCGCGGGACTCGAGCTCGCGCGCGCGTTTCGAAATTCCGGCGCCGACTATCGCGAACAGACGCAAGTCTGGCAGGTCGACCCCGGTGGTCGCGTGTTCTATCGCCGCAACGGCGCGGCGGGAATACTTTCGGCGAAGCAGGTGCTGATCGCGCCCGGCGCGATGGAACGCCCGCTGCCGGTCCCGGGGTGGACGCTCCCCGGCGTGCTCACGTGCGGCGCGGCACAGACGCTGTTCAAGGCCAACGGGCTGGCGCCGAGCGGGCGCTTCGTGCTCGCGGGCTGCGGGCCGCTGCTGTTGTTGCTTGCCACCCAGCTCGCACGCGCCGGCGCAAGACCCGCCGCGATCCTGGAGACGACGTTCAATCGCTGGGCGGCATTACCGCGTCTGCCGGGGTTCATCGCGGCGCCGGGCTATCTGGGCAAGGGGCTCGCGATGTTGCGCGAGCTGCGCGCAGCCGGCATCCCGATGCACCGGCCGGTCACGCGGCTTGCGATGCACGGCGACTCGAAGGTGAACGAGATCGAATTCTCCAGCGCGGGGAAACTGCACCGCATGCCGGTGGACACGGTATTTCTGCATCAGGGTGTCGTGCCGAACGGCAATCTTGCCTGGTCGCTGAACCTCGCGCACGACTGGGACGACGTGCAGCGATGTTTCCGGCCGCGACTCGACGCATGGGGGCGTTCGTCGGCGCCGGCCATACTGGTCGCGGGAGACGCGGGCGGCATCATCGGCGCAAGAGGCGCCGAAGCCATGGGCACCCTGTCCGTGCTAGCCGCAGCGTGCGATCTCGGAAAAATCAGCATGGCGGAGCGCGACGAGCGCGCGGGGCCGGCGCGCACGGCGCTCGCGAAGCACCGCGCTGCGCGGCCGTTTCTCGACGCGCTGTATCGCCCGGACGGGCATTGGATCGCGCCGCCGGACGACGCCACGATGGTGTGCCGTTGCGAGGAAGTGCGGGCGGGAGAAATTCGCAGGCTGGTCACCGAACAGCATTGTCCCGGGCCGAACCAGATGAAATCGTTCGTGCGTTGCGGCATGGGGCCCTGCCAGGGTCGGCTATGCGGCCTGACCGTGGTCGAGTTGATCGCCCAGGCGCGTGGTGTTCCGGTGCCGCAAGTCGGCTATTATCGAATCCGTCCGCCCGTGAAGCCGGTAACGCTCGGCGATCTCGCGGCGCTTGACGTGCCCGTCCGCCACGATGCGGTCGGGTTGTGATCAAGGAGAACGCGATGCCCCCTGTGAACCCGTATCGCCCCACCATCACCGGCGCGAAGCACATGATCTCCGCCGGACACTATTCCGCGACGCACGCAGGTTTTCAGATACTCGAAGCCGGCGGCAACGCGGTCGACGCGGGAGTCGCGGCCGGCATCGCGCTCGACATCCTGCAGACGGATCGCGTGAACTTTGCCGGCGTTGCGCCGATCATGATTTACCTCGCCGACAAGCGCGCGGTCGTGAATATCGACGGGCTCGGCACGTGGCCCAAGGCGGCGTCGATCGATTACTTCCGCGAGAAACACGGCGGAAAAATGCCGCCCGGCATTTTGCGCACGGTGATGCCGGCGGCGCCGGCCGCATGGATCGCGGCGCTCGCGCGCTACGGCACCATGCGGTTCGGTGATGTGGCGCGCGAAGCGCTTCGGCTCGCGCGCGAGGGGTTTTCGATGCACGGCTTCATGGCGGATTACATTGCCGACAATGTCGAGAGCTACCGGCGCTGGCCGTCAAGCGCGGCAGTATTTCTGCCGGGCGGACGGCCGCCGAAGGCCGGCGTGCGTTTCGTGCAGTCCGATCTTGCGAATTCGTTGCAGTACATGATCGACGAGGAATCCGCGCACCAGTCGAAAGGCCGCGCGGCGGGTCTGCAGGCTGCCCGTGACGCGTTTTACCGGGGCGACATCGCGCGCAAAATCGCGGCCTATCACAGAGAGAACGACGGCTGGGTCACGCTGGAGGATATGGCCGCGTACGAAGTGAGCTTCGAGACGCCGGTACGCACGACGTTCCGCGACATCGATGTCTACGCCTGCGGCCCATGGTCACAGGGGCCCGTGCTGCCGCAGACGCTGAATCTGCTGTCCGGATTCGATCTGGCCGCGATGGGGCACAACTCGCCGGCTTACATACACGCAGTGACCGAAGCGCTGAAACTCGCGTTCGCAGACCGGCACCGCTATTACGGCGATCCGAAATTCGTGGACGTGCCGCTCGACGTGTTGTTGTCGCAGGATTACGCGGCGATGCGGCGCAAGCTCATTCGCAACGATGTCGCGTGGCCGGAGCTGCCACCGGCGGGCGATGTCGCGGGATACCGGGCCGGACGGCCGCTACCCGCGCCGACGGCAGGCGTGCCCGCTCCGTTGCCGGATACGTCGTACGTGTGCGTGGTCGACGGCCACGGCAATGCGTTCTCGGCGACGCCGTCGGACGGTTCGAGCGCGACACCGGTTATTCCCGGCACCGGGCTTTGCCCCTCGTCGCGCGGCACGCAGTCGTGGACCGATCCCGCGCACCCGGCCGCACTTGCCCCGGGCAAGAGGCCGCGGCTCACGCCGAATCCCGCGCTCGCGCTGAAGAACGGCAAGCTCTACATGCCGTTCGGTTCGCCGGGCAACGACATCCAGCCGCAAGCCATGACGCAGGTGTTGCTCAACATCGTCGTGTTCGGCATGGAACCGCAGGCCGCCGTCGAAGCGCCGCGCTTTGCAACCTACAGCTTTCCGAGTTCGTCGGAGCCGCACGCCTATCACCCCGGGCGGCTCAACATCGAATCGCGCATCGAAACCACGGTCATGGAGCAACTCTCGCAGATGGGGCACAAGGTCGCGCCGTGGCCCGATGTCGAATGGCGCGCGGGCGCCGTGTGCGCGATCCGTGTCAATGATGAAAACGGGTTGCTCGAAGGCGGCGCCGATCCGAGGCGCCCGTGTTACGCGCTGGGGATATAGGCGATCTTAACATATTGATTTTATTCATAGAATTGCATCTCTGGGAGCGACAGTCATGCTGCTCGGACACATCGCCGACTACGCGATACAGGAACAGACGAGAAAACTTCCCGCGGATGTGATGCATCACGCCAAGCGCGCGGTGATCGACTGGTACGCCGCGCTGCTGCCGGGCAGCGTGGTCGCGCCGGCGACGCTGCTTGAGCTCGCGTTCGCCGAAGACCTTGACCGCGGCCGCGCGCGACTCGCGACAGGACGGCGCGCGACGATGCGCGTCGCGGCGCTGATCAACGGCGCGGCATCGCACGCCGTCGAGTTCGACGACATCTATCGAGACGCTGGGTACCACCCGGGCAGCCCGACGATTTCCGCGGCGCTCGCGGCGGCGCAGGCGACGGGTGCGAGCGGCGATCGATTCCTGCGCGGCGTCATCGTCGGCTACGAAACTTCCACGCGCATCGGCGAGGCCGTCATGCCGTCGCACTACCGCTTCTGGCACACCACGGGCACAGTCGGCTCGTTCGGCGCGGCGGCCGCGGCGGCGACCGTGATGGGCCTCGACCGCGAGCGGTTCATGCATGCCGTCGCGACCGTGGGCACGTTCGCGGCCGGACTCAAGCAGGCGTTTCTCTCGCAAGCCATGTCGAAACCGCTGCACGGCGGCCACGCGGCCGACGCGGGCGTGCTGGCGGCGCTGGCGGCGTCGAAAGGCGTCACCGGCGCGCTCGACATCCTGGAGGGCCGGGAAGGTTTCGGCAATGCGATGAGCATGAATCCGGACTGGACCAGGGCCACGCGCGGACTCGGCACGGACTATCACATCAATCGCATGACGTTCAAGAATCACGGCTGCTGCGGGCACACGTTTCCGTCGATCGACGGCGTGTTGCATCTGCTGCGCGAACACCGGCTCTCCGCGAACGACATCCGGCGCATCCGGCTCGCGACCTACAAGGCGGGGCTCGACATCATCGACAACGCGGCGCCCGAGGGCGAGTACCAGGCGAAATTCAGCCTGCAGTACACCGTGGCCCACGCCGCGGTGCACGGCAGCGTGCGGCTCAACGCCTTCCTGCCGGAACGCATGAAGGACGCCGCCGTGCGCCAACTCATGAAAAAAGTGGAGTGCGTGGCGGACCCGGAACTCTCGAAAGGCTATCCAGGCCAGCGCGCCGCGCAGGTGGAAATCGAAACGACCGACGGCCGCAAGCTTGCGCACTTCCAGCCCTACCGCAAGGGCGACCCCGAGCAGCCGCTCACGGACGACGAACTGAACGGCAAGTTCATCGAGCTCGCCGAACCGGTCATCGGCGACGCCGCAGCGCGCAAGCTGCTCGAGCAACTCCGGGATACCGACAGGCTCGCGAACGTCGATTACGATGCCGCCGTGCGCGCGCCGGCGAGGGCGGCGGGGTAGTCGCTACTGATCGCGCCCCGCGCGACCAAGCGCTGGGCAACGCTTCTTCGAATGCACATTGGCGGAACTTGTAGCCCGCCAGAATTGGAATCGGGCAGACATATCGAGCGCCGCACGAAATATTAAACAATAAATCAATGGCTTGCATTGATTCGCCCCGCCACGATCGGTGCGCCGATCTCGGGTTTGCAACCCAGACAAGATTACTGTAATTTAATACAGTATTGATCCTACACTTCGGATGCCTTGTCGTGACGACACATCAATTCGGCGGCCAGTGGACAGAGCGAAAGCTTGCGGCGCTCAGAGAGTATCTTGCCCAGTATCAACTGATATTCCACAAGAACCCAGTCGCCAAGACCTATCGCACAGTATACGTGGATGCTTTCGCAGGAACCGGCGGCCGAGAGTCGAAACAACAGCCTGACGACACTACTCCTTTCTTCTACGGGGAAGAGACTCGCGCGTACCAGCAAGGCAGTGTCCAAGTGGTACTTTCCTTGGATCGAAAGTTTCATCGGTATGTGTTTATTGATAGCAAGTCGGCGCACATTCAGTCGGTGCGCGCGCTAATCGACAGCCGGTTTGCAGAGATTGCCTATCGATGTGACACAGTCAACGAAGATGCCAACACGTGGCTAACACAATGGTGCTCGGATCAAGACTGGCGGAAACAACGCGCTGTTGTTTTTCTCGATCCCTATGGCATGAGCGTCTCGTGGAGAACGATAGAAGCTATCGCGCGCACGAAAGCAATCGACCTATGGGTACTGTTTCCATTCGCGATTGGGGCAAACCGGATGATGCCGAAGGCAGGGTTGCCCGAAACCGACTGGGGCAGGAAGCTGACTGACGTATTTGGAACGGCGAATTGGGTAAGCAATTTTTATCGGAAGAATACTTCCACTGATTTGTTTGGCGAAACCAGCAATTCAGTATCTAAGACTGTCGGTCCAGATGAAATTCTGGAGTTTTTCCTATCTCGATTACGCGAAGTGTTCCCTCACGTGGTCGACAGGCCATTGATTCTTTACAATTCGAATCGATCGCCCATGTATGCATTGTGTTTCGCGGCAGGAAATCCGCGGGGCGGGAAGACTGCCCTCAAGATAGCCGAATACCTCACACGAACAAAATAAGGCGCCGGTTCACTTCCGTAGCGAGTCCTGATTCGATGGCAACGAAATCAAACATTGAGTGGACTGAAATGACTTGGAATCCGGTAACTGGTTGCACCAAGATCAGCCAGGGCTGCAAACACTGCTACGCAGAGCGTATGGCCTACCGGCTTACTGCCATGGGCGCTGAGCGCTATCGGAATGGTTTCCAAGTAACACTCCACCCCGATCTCGTAGACGTGCCGCGCAAGTGGCGACAGCCAAGGGTCGTATTCGTCAATTCGATGAGCGATTTGTTTCATGACGACATCCCGCTTGCGTACATAAAGAGAGTGTTCGCGACGATGCTCGCGTGCCCACATCACACCTTTCAAGTTTTGACGAAACGCGCTGATCGATTGGCAGAGTTTGCTTCGTGTCTTCCTTGGCCAAGAAACGTGTGGATGGGAGTCAGCGTCGAGAGCGCACGCGTACTTCATCGTGTAGCAAAACTCCAAGCGGTCCCTGCATCAGTGAGATTTTTGTCTCTTGAGCCGCTGATTGGCCCACTCGAATCGCTTTCGTTAGAAGGGATTCATTGGGTAATCGTTGGCGGCGAATCCGGCCCGAGAGCTCGTCCTATGCGAAAAGATTGGGTGAAATCAATATTCCGCCAGTGTCGTGAGTCAAGGGTGCCGTTTTTCTTCAAGCAATGGGGTGGAGTGAGAAAGGACTTGACAGGACGTGAACTTAACGGGCGCACATACGATGAGATGCCGTACGTCCAAGGGCTTCATCCTGCCTAATGCATCGTTCTGGTATTCACGCACGAAGCGACTGTTTTCTTGAATTTCGGGCGTAGCAAAACTAATCCGCCGGCCAGATGCGCACGCCGACCCCCGGCGAGTACGGCGCGTGTTCGAGCTGCGGCACCACGCGGCCCATCCACGTATTCGGATCGTGCGCCTCGGCTTCGAGTTTCGCGTAATGTTGCTCGCGCAATTCCAGGGAAGTGAATTCGTAAAGGATCGCGTGCTTGCGGGCGCCGACGGAGGCAAGTAGTTTTCGCGTGCCGACGACGCCGGGGAGCCGCGCCAGCGCCGGAAAACGCTGCTGCGCATAGAAACTGCCGAGATCGTCTTCAACCGCCGCGCTTGGCGCGTTGAAATTGCCCATTTGCACGACCGGCGCCGTCGCAAGCCCGGGTCCGCGCAGTGCGACATCCGGCCCGTCGATCCGGGTTTCCTCCGCGAAAATGCCCCAGGCAGGCTGCAGCCGCATGCCCATGTAGCGCCGGGTCTCGGCGCTTTGCCGCGCCGCGAGCTGCGCGGGACCGGGATTGAGGAAGCTGTGCGCGCTGGCTCCGCCGAAAAGGGCAAGATAGCCCTTGCCGCGCCCCCCATGCCCCAATGCATAGTGCGCAGCCCACACGTATCCGGGGCGCGCGAGCTTCTCCGGGATATGCACGCCGTGAAACCAGTCGAAATACTCCGCCCGGTGTTCGGAGGCGATGTCGTACCAGATTGCCCAGATGCCTGTATCCATCATGCCGTCCCTTTCTACCTCACCCCGAAGCGAATGCTGCAGATTGTAAGGTACGCCCCGCCGCGGCCGGTCCCACGCCGGGTGATAAGATCACATCCACACCACCTTGATCGGGGAAGCGATGAATGAACGCATGACGACAAGAATGCGCAGGCTGCTCGCCGCTCCCGGTTGCGTGGTCGCGCCCGGCGTGGCCGACGCGTTTGCAGCGCGCATGGTCGCACTCGAAGGATTTGACGCGGTCTACATGACCGGCTTCGGCACGAGCCTCACCCGGCTCGGCATGCCGGACGTGGGGCTGCTCACGGCGAGCGAGATGATCGACAACGCGAGTCGCATTGTCGACGCATCGGCGCTGCCGGTCATCGCGGACGCGGACACGGGTTACGGCAACCCGATCAACACACGGCGCACGATCCGGGACTACGAGAAGGCGGGGGTCGCCGGCGTGCATCTCGAGGACCAGGCGTGGCCCAAGCGATGCGGTCATCTGGCGGGCAAGCGCGTCATTCCGGCCGCGGAAATGGTCGCAAAAATCCAGGCGGCATGCGATGCGCGGCGGGACGACGACTTCGTCATCATCGCGCGCTGCGACGCGATCGCCGTGGAAGGACTCGAGCCCGCGCTCGAACGCGGCGAGCGTTACCGTGCGGCGGGCGCCGACGTGCTGTTCATCGAAGCGCCGGTCGGGCGGGCGCAGGTGGAGACCGTGTCGAAGCGTTTCCCGGGCGTGCCGCTGCTGTACAACATGGCGGCAAGCGGAAAGACGCCCGACCTGCCGGCGGACGAACTCGCGCGGCTCGGATTCAAACTCGCCATCTACCCCAACTGGGTCATCCTCGCCGCGATTCCGGCGATACAGACGCTGTTGCGCGAGCTGAAGAAGACGGGTTCCATTGCGCACCTGCGCGACAGGGTCGCGGACTTCAAGCAGTTCACCGACATCGCGGGCCTGCCGGAAATCCAGCAGCTCGAGGCGCGATATGGCGTGCCCGAAGACCAGCGCGCGGGACTCTGATGGCGTTCGCGCTGCGGCTGTACAAGGACGTGCTGCATCCGCAGGCGGCGGGCGTTGCGCTCGACGCGCATCCGGCCCGCGCGCTGTATGTCGCGACCGGCGCGCTGCGCGTGACCACCGACTCGACATCGGCAGCACTGTCCGAAAACAGCGCATGGCATCACACCGGCTGGAGCCGGCTGCACGGCGCGACGAAACCCGCGACCGTGCTGCGCTGGGAACTCGATGCCGACGGCGCGCGGGCGGCGCGACTCGCCGGCGGGCACTGCGCCAGTGAATTGTTGCTGGATGCGCCGATCACGCTCGATTCGGAAGCGCCGTACCTGCTGCGTTGCGACCGGGTGGATTTTCCCGCGGGCGGCGAAGCGCTCACGCACACGCATTGCGGCGGCGGCGTGCGCTGCCTGCTGTTTGGGGGCATCGACATCCATACGAAGGACGCGGTGCATCGTTATCTGCCGCTCGAGCCGTGGTTCGAGGCCGGGCCCGATCCCGTGTATGCCAAGGCCTCGCCGGCGGTGGACACCGCGTTCGCACGCGTGATGATACTGCCGCGCGATCTGGCCGGAAAATCGTCCATAACCTACGTGAACGCCGAAGACCTCGCGAAACCCAAGAGCCAGCGCTACCAGGTTTTCATCGATGCGCCGATCGAGCTGCCGGCATGAATTGCGGCACCGCAGCGGCGCGCCACAGGGAGAAAAATCCATGTTGATTCGACTGTTGTTGTCGTTGGTTGGCGCGGGCGCCGCGGCGTTTTCGGCCGCGCAGACGTACCCGGTCAAACCGATACGGATCGTCGTTCCGTTCGCGCCGGGCGGAAACGTCGACATCAACGCGCGCGCCGTGGCGCCCGGCATGACCGAAATACTGGGCCAGCCGGTTGTTGTCGACAATCGGGCCGGCGCGGGCGGCATGATCGGTGGAGAAATGGTCGCGAAAGCGCCGCCGGACGGCTACATGCTGCTGATGGCGTCGAACTCGGTCTACAGCGTCGCGCCCAACGTGTTCGCGAAGCCGCTGTACCACCCGGTGCGCGATTACGCGGCGATTTCCGGCATCAGCAACGTGCCGTTCGTGCTGATCGTTCATCCTTCGGTGCCTGCGAAGGACTTCAAGTCGTTTGTCGCACTTGTGAAATCCAGGCCCGGCCAGATGACGATGGCCACGGCGGGCACCGGCACGTCCAACCATCTGGTGGGCGAGTTGATTCAGATGAGCGCGGGCATGCGCATGACGGGTGTCCCGTACAAGGGCAGCGGACCCGCGCTGATCGACCTGCTCGGCGGGCAGGTGGATTCGCATATCGATCAGCTCACGGCATCGATGGGCTACATCCGCAGCGGCAGAATACGGGCGCTCGCGGTGACCACCGACCGGCGCGCGCCGCTGCTGCCCGATGTGCCGACGCTCGCCGAGCAGGGGCTCAAGGGCTTCGACGCCACAACCATCACCGGGCTGCTCGCGCCCGCGAACACGCCGAAGGACATCATCGACCGGCTGCACGGCGCGATCGTGAAAGTCACCTCGCAACAGGGGATTCGCGACCGCTTCGCAAGCCTGGGCGCCACCACACTCGGCAGCTCGCCCGCGGAATTCGCCGAGTACGTGCGGCTGGATTTCGCGCGCTGGCAAAAGGTGGTGAAAGCCGCCAACATCAGCGCGAACTGATTATTCAATAATAACAACGGCTTGTGGAATTCGCACCGACTGCAGCCGCGCCGTTGTGCGCAGGCCCCGATCCCCGGACGCGCGCGCCGGCGATCGCGTTGCCCGGCGGCACGACCGACACGCACTTCCATTTGTTCGGCCCGATGGCGCGGCACGGCTATTCCGCGCAGAGAATTTACACGCCGCCCGACGCGTCGCTCGCGGACTGGCGGCGACTCGCGCGCACGCTCGGCGTCGACCGCGGCGTGATCGTGCAGCCTTCCGTGTACGGCACGGACAACACGGTCGTGCTGGAGAATCTGAAGGTCATGGCCGGAACATGGCGCGCCATCGTGGTGATCGACGACAGCGTGACGGATCGCGAACTGGAATCAATGCACGCCCAGGGCGTGCGCGGCATCCGCTTCAACGTGGTGGACGTCGCGACCGAAAAAGGCGTGCTCCCGATGCCCGTCGTGCGCCGACTCGCGCAGCGCATTGCGCCGCTCGGGTGGCACGTTCAGTTCCTCATGCACGTCGACGAGTACGCGAACCTGGAAGCCCTGTTCGAGGATTTTCCGACCGACTACGTCATCGACCACTTCGGCTACATGAAAGCCGCGAAGGGCGTGACGCAGCCGGGCTTTCGGGCGTTGCTGCGGCTCATGAAAGGCGGGCGGTGCTGGACCAAGTTCACGGGCCCGTACCGCATTTCCGCGCACCCGATGCCTTACCCGGATGTGACGCCGCTCGCGCATGCGCTCGTCGATGCCAACGCGAGTCGCGTGGTGTGGGGCACCGACTGGCCGCACGCAAAACACGACGGCGACATGCCGAACGACGGTGAGATGTGCGACCGGCTTGCAGAGTGGGTGCCCGACGCGGCGATCCGACGCAAGGTGCTCGTCGACAACCCGGCGCGGCTCTATGGATTCTGAAAGGCCGACATGAAGACGCTGTTTGAGAAAGTCTGGTCGCGACACGTCGTGCTCGACAAGGGCGGCGAGGTGCTGCTGTACATCGACCGCACGCTGGTGCACGAAGGCTCGTTTCACGCGTTCGGCGCGCTCGCGAAAGAGGGCCGCAAGGTGCGACGGCCGCGGCAGGTGTCCTCGGTGGCCGATCATTACGTGCCCACCGTCGCGCGGGACAAGGGACTCGCGAGCGTGCCCGACCCGGAGGCGCGCGACATGATCGGGCTGCTCGACGCAAACACGCGCGCGAACGGCATCGTCAACTGGGGCATGGACGATCCGCATCAGGGCATCGTGCATGTGATCGGGCCGGAACTCGGCCTTACGCAGCCGGGAATTACCCTGGCGTGCGGCGACTCGCACACGTCGACGCACGGCGCGGTGGGCGCCTATGCGTTCGGCATCGGCG